>JANNCN010000064.1:0-4890 GCA_031386665.1 Rhodoferax sp. | reverse complement strand
AGCTGCCGGTCGGGATGTCCTTGTGGGCGTAACCGATCGCAATGCCGTAGCGCAGCACCGGCTCGTCAGCCTTCAAATCGACCAGCGCAACTTTGTGGCCCTGCGGTACTTTGTCCTTCAACACCAGCCCGTCTGGCAAAGCGGTGCCCGCCGCCAAACCGCCGTCATTGGCGACGATGGCGACGTTGTCACTCGCGTGCATGCGGATGATAAAAGGCTTCTGGGAGGATGAATCGAGCTGGGTCATGAGGGAGCAAAGATACGTTTAGGGACATCAGACAAGTTTTGATGATTATCTTCGCGTCCGAAAATCCGCGACACTTGAACCCTACGCCCCCCCAACCTCCCTTTGCCTGAAATGACCTCCTCCAAGAAACCCGGCAACGCCCTGCCAACCGGCACACCCACCGGCATGCAAAAGGGCCTGACCAGTTATGGTGACGCTGGCTTCTCGCTGTTTCTGCGCAAAGCCTTTATCAAGGGCGCGGGCTACACCGACAAGGCGCTGGACCGCCCGGTCATAGGCATCACCAACACCGGCAGCAGCTACAACCCCTGCCACGGCAACATGCCGCAACTGATTGAGGCTGTGAAACGCGGCATTTTGATGGCAGGCGGCCTGCCGATGGACTTTCCGACCATCAGCGTGCACGAGAGCTTTGCCGCCCCTACCAGCATGTACCTGCGCAACCTGATGTCCATGGACACCGAGGAAATGCTGATGGCCCAACCCATGGATGCCGTGGTGCTGATTGGCGGCTGTGACAAAACTGTGCCCGCGCAGTTAATGGGCGCGGCCTCTGCCGGGCTGCCCGCCATCCAATTGATCACCGGGTCAATGTTGACAGGCTCGCACCGGGGCGAACGGGTAGGTGCTTGCACGGACTGCCGCCGCTACTGGGCCAAATTTCGTGCCAATGAAATTGACGACGCCGAAAAAGACGAAGTCAACAACCAGCTGGTGGCCAGCGTGGGCACCTGCTCGGTCATGGGAACGGCCAGCACCATGGCCTGCATTGCCGAAGCGCTGGGCATGACGGTGCCCGGAGGCGCATCGCCCCCCGCAGTCACCGCAGACCGCATCCGCATCGCCGAAGAAACCGGCGCGCGCGCCGTGCAAATGGCGATTGACGGCCTGACCATCGACAAAATATTGACCCCGGCCGCTTTTGAAAACGCCCTGCGCGTGTTGCTGGCGATTGGCGGCTCAACCAACGGCATCGTGCATTTGGCGGCCATTGCCGGACGGGTTGGCTTGGACATTGACCTGCCCGCGCTGGACCGCATGGGCCGCGACACACCAGTACTGCTCGACCTTAAGCCTTCTGGCCAGCACTATATGGAAGACTTCCACCACGCCGGGGGCATGGCAACCCTGCTGCGCGAGTTAAAGCCCTTGCTCAAGCTCGACGCAATGACGGTGACAGGCCGCACCCTGGGCGAAGAACTAGCAGCGCAAGGCCCAGGCTTTAAGCAAGACGTGGTTCGCCCGTTCAACAACCCCATCTACCCGCAAGGCGGCATTGCCGTGCTGTACGGCAACCTGGCACCGGGTGGCGGGATCATCAAACAGTCGGCAGCAGACGCGAAGCTGATGGAGCACGAAGGCCGCGCCGTGGTGTTTGAAAACGCGCAAGACCTGGCCCGCCGCATTGACGACCCCGATCTGGACGTGACCGCCCACGACGTGTTGGTCCTTAAAAACATCGGCCCCAAAGGTGCGCCTGGCATGCCTGAAGCGGGTTATTTGCCCATCCCCCTCAAGCTCGCCCGCGCCGGCGTGAAAGACATGGTGAGGATATCCGACGGCCGCATGAGCGGCACTGGTTACGGCACCATCGTGCTGCACGTCACGCCCGAGTCGGCCGTGGGCGGGCCGCTGGCGCATGTTCAAAGCGGCGATCGGATCCGCCTTTCGGTATCAAAGCGCGAAATCAGCCTGATGGTGTCCGCCGAAGAACTCGCCCGGCGCAGCGCTGCTAACCCGATCACCGAACCTACTGCACCGCGTGGCTACAAAAAACTGTTTTTACAGACCGTGACACAAGCAGACAAGGGGGTGGATTTTGACTTTTTGCGGAGTGTCGAATCCGTTGGCAAAGTCCCAAAAAACTGAAATCGCTCGATACCGCCTTTCCTCAAACCCTCCGATATCACCATGTCAACCACCCTACCCATTCGCGGCGTACTTGCACCCGTGCTGACGCCGTTCAAACACAATCTGGAACCCGATGTCAAACGCTACATTGCGCATTGCCAATGGCTGATCAGCAACAACGTAGGCTTGGCGATTTTTGGGACGAATTCGGAAGCTGCGTCGCTGTCGGTGAGTGAAAGGCTGGGTTTGACCGACGCGCTGTTGGCCGCTGGTATCCCCGCGCACCGAATGATGCCCGGCACCGGCGCGTGCGCCTTGCCTGACGCGGTGGCGCTGACCAAGCACGCCGCCGACAATGGCGCTGCGGGCTGCCTGATGCTGCCGCCGTTTTACTTTAAGGGCGTGTCTGACGAAGGACTTTACGCCTATTACTCAGAGGTGATCGAGCGCGTGGGCAACGCCAATTTGAAGGTTTATCTGTACCACATCCCAGCCGTGTCAGGTGTGCCGATCTCGCTGAACTTGATTGAAATGCTGCGCAAGCGCTACCCCAACACGGTGATCGGCGTGAAGGATTCATCGGGCGTGTGGGACAACACCAAAGCGATGATTGACAACTTTGCCAAAAACGGTTTTGAAGTCTTTCCGGGCAGTGAATTGCCACTGTCCCAAGCGCTGGCCATTGGCGGTGTCGGCTGCATCAGCGCCACGGCCAACGTGAACCCCGCTGCCATTCACGCCGTGTACGCGGCGCGCGGAACGCCCGAGGCCGCCGCGCTTCAGGCCAAAATTGACGCGGTACGCAAGATTTTTCAGGTGCTGGTGATGATTCCGGCGATGAAACGCGTGGTGGCCGAATTTTCAGGGCAGGCCGATTGGAGAACAGTTCGCCCACCGCTGACTGCGCTGGATGACCAGGCCACGCAGAACCTGCTGGTGCAGTTGCGCTATGCCGGGTTTAACATGCCGGGCTTGGTGGGGCGATAGCAGCTGCGGGAGGCGTGGGAGCCGCGACGCGAACGCGCCGCAAGCCCATCGCCTCAATCCAAAACCATTACCAAAGCCATTGCCAAAATTACTCCCAAAGCACTTTGCCTTTGCCTTCAAACCAGGCATCCACCTGAGGGGCCACGGCCGCCTCAATCTTGCTGCGTTTGATTTTCATGGTGGGCGTGAGGCAGCCGTTTTCAATGGACCAAGGCTCTTTGGCGATCACCAGCATCTTCATTTGCTCGTAATCGGCCAGGCCTTTGTTCGTTTCTTTCAGCAAAACAGCCATGGCTTCTTGCACTTCGGCGCGCACGGCTGCGTCTTTCATTTTGGGGCGCATGTCTTCGGACAGCACAATCAAACCGTAAGACGCGGACTGGCCCACGCCCGAGACCATGCTGGACTCGATCATGGGGTGTGAATTCAAGGTGTTTTCGATGGGCGCAGGGGCCACGTACTTGCCTTTGCCGGTTTTGAAAAGCTCTTTCAAGCGGCCCGTGATTTTGAGCTGCCCATCAGGGCGGCGCTCGCCTTGGTCGCCAGTTCTGAAAAAGCCGTCTTCGGTGAAGACCTCGGCGTCCAAATCGGGGCGTTTGTAGTAACCGACCATTTGGCCGAGTGATTTGATCTGGATTTCGCCCTCAGGGCTGATGCGCACCTGCACGCCATCGTAGGGCGCGCCCACGTAGCCCGGCTCGTTCAGCGCATCGGTCATGGTGTGCGAGTAGGCAAAATCCTCGGTCATGCCGTAACCCTCGACCAAGTTCAAGCCCAGTTTGCGATACCACTTGACCAAATCGGCGGGCAACGGTGCCGACCCACTGGCCGCCAGTTTGGTCTGATCCAGCCCCAAGCCAGTCAACACCTTTTTGGCGACTATTTTCCCAATGAAGGGAATGCCGAGCATGCGGTTCAGTTTGGTCGCAGGCATTTTGGTCAACACGCCTTGCTGGAACTTCAGCCACAAACGCGGCACCGAGATGAAGATGGTGGGCTTGGCGCGGTTCAGGTCGACGACAAAGGTGTCGAGCGTATCCGCAAAAAACACATGCAGGTTGCCTTCCACAAAGGACAGGCATTCGACAAAAGAGCGCTCAAAGCAATGTGCCAGCGGCAGGTAGGACAGGGCCCGCTTGTCCACGCCAACACCTAGCGTTTCGGCCATGCGGGCGGAAACGCCTTCGGCCACGGCGCTGATGCGCTCAAAACTGTGCATGACGCCTTTGGGCTGTCCGGTGGAGCCCGAGGTGTAAATCAGCATGGCCAGGTCTTTGCCAGCGCGTGTGGGTTTGCCCGCCATGGGTTGGGTGCGCGCCGTGATAGCGTCCCAGGTCTCGTAATCTGTTTTAGGTGCCAACGGAAACGCGATGCGCGGCAGGTTGGCGGGAACGCCCGGCAACTGCTTTCCCCAGGTGTCGAGTTTGCCGACGAACAGCAACGAGGCTTCGCTGTGCTCCAGCACGAACTTCACAGTGTCTGCGCCTTCGGTGGGGAAGATTGCCACGGTGGTGTAGCCCGCCATCCAGATTGCCAGTTCGGCCATGAAAAAGTGCGCACAGTTTTTGGACAAAATGCCAATGCGCGCCCCTGGCTCAAAGCCTTGTGCCTTCAAATGAGTGGCCATGCGCCGGGCCTGGTCGACGGTTTGCTTCCAGGTGTAATCGGTCACCGCGCCGTTGCCAGCGGCCCCCAGCGGCTGG
This sequence comes from Rhodoferax sp., assembly GCA_031386665.1. GTDB lineage: Bacteria > Pseudomonadota > Gammaproteobacteria > Burkholderiales > Burkholderiaceae_C > JANYCG01. Next base: position 102 of record JANNCN010000064.1, on the reverse strand, counting down.
GTCAAATAGACCTGGTTGGCGCGCTTGGCTTCGTGGTCGTAGACGTAGTCCAGCAATAATTTGGGAGTTGCCATGGCGAATGCTTCCTTGTTGTCAGTTGTT
>JANNCN010000032.1:0-35847 GCA_031386665.1 Rhodoferax sp. | reverse complement strand
GGGCGTGACCGTCGCGCTGACAGAAATCGGCATGCCGATTGACGACGCGCGATGGCAACTGCTGTTCGCGCGCACCGTCAATCACGCGGTCGAATCGGGTTGTGAGGTCTACACCTGGATGGGCGGCAACCACTGGCCGATTCGCAACTATGCGATCAACCACGCGCCGGGCTGGCATCAAAACAAGACACTGGAGCCGCTGGTGTCCGGCCCGCTAAAGGCTGCAGCTGGCCGGGCGCAGGCGGCGCTGTTTGACGACGGCCCGGCTGGCCTGGGTTCTGCGCCTGCCGGCACGCCGCTGACCATCACCGTGTACGTACGCGGCAATCTGGCGGCGCCGCTGACGCTGTCGGTGGCTTCCAGCGGCAGCGGCAAGCTGGGCAAAACGCGGCTGACCATTCCTGCCGGGCCGAATGGTCAGGACACCTTTACCTACACGCCCGCAGCCAATGAGGTGGCCACGCTGAGCTATGCGCTGGCCGAACTATCAAATGCATCGAACGGGCAGGGCGCCATGACGGTGCCGCCGCCGCGCCCCATTTATTCGCTGACCGACCCGGTGGCGCATGCCGGCAAAAATTTGCCGGCAGCCGCGCTGGCCATCATCGCCAAATACGCCGCGTGCAAATGGGACCTGGCTGATGCGCATACCGACTACGTGCTGGGCGCGCCGGCCAGGGCGGGCGAGGGGGTCAGGGCCGTGTCGGATTCAGGCTTTGGCTCCAGCCCTGGCAACGCCATGGAAATGCTCAACGCCTTCAACAAAGACAGCCCGGCCATGGGCACGATGGCGCTGCCGGTCATGCGGGTGACGAAGGGCAGACGAAACGTTGACTGCAGCGCCGTCAACACCTTCGGTTTGTGGTGCAAAAAATCGGCCAGCGTGCCGGGCATTCAGCCTATGCCGAAAAACCGCGTGCCCTACCACATCGAAGACGCGCACTTTGCCATCGCCGCTGTGAGCATTCCGGGGCCAGCCGCTACCGGTGTGGTGTTTCAGGCTTCAAAAGCCGAAGAAGCCTACACATCGGAGCTGGGCTTTGACAAAGGCCAGCCGTCGGCCCGCTGGATCGACGCGACAGGCCAGACCGTCCACCTGGTCAGCCCGGAACACCTGCCGCCGCAAACGCCTGCCGTGCTGGCGATTACGTCGGCCAGCGGCGCGCAAAAGCTGCGCGTGAATTCCAAGGAAGTGGCGGGCAGCAACTCCACCCTCGCTGCCAGCGCCTGCACGCAAATGCTGATCGGCTGGGGTTTTCTCAATCACTACCCCGTGCCGGGTTTCGGTGGAAACGTGTACGCCGTCATTACGGGGAAGGGCGCACCCACGGCCGAAGAGCTGACGGTGCTGGAGCGCTATCTTTGGTCAATTGCCGGGGCTTGACGCGACGAAAATTTTGCGATGCACGGTGAGCTTGTCTGATTCGGCTGAAGCATTCAGCGAACGCAGGCCACGCCGCATGGCGCGATACTTAAGGAAGCGCGGATCAATTCATCGCGGCGCGCGATCACTCGAATTGGGCGGTCTGCGGCGTTGGTTTTCTTGCAAGTATTCCCGATATTTGCTGCAAAAACCGCCTTGCATCCCATCCCAAACCAAACGCCACAGGACCACGACGAATTGATCCGCGCTTCCCTAGCGCGGCAAGGGCCAGCAACGCCGCTATCGCGTCGTTCCGGGCCAAAATTAGCCGTGATGGTTGTCGTTGCGGGCTATGTCCAGGAGATGCTCCACCTCCGCCTTGTGATGGATGCAGTTGCGCTGATGCCAGCGGTAAATCAGCCCCATCACGCCCGCCACGATCAGCCCGAAACAGGCAATCGCCGCAAAGGGCGAAAGACCCATGCCTGCCGACAGGCTGTAAGCCAATCCCAGCACCAGTATCGACAAATTCTCATTGAAATTTTGCACCGCAATAGACCGCCCGGCACCCATCAGGTTATGCCCCCGATGTTGCAGCAAGGCGTTCATGGGCACCACCATGAAGCCGCCCAGGGCCCCCAGCAGAATCAGAAAAGGCGCTGCTGTCCACACGTTGTCGATAAAAATCAGCACGATGACCGCAGCACCCATGGCGATGCCCATGGGAATGACTTTGGGGCCGTCCACCAGCTTCATTCGCAGGGACGCCACAATCGCTCCCACCGCCATGCCAATGGCCACCACGCCCTGCAAGGCAGACGCTTGCGTGACGGTATAGCCCAGCGCCACGGCGGCCCAGGTCAGCACCACGGTTTTTAAATTGCCGGCAGCGCCCCAAATCAGCGTGGTGGAGGCCAGTGAAATTTGCCCCAGCTTGTCGCGCCATAGGCGGTTGTTGCAGGTCCAAAAATCGGGCAGCAAACTGATGATGCGGCGCGGCAAGGGACGCATTTCAACCCCGGTGTGCGGAATGTGGGTGTTGAACATTGCCGCCAGCAAGTAAACAAAAATCAACACGCTGATCGCGGCTTCAGGCGCGGTGTCGATATTGGTCTGAATCAGGGGCAAGTCAATGCCCAGCAAAATTCTGGAGACCACCGGCCCCACCAATTGGCCGCCCAAGAGCACCCCCAAAATGATGGAGCCAATCGTCAGCCCTTCAATCCAGCCGTTGGCCTTGACCAATTGGGAGGCGGGCAAAAGCTCGGTCAAGATACCGTATTTGGCAGGCGAATAGGCCGCCGCCCCGAGGCCCACAATGGCATAGGCCATGAGCGGGTGGGTGCCAAACAGCATCATCAGGCAGCCGACAATTTTGATGAAGTTGCTGATCAGCATCACCCGGCCCTTGGGCATTGAATCCGCAAATGCGCCCACAAAGGGGGCCAAAATCACATAAAACAGCGCGAACATGGGCACCAAAGCGGCTTGCTGCCAAGCGGGTGCATGCTCGGTTCTGAGCAATTGAATAGCGGCGACGAACAGCGCGTTGTCAGCCAGCGAGCTGAAAAACTGCGCCGACATGATGGTGTAAAAGCCGCGTTTCATTAAGGCCAGAAAAGCATCGGGCGGGCCGATGGGTAAGTCCTATGTGTAAGGATTTGTTAGATTGCTCAAACGACGTTCAGGTTATAGCACGGCGGGCAGTGTCAGAATCCCACAATCCCCTACCAACAATCCCCTATATTGAGCATGCCGCGTCCTATTCAAGCCACAGTTCACACCAACGCCCTGCGTAGCAATTTGCGGCGTGCGCGGCAAGCCACGCCGGACGCCAAGCTTTGGTCGGTGGTCAAGGCCAATGCTTACGGCCATGGCATCGAACATGTTTTTGAGGGGCTGCGCGGCGCCGACGGGTTTGCCCTGCTTGATTTGGCTGAAGCCCAGCGCCTGCGAACCATGGGCTGGCGCGGGCCAATTTTGCTACTGGAAGGGGTTTTTGAGCAACGCGACCTGGAGCTGTGCTCGCGCCTGGACCTGTGGCACACGGTGCATTGCAGTGAGCAAGTCGACATGCTGGCAACCCACAAAACCAATGTAGGCCAGCGGGTTTTCCTGAAAATGAATTCGGGCATGAACCGCTTGGGCTTCAAGCCCGAGCATTACCGCTCCGCCTGGACGCGCCTGAACGCACTGCCGCAGGTGGATGAAATCTCGCACATGACGCACTTCAGCGACGCCGATGGTCCCAAAGGCATTTCGGCGCAACTTGAGCGCTTCAATGCCGCCACGCAAGACTTGCCCGGTGAACGCTCGATCAGCAACAGCGCCGCCACGCTGCGCCACAGCGGTATTGCGTCAGATTGGGTGCGCGTGGGCATCGCCCAGTACGGCAGCGCGCCAGATTTTCCTGAGCACAGCGCCGCAGACTGGCAACTGCAACCGGCCATGACACTGGCCTCCAAGATCATCGGCGTGCAAGATTTGCAGCCTGGTGACACGGTGGGCTATGGCTCTAACTTCACCGCCACGGAACCGCTGCGCATTGGCGTGGTGGCCTGTGGCTATGCCGATGGCTACCCGCGCCACTGCGCCATGGGCACGCCGGTGTTGGTGAACGGCGTTCGCACGCGCATGGTCGGGCGCGTGAGCATGGACATGATCACGGTCGATTTAAGTCCCGTGCCCCACGCAGGCTTTGGCAGTGAAGTCACGCTGTGGGGCAACGCCGCAAGTGGCGCAGTGCTGCCGATTGACGAAGTCGCGCAGGCGGGTGGCACGGTGGGGTACGAGCTGATGTGCGCATTGGCGCTGCGGGTGCCGGTTGTGGCGGTGGATTGATGCTACTTTATATATAGCAAACTATTGAATAAATTCGAGAGCTAGAGGCCTATTTTGTTCGCATTTTTCATTTTGACCCTTCAACATACCCAAATTGGGTATGAAATCGTCAATTTGATCAAAATCTGGAGTCTGCCAAGGGTTTACGGGCTGAACGCCCTGCCAAACCCAGCATCAAACAAGCCAGAGCTGTTAGGAACAAGCTGCCGGGTTCTGGCACATCGGTGGTGGGTGCTGAGCCCGTAACGATAGAGTCAATTTGTAAATCGAAATCCGCCCGATCGAAACCTGGGGCACCAACCGTCGGCGCAAAAACGACGAAGCCGCCAGACATCTTTGCGATATCCAACAGGCTCAAATCGATATCGACAGAATTGCTTGTTAATGCACTTCCGGTGATGTCTAGGAAGAAAAATTCGAATTGGAAGTCAAGACGGCGCGTCTCATTCGTTGCGGCTTCAAAGTCATTCGACCTGCCGAGGCTCATAAAGAGGTTGTAAGAGTCGCTGCCAGTTCCGCCAAATAGTCCTGTTCCATTGACTACCTGTGCTGTACAAATAAACTCAGACGTCGCGCCAACACAGGTCTGATCGGTGCTGGAAAAGCCCGCAAATGTGGACGACGACGACGTCACAGCCCGGTAAAGCTGAGTACCAGGGAATCCAGACTGCGCAGGGACACCGACAGCCGCAGTATCTAGCGACATAGTCACACTAAAGGTCTTTGGGGCTGGACTGGAGCCAACGCCCAATAAAGGCGCAACGGCACCGACAAGCAGCGGGTTTTCAAATGCGCCCAAAGTTTGGCTTGCCTTGAAACTACCGTTGAAGGTGTAGGTCACCACTGCCGCTGAAACCGTGCCAGAGAACAACACGCCAACCAGCGCCGCGCCCAGCGCCAATGCCCGCACGCCCGCTTGCCGCGCCACAAAAGCATGGGTTTTCATTGTTGAAAGGCGTTTGAAAATATTCATTTGATGCGACCCGTGAATTAAAAAATAACAGAGCCGCAAGCGGCCAGTGCACAACACTACGCAAAAAATGCGCCAGTGTCACTTAGATCAATGAAATCAATGAGTTAGTGGCCTCAGGTCGAGTGCGCTGATGTGCCGTGTAAAGTTCTTCGACGCCTTCTACCGCCCGCAGACTTAGGCGCTAAACGCCACGTCTTTGGCCCTCAACGGTTCGCGGCAGTGGCTGCACACCACTTGCGGCACAAACGCTTGGCCGCAGGCTTTGTGGGTTGGCAAAATGGAGCTGGGGGTGTGAAAGTGATGCCGCCCCGCCCAGCTTGAAAAACACATGATGTAGCCAAACAGGTCGCGGCTGGCGGGGGTCAAGCGGTAGACCCGGCGGCGGGCGTCCACCAAGTCGGGCTGGCACAGCAGCAACCCGCAATCCACCATGTCAGACAAACGCCTGGCCAACACGCTGCTGCCAATGCCCAGCACATGGCTCAGTTGGTCAAAGTAGTGGCAGCCCAGCAGCAGGCCCGAGACAATCAGCAGCGTCCAGCGGTCCACCCGCAGGCCCAGGCCCATTTGCGTGCCTTCATTGGGGGACAGTCGCGCACTGCGCAGGCGCGGCGCGGGCTCGCGCAACAGCGCGGGGTTGGTTTGGAGCGAAAAAGTCAGGTCATTCACACCCACTTTGTCGCCGCAGGCCACACACCCTAGTTCGGGCAAAAAGGCGTGACCACAATTGCGGTGCACCAGCTGCTGCGGCAACGCCAATTGGCGCGAACCCCAACGTCGCTCCCACGCCCACATCATCAAAACATGGTTGTACAGGGCTAGCCCTTTGTCCGTCAAATGGTAGGCCTGGCGCAGCGGGCGGGTCTGGTAGGGGCGCTGCTCCAACAGGCCAAGCGACATCAGCGACTTGAGGCGCTGCGTCAAGGTGTGGCGCGGAATGTTCAGGCGCGACTGCCAGTCGTCAAACCGTCGCACCCCCAAAAAGGCGGACAAAATCACCGCCACCGACCATCGGTCTCCCAGCAATTGCAAGCCATGGCTCAGCGTGCTGCTGGCCAGCGCGTCGCGGGTCAGGTCAAGGTCGGGTTTTATCAAACGTTAAGCGCCGCAGGCCACCACGAAACTGACCACTGTGGCACAAGAGCCGCCAATGTTCAGCGTTTGCATGCGCTTGGCACCGTCGATTTGGCAATCGCCTGCGGTGCCGGTGACTTGTCTTGCCGCGTCAAACAGCATGCGCGTGCCGGTTGCGCCCACGGGGTGGCCGCAGCCAATCAGCCCACCACTCATGTTGATGGGGCAAAGCCCACCTGGCGCGATGCGGCCGTCTTCCACAGCCTGCCAGCTTTGGCCAGGCGCCGTTAACCCCAGGTGGTCTATCGCCATGTACTCGGTGGTGGTGAAGCAGTCGTGCGTTTCAACCCCGTGCATGGCCTCAATGCCAGCCACACCGGCGCGCCGCCAGGCGTCTTCAATCGTCTGGCGAACGTGCGGAAACACGTAAGCGGCGTCGCGGCTTCGCTCCAGTTTGTCTTTGAGCTTGAGCCCCGCATTGCGATGGCCCCAGCCAGTGATTTGCGCCAACGCCTCCATCGGCATGCCGCGTTTAGCCGCGTGGGCCTTGGCAAACCTGGCAGATGCCAGCACAACTGCGCAGGCACCGTCGGTGATTTGTCCGCAGTCTTGCCTGCGCGTGCCGGGTTCAATCACCGGGTTGGCTTCATCGTCATCGGTGAAGCTTAAAGGGTCAAACTGCCACTTTCGGGTTTGCGCCAACGGGTTGCATTTGGCGTTGCCATAGTTCAGTTCGGCGATACGGTTCAGGTGTTTTCGATCCAGCCCATAGCGTTGCTCATACTCTTGCGCCACCAAGCCAAAGGCCGCCGGCCACATGAATTTGCACTCAATATCTTCATGGCCAGCCCAAGCCGCAGCGTTTTGGTTTTGCGATGCCACGTCGCCCGGCAGGTTTTTAAACTCCTCCACGCCCAGCACCAGCACGCAATCGTAGCGGCCAGCTTCAATCTCCGCCATCGCCGTCAAAACGCCCAGCGACGACGAGGCACAAGCGCCTTCGTGGCGCATGGCGGGCACACCCCACAGCTCGGGCACTACCTGAGCCACCATCGCGCCCAAATGAGCCTGCTGGCGCTGCAACTCGCCAAAGGCGTTGCCCACGTGAATGCTGGCGATGGCCGACGGGTCAAGCGAACACGCCGCCAGCGCGCCCAAAGTCGCCTCGCGCGTCATATCCGAAATGTCTTGCCCGTGGCGCGACCAGGCTTTGGCAAAGTCGGTTTGAAAGCCACCGAGGATGAAAACGGGTTCAGTCATGTTGATCTCCTTAGGTCATTGGCGCCATTTGCGGCAACTTCTGCAGGCGAGCCCGAGCCTGTGCATATTCCAGCACCAGCCGGTCCACCACCGCGGCCACAGATTCAATGGATTTGATGCTGCCCAAGCCTTGCCCTGCGGCCCACACGTCCACCCACTTGCGAGCGGCAATGGGCTTGCCGCTGTCGTACTGGCGCGCAGGCGCGGCGGGCATGTTATCGGGGTCAATGCCCAGCGCGCGCAGCGACGGCTTGAGCCAGCTTGCTGGCGTGCCCGTGATGCCTGCGCTGACAATCAAATCGTCCACTGTGCAGTCCACCACCATTTGCTTGAAGGCCTGCGCCGCCATGCTTTCCTCCACAGGAATGAAGCGTGTGCCCATGTAAACATAGTCAGCACCGCAAGCGATGGCGCCAGCCACGCCCCAGCCGTCGCTGATGCCGCCGCCCACCACCAGCGGGCCATCAAAGAACTCGCGTACCGCACTGACAAAGGCAAAAGGCGACAACGACCCTGTGTGCCCGCCCGCTCCGGCAGACACGCAGGCCAACCCGTTCGCGCCTGCAGCCACCGCTTTGCGCGCCAAAGCGATGGTGGTGACATCGGCAAACACCTGACCGCCGTAGGCTTGCACCGTGCTGATGGCGGGCTTGGGACTGCCCAAAGCGGTGACCACGATGGGTGGCTGGTATTTGGCGACCAAATCCAGGTCTTCAGCGAGGCGCGTGTTGGACGAGTGCGTGACCAGGTTGGCACACCATGGCCCCAAGGTTGCGGTTGGCTGCTCGTCTTGTGCGCGGGCCAGCCCCTCGGTGATCTGTTTCATCCAGACGTCAAGCAGTTCAATGGGCCGCGCATTGGGTGTCGGAAACGCGCCCACAATGCCCGCCTTGCAAGCCGCCAACACCAGCTCGGGGCCAGAGATCAAAAACATGGGTGCGGCAAACACCGGAAGGCGTAGCTTGAAGGGGCGTGTTGATGCTTGCATGACGCTTTATTCGGCGGCTTTAAAGCCAGAAATTTTGACAGCCTCCGCCCAGCGTTTGGACTCGCCCTGTGCAAAGCGGGCGGTTTCTTCGGGCGTTGTCGGCATCGGCTCAAACGCCATGGCCGCCCACTTGTCGCGAATCTCGCTGCTGCGCAACGCCTTGACAAACTCGGTGTTGAGTTTGCTGATGACCGAATCCGGCGTGCCCGCAGGCGCTGAAATGGACGACCAAATATAGATGTCAAGTTCTGGATAGCCTTGCTCGCGAAAGGTGGCCAAGTTGGGGGCCAGCGGCGAGCGCTGCGGGCTTGAAATGGCGATGACCTTGACCTTGCCCGACTCCACATGCGGTTTGACCGCCAAGAGCGGCAGAAAAGCCGCATTGACCTGGCCGCCCACCAGATTTTGCACGGCTGGCGGGGTGCCGTTGAAGGGCACATGCGTCATGTCCAGCCCAGCCCGCTGGTTCAAGATCACGCCTGCGAAATGCGAGGAATTGCCCGCAGTGAAGGACGCAAAAGAGGTCTTGCCAGGGTTGGCCTTGACCCAGGCCACAAATTCGGCCAAGTTGTTGGCAGGCACGCTGACGTGCACCGCCATGACCAACGCCGCACCCAAAAAGTTAGTGACGGGTTTGAAGTTTTTCTCGGGGTCGTAGGGCAGCTTGGTAAAGGTGTGCGGGTTGATGGTGAACATGCTGGTGTTGGCCAGCAGCAAGGTGTAGCCGTCGGGGCCGGCCTGCATCACGCTTTGCGCGGCGATGATGCCCGATCCACCCGGCTTGGCCTCCACAATCAGCGCTTGTCCTGTGTTTTGCTTAAAAACCTCCGCCACCTGACGCAGTGCCGTGTCCAGCGTGTTGCCCGGGGCGAACGGCACCACCACGCGAACCGGCTTGTCCGGAAAAACCGATTGCGACCAAGCCCGCTGGCTGGTGGCGAGCAGCGGCAACGCCGCCAAGGTTTCAAGCACTGAGCGTCGTTTCATGACATGAGCTTTCATTGAGAGGGGACTTCAAACCAGCTGCGAAAGACTGGATTTGACCAGTTCCCGCAAATCACGTTTCAATATTTTGCCAACCGGGTTGCGTGGCAAGGAGGGCAAAGGCAGCAGGTACTCCGGCAATTTGTAGGCCGCAATGCGCTGGACATTGCGAAGAAATTCTGTGAGTTGCGCCAGCGTGACCGTTTCGCCCTCCAGTGCCACCACACAGGCACACAATTTTTCGCCAAGCACGGCATCAGGCACACCCACCACCGCCACTTCACGCACGCCAGGGCAGGCGGCCAGCAGGCCTTCAATTTCCTCGCTGGAAATGTTCATGCCACCACGGATCACCAGATCTTTGGAACGCCCCACATAGCGGTAATACTGCAGGCGGTCACCCGCAATTTCAAACAGGTCACCGGTCTTGTAAAAGCCCTGCTCGTCGAAAGCGCGCAGGCTTAGTTCGGGCGCGCGAAAGTAGCCGCTGAACACGGTGGGGCCGCTGAAGCGCAACTCCCCAGGCTGGCCTGCCACTGTGATGTCGCCCCCCGTTTCAGTGTCTACCAGGCGCGTCCTGATCTTGCGAGTGGTGGACACACGCCACTCAAAACCATCGACCCCAGCGCGAGGGAAGAATTGCGCTCGCAGCGCCGGGTCGGCGATGTCAATGTCACTGCCGGACAGGGCAGCGCCTTCGTTGGAGCCAAAATAGTTGACGATCTGAACAACGTGTTTTTCAGCAAAGCCGCGCACCATCCATTCCGTCAACGGTGCGGCACCGGACCCTATGCGTGACAAGCGCTTGAAGTCAATGCCCGCCAGCAGAGCATCGTTTTGCAGCAGCATGTTCAGCACTGCAGGGGGTGCCACGGTGTAGTCGATGCGCTCCTCGCGCAGTTGCTGCAAAAAAATGGGCAGGCTGAATGGGTGGTGCTGCACCACGGTACCGCCCAACACCAGCCAAGCCGCAAAGGCGGTTGACAGACCGGCCATGTTGACAAAGGGAAACGGGTTGAGCAAGCGGGCATGCGGTGGGATGCTGGCGGCTTCGATGATGCTGGGCGCCACGATCAGCCACTCGTTGTGGCTGCGCGGGACAGCTTTGGGTTGGGCTTCTGTGCCCGACGTCCAGCAAAGGGTGAAGACATCGTTGGCGGTGACTGCAGCAGCCTGTTCGGCTTGCTTTAGCCGCACCAACTGGGTTTGAGTCAGCGGCAGCGCCATCAGCTTGCCAAGATCATTGACCCGAGCGCCCAAGGCTTCACCCCAGGCAAAAACGGTTGCCAATGACTTGTGCGCCGTTCGCAGTTCGCAAAACATCTCAGCTGCGGCATGGCCATGGCCTGGCTTGCCGATATGACCGAAAGTGATGGCTGCGACCGCATGGGTTTGAGCCACAATGTGCCCCATTTCATGCTCTCGGTATTGCACTGGCACGGGCGTCACCACAATGCCAAGGCGTGCGCAGGCCAAATAGACCACAAACTGCTCAACGCAGTTGGGAAGCATGGCCACCAGGATGTCGTCGCGCCGAATGTTGTGTTCAATCAGGACCACTGCCAATCGATCAACCGCATCACCCAGTTGCCGCCAGCTCAGGCGCTGCGCCACCCCACGCGCAAACTCGCTGCGGTTGGACGCATCCACCACGGCTTCCTGGTCGCCCAACTCGCGCACGTTTTTGACAAAAACATCCCACAGCGTTTGCGTACCCCACCAGCCCCTTGCGGTGTAGTCGTCAATCTTTGATGGGGGCACCAGAATCATCGCAAAATTCCAGAGCTATTTCCAGCGATCCAAAGTCTTTTGACTGACAAAACTTGCGTGAAAGCCATGGGGAATGCGCCGTGGCAACAGAATTCGAGCCACTGGCCCTTCGGCTAAACGCGCGCCCTTGCAGTCAAACACCTGAATTTCCGAACGCTGGTCTGCCGGGTTCCAGACGGGCGTGACCAAGTACCCATCGTCTTCGCTTTGGCTGTTGTCGCGCGGCGCAAAGCCAGGCTCGTTGTAGAAATACTGTGGGCCAGCGCTGTAGGCCACGTAACCCCCTGTGCCAATGTCGTACTTCACCAGCCCAGGGAAGCGCGGCTCTTCACGCCCGCCTTGGGGGAAGATGATGTTGTAAGAGTAGCGATTTTTACGCCCCTGGTAGGCGCTGTTGATCACCGGGAACTCGCTGTTCAGCACGTCGTCAATCACGCGTTCATGCGTCTTGCCAGTTTTGAGGTCAAAGCGCCACTCGTACAACATGAAGTCCCGCTGGCGCTGGTTGATGGTGTGTTCCAGGCGGCGGGCATCCAGCTCGCCATTGGGCAAGGCGTGAATGCGGTAGGGCGTGCCAACCATCAACACCACCGTGTCATCGCCTGCGCCTTCTTCCCAGGCATTCACCACATGCAGCATGTAGCCGGGTTTGGCGTTAAACCAGCGGATGTCGCGCGCCGACCCAAAGCGCGGCACAACGGCAAAACGGGAGGGCTGGTCGGCATGGAAGCGCACTTTGTAGCGATTTGCCTTCAGCGCTTCAACATCGGGCCACAAGGGAAAGTCGTGCAGGATGGTGTAGTTTTGTGTCACTGCCATGTCATGCGGTAGACGAGGCCCCGGCAGTGGAATTTCAATCTTGTGTTTCAGCTTGCGGTCTGGCCCGATCACGCCATATTCCATGAAGGGCGCAGTCAGGCTGTAATCAAAAAACAGCAATTCGCCCGTGTGTTCGTCGGGCCTAGAATGGGCTGATATTTTGGCAAACGCACCATCAAAGTCGGCAGTCCCCAGCGTCTCCAGGGTCTCAGGGTCAAGGGCGTAAGGCATGCCCGAGCGGTACCACATGGCAACAAGGCGACCGGCATGGTATTTGATATCGGTGTTGGCGGTGTTTTTCAGAGGTTCGTCCAGGCGGTCTGCGCGCATCGGCTCCTTCAGGCCCTTCCACAACGCGTGACCCGCTGAACGCTCTTCTTGCAAGGCTGGGGTCTGAACCCAGCGGTTGCGGTAGGTGACTTGGCCATTTTGAAACCGGATGGCATGCACCATGCCGTCGCCATCGTAGGCGTGGTAACGCCAGTCAGGCGCATAAAACGGGTTGGGACCATTGCGCACATACAGGCCGTTCAGGTCTTTGGGCACTTCGCCGATGACGGGCATATTGGCGAACACATCCTCTGTGTCAACCGGGGCGTTGTTGCCGTCGAGTGCGGGAATCTCGTGGGTGGGCAGGTCGTTGAGCTTCATGGTTGCCTCCAGCTCTTTACGGCGATTTTTGCAGGCGGTCTTTCTCAATCCAGCAGGCATGAAAACCGACTGGCAGGCGCTGCGGCAGTTCGACTTGGGCGACCGGGCCTTGGGCCAGGTCGTGCGCATCAAAAATGTCCAGCGTTTGCAATTGCGCCGCATCGTTCCACTGAAAGGCGATGACGTAGCCATCGTCCTCCGATGTGGGGGCGTCGGCTTCGGCAAACCAAGGTTCGGAATACCAGCTTCGCTGCGCATCGTCAGTCCAACCGCCCAGGTCTGCGCCAGTGGTCAGGTCAAATTTGCGCACGCCCGACCACTGCAAGGTTGTGGTGTCTGAGTGATCCACCAAGTAGCCAAAACGTGTTTGGCGGCCAGTCTTGCGGGCGTTGATGCTCGGAAATTCGGCGTTGTACTGGTCATTGAGAATGTGCTCAGCCGTCTCGCCCGTGCTGAGGTTCATCTTCCAGACCCACAGGCGGGCGTGCATGGCGAGTTCGGCCACGTCGCGGGCAGTGCGTTTGGCATCAATTTGACCCTGCGCGTCCAGCGCAGGCATGTAGCGGCAGCCCACCATGACCACCCAGTCATCTACATTTTTGCCAGTTTCTTCCCAGGCGTTGACCACGTGGTACAGGTAACACGGGGTGAAGTTGAACCAGCGGATGCTGTCGCTCGCACCCAAGCGCGGAATCACCCCAAAGCGTGTGTGCATGTCAGGGTAAAACTCGATTTTGTGCCGCCCAAACTCCATGGCCTCATGGTTGTGGAACAGCGGCAGGTCGTGCAACACCGAGTAATGCTCAGTCACGGCCATGTCGTGCGGCAAACGCGGGCCGGGCAGGTCGATGGGCACATAGTGTTTTAGTGTGCCGTCAGCCCCAACCACGCCATAGTGCATGTAGGGCGCTTCATTGCCATAGTCAAAAAACATCATCTCTTCGGTGATTTCATCGACCTTGGCGTGCGCTGAAATTTTGGCCCCTTGGCTGGCTATGGCCTCTGACTTGCCCAGTGTTTTCAGTGTGATGGGGTCAATTTCATACGCGTCACCCGACATGTACCAAAGTGCCAGCGCCCGGCCCCGGTGGCCCACCATGTCGGTGTTGGCAGAGTCTTTCAAGCGCTTGTCAGTGCGGCCCTTCAGGGTTTCTCGAATGCCATGGTGGGTGGCGTGCCCCGCCGCTTGCTCTTCTAAAAATGCATCGGTCTGCACCCAGCGGTTGCGGTAGGTGAGCTTGCCGTTGTCAAAATGCGCTGCATGCACCATGCCGTCGCCATCGAACGGGTGGTAGCGGCCATTGGGCGCGTAGCGCGGGTTGGGGCCAGCCCGCAGGTAAACCCCGTTCAAGTTTGCGGGGATGTTGCCCTTGATGAGCTTCAAGTCGGTCAACTCCAGCTCTTCAAAAACCGGCGCATAAACACCCGCCAAAAGCGGGCCATAGTCTTCGCCAAACGGAGCCAAGTTTTCAGGGGGGGTGCGTGCGTTCATGGGGGTTTCCAATCAATCAACCGTCTTGGCAAAGGCGTTTATAACTTTCTTATTTGAACTTATGGTAAATCAAGGCCAAGATTTCGGCAAGGGTATTTTTGGGAGGGTTGGCGATGTTCGGGTGAGTTCCCCCGGGCTTATGCCGCTGGCATCCGCAAATTCGCGGCCCATGCGTTCTTCAATGCATGGGCTCTGCAGTGCTGGTAGGGCGTCCAGTGTTCACACGACGCGCTTGCCCTCGCAGATCTGGCCGACCAGGCTTGAGGCTTTCAGGTCAATCTCGAGCGACTCGGGTGGAGCCGAGCAACCAAAGCACAACCCATAGCAACCTTAGTGCTTCTCACCCACCCCGTGCTGCTATGTGCGCCATCACACCGACAGCAGTTCCTTCAAGGTGAATGATGGCCTTGTTACATCGAACAGGAGCTATCCATGAACACACAGTTGAAGAGCGCCATGGCTGCGGCCACACTGGCTGTAGCAGGCCAGGCGGCGGCGCAGGTTACCTTTTATGAAAACGACAACTACCAAGGGCGCTCATTCACCACGCAGCAATCGGTGGGCGACCTAGAGCGCTTTGGCTTCAACGAGCGCGCGTCGTCCGTGTTGGTGCAGGGCGAACCTTGGGAGGCATGTGAAGATGTGCGCTTCGGCGGGCGCTGTGTAGTGTTACGCCCAGGGCATTATGGGTCGCTCAACGCCATGGGGCTTCGCGGACGCATCACCTCGGTACGTACCATCCCGGTCGGCCAGCGAGTGCCAGACAACCGGTATGCCCCGCTGCCCATGGCCTCGCAGGTCATCTTTTACGAACGCGCCAACTTTGAAGGGCGTTCCCTTACCGTAGTGGACCCGCTCGAGGACTTTTCGCGCTCTGCTTTTAACGACCGCGCCTCGTCGGTCATGGTGATCGGCGATGCCTGGGAGCTGTGTGAAGACTCTCGCTTTAATGGGCGCTGCGTGGTGCTGCGGCCGGGGCGCTATGCCAATCTGTCGGCAATGGGTATGGGAGACCGGCTCTCGTCGGCCCGGGCTGCAAGCCGCTTGGCCCGTGTAGAAGAGCCGCGTTATGTGGCCCAACCCGCGCTTTTGCCATTGCCATTGCCAGTAGCTGCACAGGTGATTTTTTATGATCGGGAGAATTTTGAAGGCCGCTCCTTGACGGCTGACGCACAAATCGATAATTTCCGCGACACGAGCTTCAATGATGCAGCCTCTTCAGCTGTGGTGCTGGGCGAACGGTGGGAGCGTTGGGAGGTGTGCTCAGACGCCGCATACCGCGGCACCTGTAGGGTGTTGCGGCCAGGGCGTTACGCCTCGCTCGCGGCCATGGGGTTGAACAACAACGTGTCGTCTCTGCGTGCGATCCAGCGTGATGCGTGGGTTGACGATAACCGTTACGCGCCCCCAGCCGCGGCGGTTTACGACAACCGTCGGCGCAATGACGAGCGCTTGTACGAAGTCAACATCACTTCGGTGCGTGCCGTGTTGGCCCAGGCCGGCCAACGCTGCTGGGTCGAGCGCGAGCCAGTGGCCCAAGTGCGGAGCAACCCCAACGTGGGTGGCGCTCTCGTTGGCGCAGTGATAGGTGGCATTTTGGGTCACCAAGTGGGTGGCGGCATCGGCAAAGACATCGCTACCGCTGGGGGCGCACTCGCAGGGGGTGTGATTGGCTCCAACGTCGGGCGCGACGGCTCGGTGCAAACTGGCCAAACACAAGACGTCCAGCGCTGCACAAACACCGGCGTCCAGGCTACACCGGCCTATTGGGATGTGGTGTACAGCTTTCAGGGGCAAGAACACCGGGTGCAGATGGCCACGCAACCCGGCTCTACCCTCATCGTGAACGAGCGGGGCGAACCGCGCACCTAGGAGACTGGGTACTTTACCTTTCGGAAACAAAACCGACACTTGTTGTTTAGTTTGGTGGCGTCACAATGGCGCCATGAATGCTGCAGCAATTGCTCTCAATCGGTTCGGCCTTGGCGCCCATCCCGACGAACCGACGCCCGCTGACCCTCAGCGATGGCTGCTTTCTCAGCTTGATAAGTACGAGGCGTTGCCGGCGCCCTGGAAGCCAGTGTCGCGCACCCCTGTCTTGGTGGACACGTGGCTCACGCAGCAGCGCGCGGTCAGGCAGGCGCCCGAGGGGCAGCGCAGTGGCATTCGCGAGGCCTATTTGCGCCAAGGCCGGGGTGAGTATGTGGCGGCCGCGGGTGCCCGTACCACGAGTGCCCTGAACACCTCCACGCCCTTCGTTGAGCGTCTGGTTCACTTCTGGTCTAACCACTTTGCGGTATCGGTGGACAAACTGTTAATCGTGGGACTTGCCGGTGGGTTCGAAGCAGACGCCATTCGTCCGAACGTATTGGGCCGCTTCGAAGACCTGCTACTGGCCGTGGCGCGCCACCCGGCAATGCTGCTTTACTTGGACCAGGCGCAGTCGATAGGCCCAAAGAGCCCAGCAGGTCAACGTGCGCAAAATCAGCAGCAACGCAGCCGTGGTCTCAACGAGAACTTGGCGCGCGAAATTCTGGAACTTCACACCCTGGGCGTGCGCAGCGGCTATACGCAGGATGATGTGAACGAATTCGCTCGGGCGCTCACCGGCTGGACGCTTCCAAACGACGAATCGAGCGATGGCGGCGATTCCACCTTCCGTTTCGTACGCGCTCTACACGAACCAGGTGTGCGAACCGTGCTTGGCCGCCGGTATGAAGACAGCGGCGAGCAGCAGGCCCGCGCTATCCTTCACGACCTGGCCACCGCACCCGCAACCGCGCACCATGTCGCCACCAAGCTCGCGCGTCACTTCGTGGCAGACGATCCGCCAGCAGAGCTGGTGCAGCGCCTTGCCAACACCTTCGCGCGTACAGACGGAGACTTGGCCAGTGTGTATCGGGAACTCGTGGCCTCGCCGCAAGCTTGGTTGCCTTTACAGGCCAAGTTCAAATCGCCGTGGGACTGGGGCATTTCGAGCCTGCGCGCGTTGGGCAGGCTCGAGTTGCCACCGATGCAGTCGATCAATCTCATGAACCAGCTCGGCCAGCCAGTGTGGCGGCCAGGCTCGCCCGCCGGATTCGGCGACATTGCAAGCACCTGGGCGGCGCCAGATGCGCTGATCCGACGCGTAGAGACCGCGCAGCGCTTTGCCGAGCAGGCGGGCAATTCCGTTGACGCCAGAACTCTCGCGCCCCGCGTTCTGCCCGGCGGCGCGCTCAACGGGGCTACCGCAGGCGCGATTGCCCGCGCCGATAGTGGTAGCACAGCGCTCGCGATACTCCTGGTTGCCCCCGAATTTCTGAGGAGATAAGAATGAGTCTGGATCGACGCAGCTTCCTGGGCGCCACTGCCATGCTTGCTGCCCCGCGGGTGCTGTTTGCGCAAGCCGCCACCGAACGGCGCTTCATCTTCATTATCCAGCGTGGCGCAGCCGACGGCCTGAACACAGTCATTCCCTACGCCGAGCCCGCCTACGCCAGTGCGCGAGGAGCTTTGGCTATTGACCCTGGCGCCGCGCTGAAGCTGGATGGTACTTTCGCGCTGCATCCGTCGCTTGCAAACTTGCACAAACTGTACGCGGCAGGACAGGCAAGTCTGTTTCATGCGGTCGCGTCGCCCTACCGGGATCGCTCCCACTTCGATGGCCAGAATGTGCTGGAAACAGGCGGCAACACGCCGTATCAGGTCAAGGACGGCTGGATGAACCGGTTGCTAGGCGTGCTTCCGCGCGTTGGCAAGGAAGCCATTGCGTTTTCATCGGCTATCCCAATGGCGCTTCGGGGCTCAGTTGAAGTGACTTCCTATGCGCCGACTGCACTGCCGCAGGCCAACGAGGACTTAATGATGCGGGTAGAGCAGCTTTATGCCAAAGATGGGCAATTGCATGCATTGTGGTCCTCAGCCTTGGAGGCGCGCGGTATGGTGGGCATGAGTGGCAGCGGGAATCGCAACGATGCAACCGCACAGGGTCGTATGGCCGCAGGGTTTCTAGGGCGAGCAGACGGTCCTCGCATCGCAATGATCGAGACCAGCGGCTGGGACACACACAGTGGGCAGACCGCACGGCTAGCTACACAGCTCAGAAACCTAGACAACTTATTGGCCGGACTGCAGGAGGGTTTGGGTGCCGTCTGGGACAAGACAGTGATTCTCGTGGCTACCGAATTTGGTCGAACCGTGGCGGCCAATGGCACTGGCGGCACCGATCATGGCACCGGCGCGGTGGCGATGATGGTCGGTGGCGCCGTGCAGGGCGGACGCCTCGTTAGCGATTGGCCCGGAATTACAAACGCCAACTTGCTCGACGGACGGGATTTGAAGCCGACATTGGCGCTTGACGCGCTGGTGACCGCAGCGGTTGCGGAGAGCTTTGCGCTGGAGCCAGACCGGCTTTCGAAGGTGCTGTTCCCTCACGGCACCCGAGTCAAACCTTTGCCGCACCTGCTTCGTGTTTAGAAGCTGACTTTTTGCCTTTGCCTTTGCGCTTGCCCATCACATCGCTAGACCAAAGCGAACGGGCTCCACCGGGCGGTGAGGTCATGAACTCCCTGCCTATGCTTCCTGGCCCCGGCTCAGGAATGGCACGGCCACTGTCGCGCCATTCAGCGGCAGCCTGAAAACCGTGCACTTCAGCGTACCGCTTGAACCATTGGCCTTCGGGTGAATGGCGGGTGATGCCGTCAAACAGGGTGGCGAACATTTGCGTTTGCTCAAGCCCCAGTTTGTCCACCGCCTGGTTGATCACCAGCTTGGTCATCATCAACTGATTTTTGGGCACGCCCACGAGCCGATCAGTCAGTTTTTTAACTGTCGCGTCCAGTTTGGCAAGAGTTGCGACCTGGGTGGCCAAGCCCCAAGCCAAGGCAGTTTTTCCATCGATGGTGTCGCCCGTCAGCAGCATTTGCTTGGCGCGCATAGCACCCACGCGGTACACCCACATGGCGGGCGTGGGGCAGCCCCACACGCGGGCGGGCATGTAGCCAATGCGGGCGGTGTCTTGCATCACAATGAAGTCGCAGCAGGTGGCGATGTCGCTGCCACCCGCCACTGCATAGCCATGAATGCGTGCAATGGTCGGCTTGTAAGAGCGCCACAGGCTCATGAAGTCTTCGGTGTTTTTCTTCATCATCTTGTAGTCCAACATCGGGTCCCAGGGCATGGCCTGGGTGTAGATGTTGGTGAGGTCGCCTTCGGCAAATTCCTTCAAATCGTAACCCGCGCAAAACGCCTTGCCCGCCCCTTGAATCACGATGGCGTGCACATCGTCATCGGCGTTGGCGGCCTCAACCGCTGCCCTGATATCACCTGGCATCGCCATGGTGATGGCATTCAAACGTGCAGGCCGGTTCAGGGTAATGGTGGCGACGCGGTCAAGCACTTCCATGTAAAGGGTTGAGTAAGACTGGCGGTTTTTTGAAGCAGTTTTAGTCATAGATAATTCCTTAGGGGGCTCGCAGAGCGGAGAGTTTGACTGAATTAGTTGAAGCTGCCGTGACGGCCCTGCCCCCCTGCAAAGTTGCTTGCCCCTGCCACGGTTTCACCCGAATCGATGACCTGCAAACCGCCTTGTATTTCATCGACGATGGCTTCGTCTTCAGCCAAATCCCATTGGCGCAAGGCAGAGCGGCGGTCGTTGCGCAAGCAGGCTTGCGGGAACGCCGCCAATTGATGCGCCAAGGCAATGGCCGCATTGCGCGCCTCGCCTTTGGCCACGACCCGGTTGGCCAAGCCGAACGATAAAGCCTCTGCGGCGTCCACCGGGCGGCCCGTCAAAATCAAATCCATCGCCCGAGAATGGCCAATCAGCCTGGGCAAGCGAATGGTGCCCAAATCAACCAGTGGCACACCAAAACGGCGGCAAAAAACACCCATCACCGCGTCTTCAGCCAAGATGCGCATATCGGCCCACAGTGCCAGTTCCATGCCACCCGCCACAGCGTAGCCTTCAATCGCGGCGATCACCGGTTTGCTTAAACGCAAGCGGCTCGGCCCCATGGGTGCTGGCGTGTTTTGGCCGCCCACTTCGCGAATTTTCTCCAAGTCACCCGCCGCCAACGACTTCAAATCCGCCCCTGCGCAAAACGTGTTGCCCAAGCCGGTGAACACCGCCACACTGGCTGTGGGATCGGCGTCAAACCGCATGAAGGCGTCATACAACGCCCGCGCCGTGGCCCCATCCACCGCATTGCGTTTTTCTGGACGTGCAATGCTGACGACGGTGACAGGGCCGTCATGTTCAATCTGGACGAGTTGGATTGTGGAGTTTGTCATTGGAGGGTGTTTCTAACACGAGGTTCAGCATAATGTGGGGTTTGTACACCTATTGATGCCATCTTGTCTGTCAAATTCGGCTGCGGTCAGAAGCAAGTCTGTGTCTAGGCCCATACATGACTCCTGAACGCAAGCGATTGGCACTCGGGCTTGGGCTGTCTGTGGCGGTTCATGCACTGCTACTGAGCCTGACTTTCGGGGGCCAAGGGCTTGGTCTACCGGGTTTCAGCTTGCCTTGGCAAGATCGGAGGGGTGAGGTGCCCGAACTGCGTGCCGTGATCGCTGCGCCCCAAATTCCCGATACACCAGCTTTGCAAGCCGTGGCGATTGAGAAGCCTGTTGCGGCAGAGCCGACGATGATGACGGTCGTGTCGCTTGCATCAGTGCCCAACGCAATGGCGGCGGTGCCAGTAGCGCCGGCGGAACCCGCGAAGCCAAAGCAGACCAAGCCGAAGCAGGCCAAACCAAAGGCTGCGGCCAAGCCCCAAAAAACCACCGAGAAACCTGCCATTCGCCCGCCACTTCAGTCTGCCGCATTCTCGTCGCCACCCAATGCGCCTGCCCCAGCGCCCAATGATGACTTGATGGCCCTGGCTAAGGCAGAGGAGCCCACCTGGACCGTCCCGCCCGCGCCCGAGGTGCCTGCACCCGTCACCGCGCTTGCGCCCGCTGCGCCCAGCTCGGAGGTCGCGCCATCGTCGCGCGAGACCGACATGGCAAAGCAAGATGCCCAACGCGAGGCGGAGAAAGTCGAGAAGACTGAGCTGGCCGAGAAGCTTGAAGGGGAACGTCGAGACGCAGCCCGTGTGGAGGCCGCTCGCTTGGAGGCGGCACGCGTTGAAGCTGCACGCATCGACGCCGAACGCCAAGAGGTTTCAAAACAGGCACTGGCCAGACAAGCTGCGCTGCAGCAAGAAGCCACCCGCCAAGAAGCTGTCAAAACCGAAACCGCACGCATCGAAGCATTGCGCCAAGAGGTGGCTCGCCAGGAAGCAACGCGGGTCGAGGCCGCGCGATTGGAAGCCGAACGTCAAGAGGTCTCCAAACAAACAGCAGCACGGCAAGCAGCAAGCCGACAAGAGGCAGCACGCGCCGAGGCCGCCCGTCAAGAGGCGGCAAAGCAAACCGCGGCGCGGCAGGAAGCTGCCCGACAGGAAGGCGTGCGAACCGAGGCTGCCAAGGTGGAATCGGTTCGGGCTGAAGCTGATCGCGCCGCAGCATCACGCTCAGAAAGCGCAAGGCAGGCCGCCGCACGTGAAGAATCTGGCCGTCAAGAAGCCGCGCGTCAAGCCGCTGCGGCTGCGGCAGCTGCCGCGAGTGCCGAGGCCGCGCGCGGCGAGGCTGAACGCCAAGACGGCGCAAGGCAAGCTGCAGCGCGGCAAGAGGCATCGCGCATGGGTGCAGCGCGAATCGAGGCAGTGCGCCTGGCTGCGTTGCAAGCAGAGGCGGCGAGATACGAGGAGAAGCGCGAAGAACGGCTCAAAGCGATAGGACGACAACTGAACGAAGAAGCCGACCGGCGCGACGCAGCAGCGGCGGCATCGCGCTTGGGGCCATCCGCCAGCACGGTGCGCCGTGGCCGCCTTTTCGGTCGCACCGACACCAATGCAGAACTCGTTTTGTACGCCGAAGCCTGGAGCCGAAAAATCCAGCTGAACATGACCTTCGACATGGTGCGCGAAGCCGCCAAGCAACCCCACTCCGACCCCATGGTGACCGTGGCTATCCGCAGCGATGGATCGGTAGAGTCTGTGATTTTCGTCCGCTCCAGCGGCGTGCCCGCCATCGACGAAGCCATCCGCCAGGTCATCCAAAGCCAAGCCAACTACCCAGCGTTTTCAGCAGGACTGCTGCGTGATTACGACGTGGTCGAAATTCGACGGACTTGGCAGTTTGATATGGCGGTGCGGTTGTTTTGAGGGGGAGGCATCCGGCTTCGGGGCAGCTGGAACGACAGCTTCATCTGCCAATGAAGCTGCAGACAATGGCCTTGCGTGGCGATGTATTGTGCGCGGGCTTCGCGCGTACTAGAGAGGTCACGTCAGCGCCGCCCTGATGCAGTCTGCCGCCAAAGTAGCCGCCGATGGCACTGGTGACGCGGATCAAAGTCTTCATCGATAAACCTCCCGTCGATTGCCTACGCGCAACAGCCGCACCACGATGCACTGGTCTTGCAGGTCGCAAATGATGCGCCAATCGCCGACACGGTATTTCCAGTAGTTACCGAGTTTGCTGCCTGCCAACGCCTCGCCGATTTCGCGCGGGTTGGAAAGTGCGCCCAAGCGTGTGCGCAGAAATTCGAGGATGCGGACCTGAACCTGCATATCCAGCTTCTTCAGATCCTTGACGGCATCCGGATCAAACTCAATGGCCCAGGCCAAGCTGGCGCTCCACGTCGTCCAGCGGGATTGTTTTGCGGTTCTTGCGCGCGCGCGCTTCGGCCAGGTAAAAGTCTTCGAGGTCGTCGATGAATTCGAGGATGGCTTCACGAGCCAGTGTGGTTTTGGTACGGCCGGTGGTTTCGGCCAGGGCGTTCAGGCGCAACTCAATGGGTTCGGGCAGTCGGATGGCTAGCATGTGAGCTCTTTCGCTATACGTGTATAGCCAATTGTAGCAAGCTGTGCGTCAAACCGCCTGCTTAAACCGCATCTTCAAACCTTCTTTCCCGCATGCCCAAACACCTTGCCGCAAGCGTCACGCGCCGCGTCTTGCGCGGGCAGTTGGGCGCAAACGGCGTCAAGCTGGGCCGTCAGTTTTTTCAGCACGGGGGCTTGCTTGTTTTTCTGGCTCCAGCCGTCGAGCTGTTTGGCCATTTTTTCCAGGCTGCGGCGGTTGCGTTCGTAAAAGGTTTCGGGGGCGGCTTCTAGCTCGCTGATCACTTGGGCGGCGGCTTTTTCGATGCGGGCGCTGTCTTGGGGCGACAGGTCCACCAGCTTGGCGACGTAGCCGCTGCCCCATTGCAGGCGGGTGGCGGGGCCAACTGAGCCGGCATAGGCCTTTTCGGCCCAGTCCAATGACGCTTTGGTGTCGCCGCGTTTTTTGGCGTTGGAGGCCAACACCAGCATGTGGTAGTACGGGGATACAGCTTTGGGTAGCTCGGCTTGTAGCATGGCGTCGGACTCGTCAATCAAACCCACGTCGCTGAGCAAGTGCGCGGCTGATGGAATGACGGCTTGGCGTTCGTACTTGTCAGTCGTGGTTTTGTCGGCTTTGGCAACCGCCTCTCGCGCCATGGCGACCAGGGCGGGGTCGCGCACGGGGCTGGGCTTGGGTTTGCCCGCGATGGGTGCGGGCGCGTCGATTTCGGTCAAGGTGACTTTGGCTTGGGCAGCCCCCAATTGGTCGGCTTTGGACAAGGTGGCATCAACGGCAAGTTTGTCCAAAGCTGCGTTCCAGGAAGCCAGTAAAGCGGTGCGCTCAGGGGTGCCAGCGGTGGTAACCGCACCGACGATGTCGTTGGCGTAATTCACCAAAATATCGACGTTGTCGTGTGCGCGGGTAGCGTCCGCCAGCAGGCTTTGCGCGGCCGCCAGGGTTTTGGGTTTGTCCAGGCCAGGCACCTTGTCTTGGGCGCTGATGACAGCGGCTTTCAGGGCCAGACGGGCGGCAGCGTCGGTGTACTGCGCGGGGCACTTTTGCGCCAATTGCAGCACCGTGGCGGCCAGGTCTTTTTTGGCGACCAATTGGGCTTCGTCCGTGTCCCACGAATAAAACGCCAGCATTCGCCACGCGTCTGCGCTCAGTGCCGTCTGGCTGGCTGGCGCGGCCAAAGCCTGGGTCATGGTTTCTTTGATGCCCTGGGTGGCGGCCATGCCCAGCGACAGCAATTGCATGAACTGCACGGCGTCCACCTCACCCGGCAAGCGGGTCAGTTCGGTGCCGTCGGGCTTGAACAAAATGGTGGTGGGGTAGCCGCGCACTTTGAAGGTGCCCGCCAGCTTTTGCGCGCCTTGGGTGTCGCCGTCCAGGTACACCGGAACAAACGCACGGCTTTTTTCAATGAAGTCGGGACGGTTAAAAACCGTGGCCTTGATTTGGTTGCACGGTGGGCACCACACCGCGCCCCAGTACAAAAGCACGGGCGTGTTGTCGGCCTTGGCTTTGGCAAAAATCGCATCAACGCTGGCACCGTCTGGTTTGACCCAGTTGATGACAGCGGGCGCTTTGGCCACCGCTGCCGCGGGCGCAACAGCCGCCACGGGTTTGGATGGCGCTGCGGCCTCTGGGGCTTTGGAACACGCCGCCAGCCACAGGGGCACGGCAAAAACCAAACTGATGACCATGGCCGACTTGAGGCGGCTAGGCGGTTGCGGGGCTGACTCGAACAAAGCTGGGCGGTGGGTCATGGCAATTTCCCTAAGTGGGGGTGAATGCAAACTTTCAGTCTACTGCTTAACTCGCTGGCCTGCTGGCGCGGGGCGCTAGCAATGTCGCTGCCGCTGCCGCAATCCTACTTAGTTCGACGCAAATTGACGTGAACCGAAAGACTCGATTTAAAAAAGCGGGCTACTTGTAAAACGCTTCAACCTGGCCTTTGAGCTTGATCAGGAGGGGCTGGCCTTTGCGGTCCAAAGTTTTGCCAGCGGGCACTTTGACCCAGCCTTCGCTGATGCAGTATTCGCTGACATCGCCACGTTCTTTGCCGCTCAGGCGAATGCCAATGTCGTGTTCAAACACGGCAGCCACGTGGTGAGGGCTGCGCGGGTCGCTGGACAAATGGTCGGGCAAGGCGGGGCGCTGGGGTGCAGAGTTGGTTTCGGTCATGCCGGTATTGTTCCCGATCTTGAACCTGGCGCTTCTTTCGGCATCGCTCGGCGTTTCAATCGGCTTTTCATTCAGCTTCAATCGGTTGCAAACCCAGCCACCACGCTTGTTTTGAAGGCTGCTGCCATTTCAGCGCTTGCGCAGGCCCAGCACCATCACTGTGCTGACCACCAGCAGGGCACCGGCTACCTGAACGGGTGCCACGGCTTGACCCAATATCCACCACGCCAGCACCAGTGCAAAAACTGGTTCGACATTCATGATGGCCGAGTTGCCCGCAACGCCCAGTTTGGGCAATACGGTGAACATGATGGTGAACGCCGTGCCATACAAAAACGTGAGCGCCAGCAGCCCCCACCACCCAGCCGTCGCCTGGGGCAAATGAAAGCCACCTTGGCCCGCCACGACCACCAGGGCGATCAACCCAGCGATGGTGAGCGTGCTGACAGTGCGAACGCGGCCGTCAACATCACCCGCTTCATGCTGCGTCAAGATCATGGCCAAGCCAAACGTTCCCCCTGCCGCCAAGGCAAAAGCCACGCCCGCGCCAATGCGACCCCAGTGTGCGGCCGCACCCAGGCCCGAGGCAGCACCCAACACATCCAAAGCCAAGGCCAGCCCGAGCAAAATGACGGGCATCGCCGCCAGCACCGCACGCTCTGGGCGGCGCTGGTAAAGCACGCGGTCCCACAGGGCTGCCCACAGCGGGTAAGTATTGAAAGCCAGCAGCGCCAAGGCCACCGGCAGGCGTGCCACCGCAGAGTAAAGACACAGGCTTTGCACGCCGATCAACAAGCCAATGGCTGGCAAGAACCGCTTGTGGCGCGCGCTGAATTGCAAGGGCACGCGGTTAGCCCACACAATGCCCGCCACCACCAGCGCCGTCACCGCACTGCGGAAAACCACCGCAGTCGCCACGTCCATCCCGTGGTTGAAAGCGATGCGCGCGGCGACGTGGTTGGCACCCATCATGAAGGCGATGAGCAGCAGCGTGGCAAAGGCGGTGCCGCTCAGGGCGCGGGTAGGAAGGGGTGGAGATGCGCTCATTAGGGATAGGGAAAATTGAGGGAGAAAGAGGACTTCATATCACCGGTGATATCAGATTCTCAAAAACATGGCGAAAATCGCAAAATACGAAGAAAAAGGGCCTCTAGCCCCCGAATAATATCAATAGTTTGCTATAAATATAATAGCAAAACACTCAGTCCATAAAATGCGCCGGGTTGGACTGAAAGCCCTCAGACCAGCGAGGGCGCTTGGTAAAGCCCCCGAACCTGCGCATGCAGGCGGCTTAAGCCCAGCAGCGCGTCGGTGAAAGGCGTTGCCAGGCCAGTCAAGCTGCCCAGCTCTTTGACCACGGCCACCAGCGCATCCAGTTCAACTGCTTTGCCCGCTTCCACGTCTTGCAGCATCGAGGTTTTGAAAGCCCCCAGCTTCAGGGTAATGGCGTGCCGATCTTCAGGCTGTTGCGCAATGGGAATGCCAATGCGTGCGCCGATTTCTTTGGCTTCCAGCATCACGGCAGAGACAAAATTGCGCACCAGTTCGTCAGCCAAAATCAAGTCAGTGGTGGCACCGGTCATGGCGCTGATGGGGTTGACTGTCATGTTGCCCCACAGTTTGTACCAGGCGTCTTTTTGAATTTGCTCCGACACGCTGGCGTTAAATCCAGCGTGAATTAGCAAAGCGGCCAGCGCCTGCGCCCGTGGTGTCAATTGGCCTGAGGGTTCGCCAATGATCAGGCCATTGCCAAAGTGATGGCGCACCAGACCGGGCTCGTCTACCGAGCAACTGGCATGCACCACGCAGCCCATGACATTGGGCGCGGGAATCAGGGCCCCGATCTCGCCCGTCGCATCAACCGCCTTGAGCCGGGTGCCTGCCAGAGCGCCACCAAAGCCCTGAAAAAACCACCAGGGCACGCCGTTCATGGCCGTGAGCACCACGGTGTGGGGGCCAATGAGCGGCGCAATGTGCCGTGCCACGTCCAGCAAAGCGGGCGCTTTCACGGCAATGACCACCAGGTCTTGCACGCCGAAGTCGGCTGGGTTGGCGCTGGCTTTCACAGCGTGGGCCGCGACGATGCCACCTTGCTGGATGCGAAGGCCAAAGGCTTGCAGCGAGTCTAGTGTGGCACCCCGCGCCACCACATTGACCTGGCACCCCGCGCCTGCCAGGCCTGCCCCGATCCAGCCCCCAATGGAACCTGCGCCGTAGATGCAAACGTTTTTAAATGTCGGTAATGTCGAAGTGGTCGAAGTGGTCAAAGTGGCCTCGGCAACAAATGGGGGGTCAAAGGCGGTAACTGGCATCAAGCCTGTCCACCTGGCGCACCATGGCGTTGAACAGGTCTTCACCGCCACCTTTGTCGGGGTATTGCAAGGCGTCGCGAGTGCAACGCGCGGCCACGTCTGCCGCCACAGGAATAGGCCGCCCCATGCTCAGGGTGGCCAGTTGAATATCGCAGGCGCGCTGCAGCGTCCACAAAATCGCAAAGGTCTGCGGCACGGTTTTGCCCCACGCAAGCAAGCCGTGGTTGCGCAAAATCACGGCTGGGCGCTGGCCCATGCTTTGCAGCAGTCGTGGCCCTTCCTCAGCGTGAATGGTGATGCCTTCAAAGTCGTGGTAGGCCACCATGTCGTGCAGTTGGGCGGTGTAAAAATTGCTTTGTTGCAAGCCGCCTTCAAGACAAGCCACCGCCACGCCCGAGGTGGTGTGCGTGTGCATGATGCAATGCGCGTTGGGAACGCCTGCGTGAATGGCGGCATGCACAGTGAAACCTGCCGGGTTGACCGCCCAGGGGCTTTCTGGCTGGCCCGGCGTCACAATTTTGTTGCCGCCCAAGTCGATCTTCAGTAAATTGGACGCAGTGACCTCAGAGTAATGCAGGCCAAACGGGTTGATTAAAAATTGCGCGCTTTGGGCGAGGCCTCCCGTGATCGAGTCGGGCAGGCGCACGGTGATGTGGTTGTAAATCATCTCCACCCAGCCCAGCATGGCAAAGATGCGATAGCACGCCGCCAGTTGCAAACGGGCCGCCCATTCATCAGGGTGAAAGTGGCGGGCTGCGCTGGTTTCAGCGGTCGGTTTCATCAAGGCATTCATAGCGGGATGCACTCCAATTTGAAGGGGATGCGGTCAATATCAGATCAACAAGCTTTCGATTGGAGTGCCATGCGATCGGCGCAGCTGCTCAATACGTCTTGCTGGTGGCCAACGGTGCCACGGCTGTTTTGAAACGCGCCGCCAAAGCGCTGGTGTGGCGCACCAGCAGGTTGGTCTCCAAGCCCACGGCCACAAACGTGGCACCCAAATCAAGGTAATGCCGCGCCAAGGTCTCGTCAGGCGTCAAAATGCCCGCCGCTTTGCCGGTTTTGACGATTCGGCGAATGGCGTTGTCAATTTCTTTCTGCACGTCGGGGTGGGTCGGGTTGAGCACATGCCCAAGCGAGGCGGACAAATCTGCTGGTCCGATGAAGATGCCATCGACGCCGTCAATCGCGGCGGTGGCTTCGATGTTGTCCAGCGCCAGTTTGGTTTCGGCTTGCAGCAAAAGGCATATCTGCGCGTTGGCCTCATGCGCGTAATGGCTCATGCGGCCAAAGCCGTTGGCCCGCATATTGGCCATGCCCCGAATGCCGCGCGTGGGGCTGCCTACGTCATCGTTCTGCGGGTAACGCGAGCGCCGCACGATCTGCTGCGCCTGCTCGGGGGTATCCACCATGGGCACCAACAGGGTTGAAAAGCCCAAATCGAGGTACTGCTTGATGATCATTTCGCCCACATTGCCATGCCCCAGTGGAATGCGGCCAATCGGGTGTGACGCCGGGTAGGCGGCCACCGCCTGGAGCTGCTGCAAGATGGCGCGCGGCTCTGCCGGCGAGTGTTCGCCGTCCAGCAGCAGCCAGTCAAAGCCTGCACCTGCGCAAATCTCTGTGGAATACGAGTCGGCCAGGCCGCACCACAGGCCGATTTGGGCTTGCTTGTTTTGCAAGGATAGTTTGAAAGCGTTGATGGGTGTTTTCATAGAGTTTTTTGATGTTGAGCCGTTAAATTGACGCTACTTTTGAAACAGTGGGTGCAGCGTGCTGTGCTTGCCATCATAGGCCTGCGCACCCTCGTCCACCTGAACGGTCAATCCGAGGTGCTGCGTGGCAAACACCTCTGCCAGATGCGTTTTGGCGGTGGCTAGCAGCGCTTCGCCCGCTTTGCTTTTCACAGCGTCGGAACGCCCAGTTGCCATGCGCAGATTAAGGTACATGAAAGCGTAGTCGCCTGTGCCGCCCGCCGCCCGCCCCGCCGTGCCGTCATCGCCCACTGCGCAGTGCGCAGCCGGGTACGCCAGCACGCGCGTGCCACCCGGTGGAAAAACAGCTTTGCCCGCTTCGTCGACCTGCAACAGCATGGTGTCCGCCAGGGCACGGCACAGGGCTGTCATGTCGGTTTGGGCATCCAGATTGGGGGTGTACAAAATAACCAGATGTGGCACAAGTCAGCCCTCGATGTTCATGACGGCAATGGTGCAACCCACAGCAAAAATGGGGATGGGCTGGTAGTGCCAGACTTCTGCGGCACCCCCAGCAGCGGCGGCAACGGCAAGAAAATTGCGAATTTCAAAACCGCCCTGGCCCGCCTGGGCATAAGTGGCTTCATCGGTGTAGCTCAGCAGCGCGGCTTTGTCGTTGCGGCAAAAGCGATCCAGAAATTCTCGATCCCAAGCCTCATTGATCTTGCCCGAATCTGGGGTGGCAGGCCAATGCGAAATACCACCCGTTCCGACGATGGCAATTCGCTCAGGCATCGCATTGCAGGCACGGCGCAAGGCTTCGCCAAAGGCCCACACTCGGTGCAACGGCGTGAGCGGCGGCCCTTGGCAATTGATGTTGACGGGAATGATGGCGGTATCAAAATGAGGCGTCAGAAAGTTCAGCGGCACCATGATGCCGTGGTCAAATTTCCATTCTTCGGCATAGGCCACGTCCACGTCCTGCATCACGCTTTGGACGATGCGCTTGGACAACGCAGCATTGCCAGGAATGCGCGTTTTAGCAATGCCCAGCCACGCGGGGTCTTCAATCGGGCCTTCGTAACTGTCAGCCATGCCAATGGCGTAGGCGGGCATGTTGTTCATGAAAAAATTGGCAAAGTGCTCTGCCGCCACGACGATCACGGCATCGGCATGGGCCGCAGCCAGCGCTGCACCCATGCGGTGAAACTGGGCATGAAACGCATCTTTCAGTACCGGGTCGGCCAAATGCGCGCGACCGGTGATGCCTGGGGCGTGGCTGCAAATGCCAGCGAATACCAAGCTCATACCCCCGCCACCTTTTCATCGGTTGAAGTCGTCATCGCGTAAATACCAGCGCGAACGGGCCCGTACTGGCGCACGCCCTCGCGCATGGCCTCCAGGTAATCAGCCCAGGCGACGCCCAGCAAAGGCGCAAAGTGCATCAGCAACTGGCCGTTGCAACCCAGCACAAACAACTTGCCAATGTCGCCATCGGCAACAGCGATGCGCTCTTCGTCCGACAGGTCGTAGTCCTGCAACAGCCTTGTCCGGTCTGCGCCACCCGCACGGTAACGCCGCTGAACCTCGACATCCCGGTTCAGGTTGTAAAGAAATTTCTGGGTGGCGTACAGGCTCATGGTCAATTGCCCTATCAAACCTCATCGACGTTAAGACCCAGGGCGCGTGCTGCACTGACCAGTTGCTTGTCAAAACAAACAAATCGCATCGTGGCACCTAGCTGCTGATGGGCGCGATAGGCGCTAGCAAGCTGAACGCTGTCGTAGGCGCGCAGCCCAAAGCGCAGGGCGAGTTGCGCGGCCTCCGTGATCAGCCCGGCATCAACGGCGATGCGGGTGAAGTTGTCCCACTCTTGCAGCAACCGAGCTAGCCCTGCCGCCACTTGGGTTTGCGTGACCTGCTGGGTGCGCTGTTTGAGACCGAACGCCGCGTGGACTTCAACCCAGGTCATCAGGCTCACCAATGTCGCGCTGGCTTGTTTGACGGCAGCGCGGACCGCATCGCTGTGCGTTTCTTGGGCATACAACTTCATCAGCGCCGAGGTGTCACAAAACAGAATCACCGGAGTCCTCGCTGTTCAATCACCAGATCGCTCAGGGTCTGCCCTTGCGGCCCTGGCGGAAAGACAATGGCTTTGCCTAAGCGCATCGGCTGGGTCGCAGCCAGCGCCACAAGGCCTGAGTTCATTAGACGCTGCATGGCCTCGTCATCTGACAGCGTAGAGACAGGGGCCATGACAGCCGCGGGAGATATCAGTTCTGCCACGACTTTCCGGTGCGATGTAATTTGCACTCGCTCGCCGCGCTGGGCAGTGGCGATAGCGTGACTGGGATTGGCTTTCAGCTCGCGAATAGAAACTTGCATGGAGTCAACCTTGAGATAAATGTGGTCACATATTAGCAGAAACTGTGAATATGTGGGCTCAAGCCAGGGTCAAACCCCCCAGTGCGGAATGTGATGCCCGCCCAGCGAAACCGCCACGTTTTTCGGCTCGCAAAACACCTCGTAACTCCAGGTTCCGCCTTCGCGCCCGGTGCCACTGGCCTTGGTGCCCCCAAAGGGCTGGCGCAGGTCGCGCACGTTTTGGCTGTTGACAAAGCACATGCCTGCCTCGATAGCAGCGGCCACGCGATGAGCGCGGCCCAGGTTTTCAGTCCAGACGTAGCTGCTCAGGCCATACTGAATGTCGTTGGCCAGGCGAATGGCGTCAGCTTCGTTCTTGAACGGAATCAGGCAGGCCACTGGGCCAAAAATTTCTTCTTGGGCAATGCGCATGCTGTTGCTGACGTCGGCGAACACGGTGGGCAGAACGTAGTTGCCGCGCTTGACGCGATCAGGCAAATCGGGTTGGCCCAAGCCGCCGCACAGCAGCGTGGCACCTTCTTTGGAGCCCAGCTCAATGTAGCTTCGCACTTTGGCCAAATGGGCTTGCGAAATCATGGGGCCGACGATGCTTGAGTCATCCAGCGGGTCACCCACTTTAATCCGTTGGGCGCGCGCCGCAAACTTGGCACAGAAGTCTGCGTAAATCGACTGTTGCACCAAAATGCGTGAGCCCGCCGTGCAACGTTCGCCGTTGTTGCTGAAAATCATGAAGATGGCGGCGT
Organism: Rhodoferax sp.; assembly: GCA_031386665.1. Taxonomy (GTDB): domain Bacteria; phylum Pseudomonadota; class Gammaproteobacteria; order Burkholderiales; family Burkholderiaceae_C; genus JANYCG01. Next base: position 3,461 of record JANNCN010000032.1, on the reverse strand, counting down.
CCAGCGCGCGGGCCAGGTCAGCGTCTTCAAAAATCACAAAGGGCGACTTGCCGCCCAGCTCCATGCTGAATTTTTTCAATCCGGCGGATTTGACAATGCGGTTGCCAGTGACGGTGGAGCCAGTGAACGAAATCGCTCGCACATCAGGGTGGCTGCACAGGGGTTCGCCCACTTCTTTTCCGTAGCCGTGCACCAGGTTCAGCACGCCCGGTGGAATGCCCGCCTCAAGCGCCAATTCGCCCAAGCGCGATGCGGTCAGCGGTGACAGTTCGCTCATCTTCAAAACAGCCGTGTTGCCAAACGCCAGGCAGGGCGCGACTTTCCAAGTGGCGGTCATGAAGGGCACGTTCCACGGGCTGATCAACGCACATACGCCGGTGGGGTGGTACAGCGTGTAGTTCAGGTGCGTGTCTGTGGGGTAAGTGTGGCCGTCCACCCGCGTGCACATTTCCGCAAAGTAGTAAAAGTTGTCGGCAGCACGGGGAATGAGCTGCTTGCCGGTTTGCGCGATGACCTGGCCGCTGTCGTTGGTCTCGGTTTGGGCGATTTCGGGCACGTGCGCGGCAATCAAATCGCCCAGTTTGCGAATGAGCTTGGCGCGCTGCGGTGCGGGCATACCCGCCCATTTGGGTAAGGCGGCTTTGGCAGCTGCCACGGCGGCATTGACTTCTGCTTCGCCACCGGATGCAACTTCAGCCAAAACCTCCTGGGTGGCCGGGTTGACGGTTTCGAAATAGCTGGCGCTGGCAACGGACTTGCCGCTGATGAGGTGGTTAATCGTGTGCTTAGTTTGCAATCGTGTTCTCCAGTTGTCCTAGACCTTCAATCTCCGTCACGATCACGTCGCCAGGCTGGCAGTCCACCACGCCATCCGGAGTGCCGGTCAAAATTAGATCGCCGGGCTGCAGCGTCATGAAGCTTGAGAAGTATTCGATGAGAAAGGGCACGTCAAAAATCATGTCCTTCGTGTTGCCGGATTGCGTGACCTTGCCGTTCACCGTGGTTTGCAGCGCAAGCGCATTGGGGTTGGCTACGTCGGCGGCATCTACCAACCAAGGCCCAATGGGGGTGCAGGTGTCGCGGTTTTTAACGCGCAGGTTGGGGCGGTACCAATTCTCAAGGTAGTCACGAATAGCGTAATCGTTGGCGACGGCGTAGCCGGCTATGAAGTCATAGGCGTCATCGCGTTTCACGCGTTTGGCAGTTTTGCCAATCACCACGGTCAATTCGCATTCGTAATGCATGAATTTCACCTCGGCTGGGCGGTGCGTAACACCCCGATGACCCATCAAACTGCTTTCGCCTTTGACAAAAACCAGTGGTTCGGCGGGCGGTTTGAAGGCCAGCTCTTTGGCGTGATCGGCGTAATTGAGCCCCAGCGCCAAGATGGTTCGAGCCAGAGGAACGGGGGCGAGCGGGGGCAGCCAGACCACGGCGTCTTGGCTCACCAATCGGCCATCTGCAAGCAGCAGTTGTCCATCGCGTTCCACCGCATTGTGAATCGCCCCCGCATAGGCAACGCGAGCCTGCTTCATGCGGACTCCTGCACCAAGGTGTTGGACAGAACACCCAGCTCGGGCCGATCAGGCGCGCTGATTTTCACCCGGTCGCCGACCTGCGCCAGCGGCCTGCCGCCACCGGGCAGGCAGTCGCAGCCCAGCATCAGCACATCACCGGGTTGCAAGCTCATGAAGTCGTTGACATCCGCCAACAGTGTCGGTGCGCTTCGCACCAATTTCGAAAAATCAAGCACTTGTTCCAGGTGGCCGTTGATCCGGACTTCCAATTTGAAGTGGGCCGGGTTGCCAGCGACTTCGGGCAAAACCAGGGCCGCACCCACACCCAAAAAGCCGTCGAGGCATTTGAACTTGACGGGTGGCCTGAAAAAACTCGCGTGCGGAAGGCTGAAATCATTCAACAGCACGTAGCCCGCGATGCTTTGCTTTGTTTGGGCAATCACCATAGCAACAGTAGCACCCACCTCGACTTGCGCCACCTGCTGCGGCACAGGCACGGAGTCGCTCTGAAAGCTCCAGGTATTGGCAGTTTTGACGTACAGCACGGGGGCTTGCGGTGCAGCGTTGTAGGGCGGCTGGGTCATTTGGCTGGCCAGGGTTGCCACTTCATCCTTGAAATTCAGCAAGGTGCCGTAGACCGTGCCCGTCGGCCAATACCGAAGGTCACGAGGATAACGAGGATCAGGTGGGTCGTGCCGATTCAGGCTCATGCGGTTTGCTCCAGTTCGATCACTTCGTCCAGCAGGGTGTAAAGCTGGGCGAGTTTTTGTTTGCCCAAAGAGGCTTCCATGAAAGCGTAGTGCGCCTCAATCGTGTGCAGCAAGCTGGCCACCGCCAAGTCACCTTTGGGGGCCAGTCTCACCACCGTGCGGCGCTGGTCCGCATCGTCGCGCTGGCGAAAAATTAATCCATCACGCTCCATGCGGGTCAACACCCCCGTGAGGCTAGGCCCCAAGATAAACGCCTCACGCGCCACCCGCCCGGTGTCTGTTGCGCCATGTTCCGCCAATACGCGCAGCACGCGCCACTGCTGGTCTGACAGTTTTTGCTCGCGCAAACCAGGCCGCGTGTGCGCCATCACAGCTTCGCGGGCTTGCAGCAGCAGGCGAGGCAGATTTCGGTACACGAAGGGGCTGGGCATGGGTAAGCTGCAAACTCAATCAAATTATTTAATATGTTAAATAATAACCGTGAGAGGGCGTGGACTGCAAGCGTTTTTGACAAGACCAGCGCCGCTTATGTGCGGATGGCCTGCGTCGAGGGCGCGATTTTGATCACGTGGGACAAGAATCCGCCTGACATCGCGCCTGACGGCCATGGCATTTTTTCAAAAAACTGTGCATGCATACAGTATCATCTGCTGATGGCCAAAGAAAAAACCGTCTACACCTGCTCTGACTGCGGCGACACCAGCCCCAAATGGCTGGGCAAGTGCCCGGCTTGCAACGCCTGGAATACGCTGATCGAGTCGGTTGCGGAAAACAGTGGCCCCACCAAAAACCGGTTCAGCGCGCCATCAGGCAGCCAGTTCAAGGGTTTGGCCCAAACCACGGCCATTGCGACCTTGGGTGAGATTGAAGCCACCGACATGTCGCGCACGCCCACGGGGCACGACGAGCTGGACCGTGTGCTGGGCGGTGGCATGGTGGAAGGCGGGGTGGTGCTGATCGGCGGCGATCCCGGCATCGGCAAATCGACCTTGCTGTTGCAGGCGCTCGATTCATTGCAGCGCAGCGGGCAAAAAACGCTCTACGTCACCGGCGAAGAAAGTGGCGCACAAATCGCCCTGCGCGCCCGCCGCTTGGGGCTGGACAACTCGCAAGTCAAGGTGCTGGCCGAGATTCAGCTTGAAAAAATACTCGCCACGTTGGCTGATTCGCAGCCCGACATTGCGGTGATTGACTCGATTCAAACCGTTTACTCAGACCAATTGACCTCGGCCCC
>JANNCN010000053.1:0-14341 GCA_031386665.1 Rhodoferax sp. | reverse complement strand
GATGACTTCAAAGCCATTGGTCAAGCGCACTTTGGCGACTTTACGCAAGGCTGAGTTGGGCTTCTTAGGCGTGGTGGTGTACACACGGGTGCACACACCGCGACGCTGCGGAGAATTTTGCATCGCTGGGCTTTTGGACTTAATAGTCTCAACTTCCCGGCCTTGACGCACTAATTGATTAATGGTTGGCATTGTTAAAAACGTCCCTCAACGTTTGGATCGGCTTGCTACTGTTTCAGCCTTACCCTGCTTGGTCAAACGGGTGTTGGCTTGGGCTTTTCAGTGGCTTCAGTGCATGAAAATACACTGAAATCAGTTGAAAGCCGCAGTTTGAACACCGTGAAACACGGGGTAAAATTGAGCTTTTAGCCTGCGGTTTTCGTGAACACAGGCTAACCCTCGGAATATTCCGAAAAGCCTTCTAGTATAACAGGTCGGCGGGTTTGCACAATCGGCAGCCGCAGGGCGGGGGCTGGTTTTGCCCCGCTTCTGACGTATTTCCAACACCCAAAAGGTGGCACTTGGCGGCACGGGCGGCTCTTCGCGGCTCTGCGCGGCACTTCGAGGCTCTTAGCGGCATTTAGCGTCACCCAGGTGCCGCGTCAGGAGCACACCAACACCTTATTGAATGAGTTCCCGAATGACTTCCCCCATCAGTTCTGTTTGCGCGATTGACTTTGGTACGTCCAATTCAGCGATTTGTTTGCCCCAAGCGTCGGGCGTCCGTCTGGTTGATCTGGAGGCTGGTTACCGCACCATGCCGACGGCCGCCTTTTACTCGATAGAAGGCTTGGCTGGGCATGAAGACCCTCATGTTTATTACGGTAGGGCGGCAGTGGGCGCTTACGTGACTGGCCAAGAAGGTCGCTTGATGCGCTCCATGAAGAGCATTTTGGGCTCGACCTTGGCAAATCAGGCGACCGACGTGGGGGGCGGGCGAGCATTGCCTTACCTGGATGTGGTGAGCGGCTATTTGCGGCATCTCAAAACCCTGGCAGAACGCGAAGCCGGACAGGCTTTGTCCAAAGTGGTGTTGGGTCGCCCCGTTTTCTTTGTTGACGATGACCCCCAACGCGACGCCTCTGCCCAAGCCGCGCTGACCAAAGCGGCCCGCAGTGTGGGGTTTACCGACATCAGCTTTCAGTTTGAACCGATTGCTGCCGCGCTGGACTACGAAAGCTCGATTGCTGACGAGCAAGTGGTGATGGTGGCCGACATCGGCGGCGGTACGTCAGACTTCTCGTTGGTGCGTGTCAGCCCAAAGCGCCGCTTAGGGGTAGATCGAAAAGACGACATTTTGGCCAACCACGGGGTTCACATTGCGGGCACCGACTTTGACCGCCAAATTGAACTGAAGCAAATTTTGCCAACCTGCGGCCTGGGCGCTTTGGGCCCTACCGGGCGAGAAGTGCCCAGCAAAATTTACTTTGACCTGGCCACATGGCATTTGATCAACACCACCTACGGGCCGGCCCGGTTGCTGGAACTGGTGCAAATGAAAACCTTTTATGCCAACCCAGCCCACCATCGCCGCTTGTTGACCGTGATCAAAGAGCGCCTGGGGCACGCCCTGATCGGCATGGCCGAGGCCGCCAAAATAGAAACCGCCAACCTGGCGACTGACCCAAGCCAGCCAAACAGTCAAGAAGGTGCCGATCCCGCGTTGGCCACACCTGCCCGCGCTCAGTTTGGCGCTGACCGAACAATCGGCATTGACCTGGGTCTGGTCGAATCTGGTTTGGCGGTGTTGATCGCAGAGCAGGACGTGGTGGGGGCCCTGGACGCCGATTTGGACCGCATTGCCCTGGCGGCAGATGAAACCCTGAAGCAGGCGGGCCTGTCGCGCGACAAAGTCAGCGCCTTGTATTTCACGGGCGGCTCCACCGGTTTGTTGCCTCTGGCCCAGCGCATTGCGACCGGGTTTCCGGCGGCCAAAATTGTGCGCGGCGACCGATTTGCCAGCGTGGCAACCGGCTTGGGCCTGCACGCGCAGCGGGTGTTTGGCTGATAGGATGCATCCCATGACACTCACTCGCCGCGCTTTCCCCCTGCATTTGTTGGGCCTGCTGGGGCTCTTTGGCACGTCCTTGCGGGCCGATGCCAAAACCGTCGCTGACGTGCTGCTGGCGCACAATGCGCCCGCCAATATCGACCCAGCCAAGTACCTGATCAGCGAAAAGTTGGATGGTGTGCGCGCCATTTGGGACGGCACGACGCTGCGCTTTCGAAGTGGCCGCACGGTCACGGCACCCGCCTGGTTTTTGTCCAAATTGCCCAAAACACCTTTGGACGGAGAGCTTTGGCTAGGGCGTGGCAAGTTTGATGTGGTGTCCGGCATGGTGCGCAAAGCCGCGCCACTGGACGCTGACTGGGAGCAAATCAAATACATGGTGTTTGAGATTCCGCAAGGCGTGGGGCCGTTTTCAGAGCGGGCAGCGCTGTTGAAGCTGGTGGTGCGGGGCACGGCGTGGGCGCAGTTGCAAGGGGTCGAGCAATTCAGAGTGCCCAACCAGGCGGTTTTACAAGATCGGCTCAAGGCCGTGAAAGCCGCAGGCGGCGAAGGCCTGATGCTGCACCTGGCCAGCGCACCTTATGTCACGGGCCGCAACGCGGTGCTTTTGAAGCTGAAAACTCTGGCCGATGCCGAAGCTGAAGTCGTGGGCCATATCGCTGGCAAAGGCAAGTACGCGGGCATGACCGGCGCACTGGATGTGCAAACAGCTGACGGCCAGCGCTTCAAATTGGGCACAGGTTTGAGTGACGAGCAGCGCAAAAACCCGCCTGCCATTGGCTCCACCGTCACCTACACCTACCGCGACCTCACGCCCAGCGGCAAACCGCGCTTTGCCAGCTTTTTGCGGGTGGCGACCGAGCCGTGATCTCGAGTTCGCGGACTTTGGCCTGGGTGTTGCTTAAACCCGCTCTGAATTCGCAGTAGGCCGACACTAAACCGGCTGCAACCCTTGCGTTCGCTCAGCCACCGTCACGCGGTACAGCAAGCGCCGGTGCCCCTCGTACCCTCCTGTGGCCGCGTGCAGCAAGCTGCGGTTGTCCCACAAGGTCAGCATGCCTTCGGACCATTGGTGGCGGTAGATGAAGCGCTCTTCAATTTGATGTTTGAACAGTTGCTTCAGCAAAGCGCTGCCTTCATCAGGCGGCATTCCATCAATTGCCAAGGTGTAGCCGGCATTGACAAAAAGCGCTTTGCGGCCCGTTTCGGGGTGGGTGCGCACCAAGGGGTGCAAGCGGGTTTTGAGCGCGCTGTCGCCGTAGCGAATGGCCATCGACCGCCCTTCGTCGCGTTCGCCATACAGCCCGTCTTTGGCATAACCGCCGCGCGCGCTGTGCACGCCCTGCAGGTTTTGAAGTTGTGCGGCCAAGGCGGAGGGCAGCGCCTCCAGCGCCGCGTATTGGTCGGCAAACAGCGTGTCGCCACCCACGGGCGGAATCACCTCGCCGTAAAGCACGGTGCCCGCAGGCGGCGATGGCAAAAAGCTCCAGTCCGAATGCCAGGTTTCAGCAAACAGGTGACTTTTTTCATCGGCGTCGCGCTTCACCTCAACCACGTGCGGGTGGCCAGGCATGCCCGCTATGTAAGGGTCTTCGCCGCGCGGGCCGATATAAAACGCAAACCGTTCCAGGTCTTCAATACTGAGGTTTTGATCAGGAAACCCCAACACTTGGTGCGCCAGCCAAGCTCTGCGAATGGCTGCGATTTGGGGGGCTGCCAATGGTTTGGCCAAATCAATCCCGCGCACGATGGCCCCGCAGGTGCGGGCGCTGGTGACAATTTGGAGGCTGTCCATGTTGATTGGGTGTGGAATGAGGTGGCGCGGATGGCGCTGGAATGATCACACAGCCACGCGCTGGTCGCAAGTCAGCGGGGATCGACTAAAAGGTGAAAAAATTCATTTTCATACCCAAATTGGGTATTTAGTAGTCATTTTGAGAAAATATGAATCAAACAGGCCTATATATCCCGAACTATATCAATAGTTTGCTATTGTTTTTGAATAGCCTTGATCAGCTGGTTGCTGGTATTGCGTAAACGTTGGGCGAGGATTTGGGTTAATTTGACCAGCAGTTTGGCACCGACGGCGGGGTGGTCTTGAATGAGTTTGGAGATGACGGCGCGGGTGAGCACGGCGGCCTCAACGACTTCGATGGCGTGGCACGAGGCGTAGCGGGGGGCGGAGTCGAGCATGGACATCTCCCCCACGGCGGCACCGTGTTTCAGCACCGCCAGGCGGGACTTTTCGCCGGTTTCGGTGACTTTGGTGACATCGACCGTGCCGCTTAAAACCAGCAGCATCCAGTCGCCGAGTTCGCCTTCAACGATCAAAGCCTGGCCGGGCTGGGCGCGAATTCGGGGCAATACGGCGCCCAGGGTGTCGGCTTCGGCGGGGGTGAAGTCTTCCAACAGGGCGGCTTCATGTCGCCACTGGGGCGTGTGGGCGGACAGGTCGGCGCAAGAACCCAGCACTTCCAGGCCGGCGCTTTTGAGTTGATCTTCGACGGGGGGCAAGGCCATGGGCGCTTCGAGCAGGTGGGCTGGGGGTTGGCGGGCGGGATTGGGCTTAAGTCTGGGCAAATGAAGTGGGTCAGCGCAACTGGCCCAGCCACTGTTCAATTTCGATCGCCACCGCGTCACTTGCCAAAGTGAGTGCGCGCACACCTCCGCTCACGTCGGCACTGGGCGCGGGGCGCTGCACGACAAAGGCGCGTTGACCGACCAGCCGGTCGCCTTGCGCGGTGGCTTGCACGACGGTGGCACGCAGGCGCAGCAGGCCGACGCTGGAGCTGGTCGATTCAAAGTGCTGGCTGAATTCTTCCAGCTCGGTGCGCAACACCCAGGGGCTGACCAAGCTGCCTGCGGTGGGGGCGCTGGTGGCCGCCGTGCCAGCCGGGGCTGCAACCGCGGAGCCGTTGGGCGCTGCAATGCTTGCTTCGCCCACATTTAGCACCGCGCGAGTCGCCCCCAGCTGGGCGCGCAGGCGCTGCCGCACCAATTGCGTGGGGGCCATGCTCCAGCGGGCTTGCGCGTAGGGGCGCAGTTCTGCCGGGTTGGCGTAATTCAGGCGGTACAGCACGGCGGTGCCGTCCAAGGCACTTGAGGCTTCGATTTCTGCCAAAGCCAAAGCGGGCAAGGGCTGGGCAGTCAAGGCGGGATTTGCGGGCGCTGCCACGGCACCTGGGCCAAAGTCGTAGGTGACGGCGCGAACCGGCTTGTCAGGCAGGGCGGCGCAGCCTGCCAGCGCCAAAATGCTGGCGAGACCCAGGCTGCGCACGAGGCTTATCAAGTGGACAGTTGGCGTTAATTCGGCCGCAAGCGGGGGAGATGAAGTCATGGGGCACCTCGCAGAGCGTGGATGGTCGACAAGTGGGTGAACGACGGCCGAACAGGTTGAAAAAGCAAAAAAGGTTTCATGGCCGTGCCTGTGGAGCGACAAAACCAGCTTCACCCGGGCCGGGCAAGGCGGCACCGTTGCCGTAAATCAGCGATTGCGGGTTGTCCGTGACAGCGGTGGCGGTGCGGTTCAATTGGCGGGCGGTGCGGGCGGCTTCGTCCGTCACCCGGTTCAGGCGCGGCAGGGTGCCTGAGTTCAGGCTTTGCCCGACGGCGGCCAGCGATTGGGCGCTTTCGGTCAGCTTGTCCAGCGCGCCGCCGGGCTGCGATATGCTTTTGGCGACGTTTTTGAACTCGCTGGCCAGCAGTTTGATTTCGTCAGAGCTGGCCCCCACGCGATCCAGGTTGGTGTTGGCACTGGTCGCGGTGCCTTGCAGTGCCTTCAGGGTCACGGTCAAGTCTTGCGCCAAGAGGGGAAGGTTCATACGTTCCGGACCAAATTGGGCATCCAGCACGCGGTTGGCGTTGCTAGAAAACTGCGCCAAGTTGCCTGCGGCGGCTTTGATGCCGTTGGCCGCCTCGCCAATTTGCACCACGGCGGCAATCACGGCTTTTTGGTTGTCTTCGGCCAGCAGCAGGTTCAACCGGCGGCTGGTTTCATCCACCTGACTCAACAGCTTGGTGCCTTGGTCTGACAAGTTAGACAGCAAACCGGGGCGCATGGGAATGCGCGGCGGGCTTTCGTTGGGCGACACCAGCAGGTCTTTGGACTCGCCTTTGTCGTCCAATTGTACAAAAGCCAAACCCGTCACGCCCTGAAAGCCCAAAGTCCCAAAGGCCGAGCGGGTGATGGCGATGGAATCGTCAGTTGAAATGCGAATCAGCACATTGCCTGGAATGGCCGGGTCAAAACCGATGGATTCGACCTTGCCAATCGCAACCCCCTTGAAACGCACACCCGCTTGTGGCTGCAGCCCAGTGACCGATTCGCGGCTGGACAACTCGTAGGTGCGGCTGACGGTCGTGTCGCGCGTCAGCCAAAGCGCCAGCCCAACCAAGAGTGCCGACACAATCAGCACAAAAGCGCCAGCGGCCATTGCGTGAGATTTGTTTTCCATAGGGTTTACTTTCTAGTCCAAGCAGCGGGCGATTGACTTGAGTCCATTTAAACAGCGAAGGGGTATTCACGCAGCAGTTCCATCGCCCGCTGACCGCGTTCACCCAGAAAAAAGTTTTGAATGAACGGGTGTGGGAACGCAATCACGTCTTTGGGCGCGCCACTCACGATGACTTGTTTATCGGCCAGTACGGCAATGCGGGTGGACAGCTCAAACAAGGTGTCCAGATCGTGGGTCACCATCACCACCGTGAGCCCAAGCTCCTGGTGCAAAGACCGCAGCAGCGTGCAAAAGGCGTCGGCGCTGTCGGGGTCCAGCCCAGCGGTGGGTTCGTCCAGCAACAAAAGCGGCGGGTCCATGATGAGGGCGCGGGCCAGCGCCACGCGCTTGATCATGCCACCCGATAAATCTGACGGCATTTTGTCGGCCTGTTTGCGGTCCAGCCCCACCATTTGCAGCTTGACCAATGCCGCATCGCGCACCAGTTGGTCTGGCAGATTTTTAAGCTCGCGCAAAGGGAAGGCAATGTTGTCGAGCACGGTGAAGGCCGAAAACAGCGCCCCATGCTGAAACAGCATGCCAACTCGGCTGGCGGCCCCGGCGCGGCTCAGTTGGTCTGCCGGTTCACCCAGCACGGTCACGGTGCCGCGCGATGGCGTGGACAATCCCAAAATTTTGCGCAGCAGCACGGTTTTGCCACTGCCCGAGCCGCCCACCAAAGACAGCATTTCGCCCGCCACGATGCGCAAATTCAAGTCTTTGTGAATCACCGCCTCAACGCCCGCCGTGCGAAAGATCGACCATAGGCCTTGGATGTCCACCACCACCTTCGCGGCATCCGGGGGCGCGTTCATATGCCCACATCCTTGAAAATCACGGCAAAAAGCGCGTCGACCAATATCACCATGGTGATGGACGTGACCACCGAGGCGGTGGTGCCTTCGCCCAGGCTTTCGGTGTTGGGTTTGATGCGCAGGCCATAGTGGCAACCAATCAGCGCGATCAGCAGACCAAACACGACCGATTTGCCCACCGCCAGTGTCAGGTTCGACGCCTGCACCGCCGTCGGCAGTGCCATGGCAAAGTACTGCGGCGTCACGCCCATCACCAAATCTGCTGCCAACATACCACCCGCCAAGGCCGACAAGGTGGTCCACACGGTGATCAGCGGCATGGCAATGGCCATGGCCAAAGCGCGCGGCATGACCAGCCGGTAGCCCTGGGCAATACCCATCACCTTCATCGCGTCAAGCTCTTCGGTCACTCGCATCACGCCAATTTGTGCGGTGATGGCCGAGCCTGAACGCCCGGCAATCAAAATAGCCGCCAGCACTGGTCCCAGCTCGCGAATGAGGGAGATACCCAGCACATCGACGATGAAGGCATCAGCCCCAAACTGGCGCAATTGCTGCGACATCAGGTAAGCCAGCACCACGCCAATCAAAAACCCGACCAGCGCAGTAATGGGCAGGGCCGTGGTGCCAATGCGGTACAAATTGCCCGACACGTCGCGCCAAGGCCCCCGGGCGGGTGCACGCACCAGTTGCATCAAGTCCAGCAGCAGTTGGCCGATCAGCCCCACCATGTCTTTGCCGTGATCCAGCAGGTGCAACAGGCTTTGGCCCAAGCCGAGAAAAGCCTCTGTCAGGGCCTTGAACGCCCTTTGATACAAATTCAGCGGCGTGGGTGGCGCAGCATTCAGCGTGAACCGGGCCACCCGCTCCAGCATGGTGCGCTGGTCAGGCAGCATGTCGATGGTTTTGGGAAGTTGGTGGCCCCAAGTGTTCCAGAGCAATTGCGCGCCGGTGTGGTCCAGCGCCTGCAACTCTGTCAAGTCCCACGCCGATGGTGCACTGCCAGAGACGGTTTGGCTTGCTTTTAGCGCAGTGCTGACGGGCTCCCATGCATTGGCGTCTGCCAGGCGTGCCGCCGTCCAACGCCCTTGCGCGACGTGGCAAACACCCTTTGGCACAGTGCGCTGTGAAATTCGGGGCGAAGAGTCCTCCATGGTGTGTGGGGTCGCGGCTTCACTTTTTAGAAAAATTGGGGGAATGGCAGGCCAGTGGCGCATGGCTGCCAAGCGTGTGGGGGCTATCGTACCCTGCTCCGTGCAAAATAGCCCACCGTGGTGAATATTCACAATGGCACACAATTTGAAGGAGACAGACCAATGACCCCATCGGCCAGCCCGACACTCGACTCCCAAGGCGCCAGCGTGGAGCCAGGCCAAGAACTGGCGGTTGAGCAGCGCGGCCCGGTGTTGTGGATGACGATTCAGCGCGAAGCCCGCCGCAACGCCATGAGCCACGCTGTGCTGGCGGGCATGTCCAAGGCGATTGCGGATGCGCAAACCAAGCGTGACGTGCGCGCCATTGTCATTACCGGGGCTGGCACCAAGGCATTTTGCGCAGGGGCGGATTTGCAGTCAGCCAAAGCTTTCACCACCGACTATTCAGAGCCGATTGGCCATTTGGCGCAATTGCTGCGGGTGGCGCAAGCCAGTTGCGTGCCGCTAATCGCGCGGGTCAACGGCACTTGCATGGCGGGCGGCTTTGGTTTGCTGTCGATGTGCGACATGGCGGTGAGCGCCCACCACGCAGTGTTTGGCCTGCCCGAGGTCAAAGTCGGCGTGTTTCCGGCGCAGGTCTTGAGCGTGTTGCAACACCTCATCCCACGGCGGGTTTTGAACGAAATGTGCCTGACCGGCGAGCCCATCACTGCGGCGCAAGCATTGCAATACAACCTGGTGAACTATGTGCAAACGGCCGACGAAACCGATGTGGATGTGCGCCTGAATTGGCTACTAGAACGCCTGCTGGACAAATCACCCGCCGCCATTCGCCGTGGCCGGTACACGATGAAGAAAATCGAGTCGATGGCGTTTGAAGAGTCCATGTCTTTCACTGAAAGCCAAATTGCATTGTTCACCTTGTCGGATGACGCCAAAGAAGGGCAAAAAGCGTTTCAGGAAAAGCGCAAGCCCAATTGGACGGGTCACTGAGGTCCTTCTGACAGCACTACTGAATTTGGGCGACACTTGCCGAATCGCCTGCTGACTCCATTGGCACCACCTTGAAACTGACTGGACAAAAACTATGACGACAAACGCAATTGGCCATTACATTGGCGGCAAAGCCGTGGCAGGCGCCTCAGGCCGCACGCAAGAAGTTTTTAACCCGGCAAGCGGCGCAGTGACCGGCCAAGTGGCTTTGGCCAATGCCGCAGAGGTGAATGCCGCTGTGGTGGCGGCAAAAGCCGCATTTCAAGGCTGGGCCGACACGCCGCCCATACGCCGCGCCCGAGTGATGTTCAAGTACCTTGAACTCATCAATGCCCACAAAGACGAGCTGGCCCACGCCATCACCGCAGAACACGGCAAGGTGTTCACCGACGCGCAAGGTGAAGTCACGCGCGGAATTGACATCATCGAATTTGCCTGCGGCATTCCCCAGTTGCTGAAGGGCGATTTCACTGACCAGGTGAGCACGGGCATTGACAACTGGACGCTGCGCCAGCCTTTGGGCGTGGTCGCGGGCATCACGCCGTTCAACTTCCCCGTCATGGTGCCGATGTGGATGTACCCAATGGCGATTGCTGCGGGCAACGCCTTCATCCTCAAACCCAGCCCGATTGACCCCAGCGCCACGCTGTTGCAGGCCAGGCTGCTGAAAGAAGCAGGCTTGCCCGATGGCGTGTTCAACGTGGTGCAGGGCGACAAAGAAGCCGTAGACGCCATCCTGGCCCACCCCGATATCAAGGCCGTGAGCTTTGTGGGTTCGACCCCCATTGCCAATTACATTTACGAAACGGGCGCACACAACGGCAAGCGCGTGCAAGCCCTGGGCGGTGCCAAAAACCACATGGTCGTGATGCCCGACGCCGACATTGAGCAAACCGTGGACGCGCTGATTGGCTCAGCCTACGGCTCGGCGGGCGAGCGTTGCATGGCCATCAGCGTGGCGGTGCTGGTGGGCGACGTGGCCGACAAAATTGTGCCGCTGCTGGTTGAACGCACTAAAACGCTCAAAATTTTGAACGGCACCGATTTGGCGGCTGAAATGGGCCCCATCGTCACAGGCCTTGCGCACAAGCGTATCACCGGTTACATCGACATTGGCGTGAAAGAAGGTGCAAAACTGCTGGTGGATGGCCGCAACTTCAAGGGCGCAGACGCTGGCCCCGGCTGTGCAGATGGCTTTTGGATGGGTGGCACGCTGTTTGACCACGTCACCACCGACATGCGCATTTACAAAGAAGAGATTTTTGGCCCGGTACTGGTCTGCGTGCGCGCAAAGGACTTTGCCGAAGCGCTGGATATGGTCAACGCCCACGAGTTTGGCAATGGCGTGAGCTGCTTCACCCGCGATGGCAACGTCGCCCGGGAATTCAGCCGCCGCGTGCAAGTCGGCATGGTCGGCGTGAACGTGCCCATCCCCGTGCCCATGGCCTGGCACGGCTTTGGCGGCTGGAAGCGGTCACTCTTTGGCGACATGCACGCTTATGGCGAAGAAGGCGTGCGCTTTTACACCAAGCAAAAATCCATCATGCAGCGCTGGCCGGAGAGTATTGGCAAGGGGGCTGAGTTTGTGATGCCGACTGCAAAGTAAGCTGCTGGTGGAAATGTTGAGTGCTCCAACCGCAGATTCTCTTCGAATAATCCCAATTTGGGACTAAAATGCGCAGATGCGGGTTATTTCCAAAGCAAGCCTGGTTCGGTTCTGGACGAAACACCCCGGCTCAAAACAGGCTTTACAGACATGGTTTGAAGATGCCAGCCATGCCCATTGGGTTCACCCGCAAGATATCAAGCTGAGGTATGCAAGCGCAAGTTTTGTAGGCGGGAACCGGGTGGTGTTCAACATCAAGGGCAACGAATACCGGCTGATCGTGGCCATCGCCTACCGCTTTGCCGCCGTGTACATCAAGTTTGTGGGTACGCATCAACAATGCAATGCCGTTGACGCGGCGACTGTGGAGAGCTCACCATGAAAAAAAATGCCTATCCCATTCAGCCTATCCGCACAGACGCGGATTACCAGCTGGCTCTGCAACTGGTGGCTCCGTACTTCGATAACGAACCCGAGCCTGAAAGCGACGCGGGCGCGCATTTCGAGGCAATGGTGACACTGATCGAGGCTTACGAGGCCAAGCACTACCCCATCTCTCCGCCTGACCCGGTTCAGGCCATCAAATTTCGGATGGAGCAGCAAGGACTGACAGCTGCCGATCTGGTGCCCATGATTGGGCAGCGCAATCGCGTCTATGAAGTGCTCAACGGAAAACGCAAGCTTACCATGGCTATGGTGTGGAAGCTGCACACCGGCCTGGGCATACCGGCTGAAAGTTTGATTCGCCAGCCTGGATGAATCAGCAGGTTTGGGCTGCCAAAGCCCTGAAATGCCACAAATCGCACGCCCCATCTGCAAAGCCAAATTGACCTTATGAGCGATACCACCTTCGACTACATCATCATCGGCGCTGGCACCGCCGGCTGCCTGCTGGCCAACCGGCTGAGCGCGGACGCGTCCAAACGGGTGCTCTTGATTGAGGCGGGGCGCAAAGACGACTACCACTGGATTCACATTCCGGTTGGTTACTTGTATTGCATTGGCAACCCGCGCACGGACTGGTTGTACAACACCGAGCCCGAGGCGGGCCTGAATGGCCGCAGTTTGCGCTACCCGCGTGGCAAAACCCTGGGCGGCAGCAGCAGCATCAATGGCATGATTTACATGCGTGGCCAGGCGCGCGACTACGACCATTGGGCGCAATTAACCGGTGACGACGCTTGGACCTGGGACAACGCGCTGCCTTACTTCAAGCTGCACGAGGACTATTACAAAGGGGCGGATGCGCTGCACGGCGCACGCGGCACAGAGCCCGCGCTCATGCCGGCCAATGGCACGCCGTACCAAAAGTTGTTGCGTGGACGCAATGCGGGCGGTGAATGGCGCATCGAAAAGCAGCGGCTGCGCTGGGACGTGCTGGATGCTTTTTCTGCCGCCGCACAACAGGCTGGTTTGCCGGCTTGTGACGATTTCAACCGGGGTAACAACGATGGTGTGGGCTATTTTGAAGTCAATCAAAAAGCCGGTTGGCGCTGGAACACAGCCAAGGCCTTTTTGCGCCCCACTTGCTACGCGCGCCCTAATTTTGAAATGTGGACAGCGGCGCAGGCGTCCAAACTGATTGTAGAAACGCGACCCGACGGCACGCAAAGCTGCACGGGCGTGCAAGTGTGGGCGACCGATGAACTGATCACAGCCACCGCCACCCGCGAAGTGCTTTTGTGCGCAGGCAGCATCGCGTCGCCGCAACTGTTGCAGCTGTCAGGCATTGGACCAGCTGCCCTGTTGCAAAAGCACGGTATCGAGCCAGTGGTCGATGCACCAGGAGTGGGTGCCAACTTGTCAGACCATTTGCAGATTCGCGCGGTGTTCAAAGTGGACAAAGTGGCGACCCTGAACACGCAGGCCAACAGCTTGCTTGGCAAGGCCAAAATTGGTTTGGAATATGCCCTGAAACGCAGCGGCCCCATGAGCATGGCACCGAGCCAGTTGGGAGCTTTCACCCGCAGCGACCCCAAGCAAGAGCACCCCAACCTCGAATTTCACGTGCAACCCCTCAGCCTGGATGCCTTTGGCGACCCGCTGCACAGCTTCAACGCCTTCACGGCCAGTGTGTGCAACCTGAACCCGACCAGCCGCGGCACGGTGCAAATCAAAAGTAACAAGTTTGAAGACGCGCCCGCCATTGCGCCCAACTATCTCAGTACGGAAGCAGATCGTCTGGTGGCCGCCGATTCGCTGCGGGTCACCCGGCGCATCGTGGCCCAGCCCGCCCTGGCCAAGTTCAACCCCGTCGAATGGAAGCCCGGCACCCAGTTTCAGACCGACGCAGAACTGGCCAAATTGGCAGGCGACATCGCCACCACCATTTTTCACCCGGTCGGCACCACCAAAATGGGCAGTTTGAGTGACCCGATGGCTGTGGTGGACTCGCGCCTGCGGGTGCGTGGCAGGCCCGGCGTGAACGGCGGGTTGATTGCAGGTTTGCGGGTGGTGGACGCGGGTGTCATGCCGACCATCACCAGTGGCAACACCAATTCGCCCACCTTGATGATTGCTGAAAAAGCCGCGCAGTGGATTTTTGAGGACGCGCGGTCTGAAACACGCGCCTGAGCGCAGCGCTTGCATCAGCAGTCTGAACGCTCGGTCTGAACAGTAAAAGGGTTAATCCGGATGCGTCGAAATGGTGCAATTCTTAAAATTGTCTCACTCACAACCGGGCCACAAGCCACGGCACTGCAGAGAGGCCGAGGAGACAGCCCCGAAGAAATAAAATAGACTAAATTTGGCGTGCCCATAGCAGGTGCGCTTTTCAAAAGGCACCGGCGATCCCGGTGCCTTTTTATTTGGCAGGAGCCATTCCGGCGTCTCCGGCTGCTGCGAAACTACCCCGATGGATTTATTGCTTGTTTCGCTGGCCTCGCTGTTGGCCGGTTTTGTCGATGCCATAGTGGGCGGCGGTGGCTTGATATTGGTGCCCGCCTTGTTTGCGGTGTTCCCCACCACGCACCCCGCGACGCTGCTGGGCGTGAACAAAGGCGCGGCCATTTGGGGCACGGGCTTTGCCGCCTGGCAGTTCAACCGGCGCGTCACTTTGCCTTGGGCGGCGCTGCTGCCCGCTGCGCTGGTCGGTTTTGCGGCGTCGTTGGCGGGGGCTTGGGTCGTGACCGTGGTGTCACCCAGCTATTTGCGCCACGCCATGCCGCTGGTTTTGCTGGCGGTGTTGATCTACACGCTGGCCAAAAAGAACCTGGGCCAGCACCACGCGCCGCGCTTTTCAGGGCGTGCCGAAATGGCCGCTGCTGCTG
>JANNCN010000010.1:0-22394 GCA_031386665.1 Rhodoferax sp. | reverse complement strand
GGTGTTTGCCGCAGGCTTCAGAAGCGTGTTTGGCGTGGCCATCATTGAACCCTACGACACCTACATTTCTTACGATGTGTACATCGTGCCAGGGTTGATGGGCATGGTGCTGCTCTTCAATGGCATGCAATCGTCACTGGCCATGGTGTACGACCGCGAGATGGGCCTGATGCGCCTGCTGCTGACAGCCCCTTTGCCCCGCTGGTGGGTGCTGGCCTGCAAGCTGCTGGCAACGGCCGTGCTGTCGCTTTTGCAGGCCTTGGCCTTTGTCATTGTGGCCGCGCTTTTGGGCACCAGCTTGCCGTGGTTTGGTGCCCATACCTTTCACATTGTGATGGCCAGTGTTGCCGCAGCGTTGATGCTGGGGGCCTTGGGTTTGCTAATGAGCGTTCACATCAAGCAGCTCGAAAATTTTGCAGGCACCATGAATTTTGTCATCTTCCCCATGTACTTCCTGTCCACCGCGCTGTACCCCTTGTGGAAGCTGGAAGAATCGGGTGCCAATTGGGTGTACCAAATTGCGCGTTTCAACCCCTTCACCCACGCGGTGGAATGGATGCGTTTTGCCATTTATGACAAAGACCCCGGCATCTCGCCTTGGGTTGTGCTGTCAACGTTTGTCGTCTGTTTTGGGCTGGCCTGTTGGGGCTACGACCCGCAACGCGGGTTTGGGCAATTGGCCAAGCGCGGAGGCCCCCCATGAGTTCATCGCGAATGAATCCTCTGGCGAATCGGTTGCCCCAGTTGAGCCCGCAGCCTTGGCAGCGGCGCCAGGTGCTGGCGGCACTGGCCAGCGCCTGCCTGCCCGTTTCTGCGCGGGCGCAAGGGAATTTTCCGACGCGGCCCATCACCTTGATGGTTCCCTGGCCTGCAGGTGGAGCGACCGACGTCACGTTGCGCCTGCTGGCCGAACTGGCTGGCAAAACTTTGGGGCAGCGCATCGCCATTGAAAACCGCCCCGGCGCGGGGGGCACTTTGGCCATGGCGGCGCTGCAACATGCCACGCCCGACGGCTACACACTGGCGCAGTTGCCACAGCCGGCGTTGCGCGCGCCGCACGTGCAAAAAGTCAGTTGGGACCCAATTCGCGACACCACGCCCATCATTCAAATCAGCGGCGTCACCTTTGGCGTGGTGGTGCCTGCGGCCAGCCCGTTCAAATCGTTTGACGATTTGCTGAAGTTTGCTGCTGCCAAACCGGGCGAGCTGACCATCTCAACCAACGGCTTGGGCACCACGCCCCATTTGGTGATGGACGAACTCTTTGGGCAGCGCAAGCTCAGCTACATTCACGTCCCCTACAAGGGCACGGCCGAGCAGATGCTGGCCGTGGCGTCAGGGCAATTGATGGCCGGCGTCAACTCCAACGGCTTTGTGCCGTATGTCGAATCTGGCAAGCTGCGCCTGCTGGTGACGTTCAGCGACCGCCGCTCGCACCGTTGGGCCAACGTGCCAACGCTCAAAGAATTGGGTTACGGCATCATCGCCATGTCGCCCTATGGCTTGGTGGGGCCGCGTGGCATCGACGCGGCGGTGGTTCAAACCCTGCATGACGCCTTCAAAACTGCTTTGTTTGACCCGCAGCATGTGGCCGAATTGGGCAAGTACGAGCAAGAACCCATTTACCTGGATTCCAAAGACTACGGCGCGGCCCTGCGCGAGGCCTATGCCGCGGAGCGGCGCAACGCAGAGCGCCTGGGGCAGTTGAAAGCGCCTTGATGGGCGACCACGGGGCTTGATGCGCTCCGCCCCCAGCGGTTCGAGCAGAGCCCGGGCAGCTATCATCAAACGCTCCATTTATTGCCTACCTATTTCACGCCCATGTTCACCGACTTGCCTGCATTTTTGCTGCACTGGGTCATCACCGCCGCATCGCTTTGGGTGGCCAGTCGGTTGTTTCGGGGGGTTAAATTCGCCGACACGGGGTCGCTGGTGATGGCGGCGCTGCTGTTGGGTTTTGCCAATGCCATCGTCAAACCCCTTTTGATCGTGTTGACGCTGCCGCTGACGTTTTTGACATTTGGCCTGTTTTTGCTGGTCATCAACGCGCTGATGATTCTGTTGGTGGCGCGGCTGGTCAAAGGCTTCAAGGTGTCAGGTTTTTGGACGGCGTTTTTTGCCAGCATCCTGGTGTCCGTCCTCAGTTTTGCGATTGGCGCGTTTTTGCCCAGCGACGATCCGGCGCAAAATATTCGGATGCCCAGCAGTGGCGTTTGGCTTTGATTCCCTGGCTTTTTCCGCATGAGCCGCCTGCGCCACACCCGCGACAAAATCTACAAAACAGTCGCGCGGCAATTGCATGGCTCGGTGCCCTGCTGGGTTTGCGGCCTGCCCGTGCTGCCGGCTGACGCCACACTGGAGCACATCACGCCGCTTAGCCAAGGTGGCAGCAGCCATTTGGAGAATTTGGCGATCAGCCATGGGGTGTGCAACCACCAGCGGCACATCAAACAGGCGGAGTCTTAGTACTGGGTTGGCAGCACCCATTTTCTACAGATCGGCCCAGCTGGCTTTCAAGCCATTTGCTACATATTAAATAGCAAATTATCCATATTATTCGGGAGCTAGAGCCCTATTTTATTGATATTTTGCGAATTCCGAAGCTTTGCAATTAAAGTCATATCACCGGTGAGATGAATTCTCGCCTCAGGCCATCAAAGCCATCAACCCCGCACTGGCCCGCCAGCGCCCGGTTTTCTCCACCGCCAGCACGTCCACCTGCCATTGTTTTGCCAGTTCCAGGGCCTGTGCGGCACCGGTCATGAACATGACTTTGGTCAGCGCATCAGCCAAGGCGCAAGTGGGGGCCAGCACCGTCACAGACGCCAGCGCTCGGGGCGAATACCCAGTTTTGGGGTTGAAAATATGGTGGTGCTGGTCGTCACTGCCAAAGCGGTAATGCGCATCGCTTGACGTGGCCACGGCACGCCCATCCGTGGTCAACCGGGCGATCAACGCATCGGCATGGCGCGGGTCGGCCACCCCCAAGGCCCAGGGCGTGGATTGCGGGCTTTGGCCCCATGCCGACCATTCCCCCGTGTCAATCAGCGCATGTGCCACACCGTGGGATTGCAACGCGGCTTTGGCCAAATCGCCCGCAAAGCCTTGCGCAATGCCATTCAAGGTAATCGCCATGTGCGGCCGCGCGAAGCGAATGCGCTGGCGAGACACCTCTACCTGCTGCCAGCCCACCTGGGCTTGCGCGCTTTTGACCTCCGCCGCGCTGGGCAACCGGCCCTGAGCTTGCGCCCTTTGCCACGCCAGCCAAAGGGGTTGCACGGTGATGTCGAACGCCCCTTGGCTGTGTTGGGACACCCGCTGCGCCAGCTTCAAAATTTTCACAAAATCGGGGTGTGGGTCGTGCAAAACACCGTTGCGGTTTAGCTGGCTGATGGCGCTTTGGGGGTCAAACAGGCTCATTTGCCGCTCAACATGCCGAATCAGTTTGACAGCGGCGTCCAGCCCCGCCTCCGCTTGGGTGGCATCGGCATGGCCAGCCCGCAGGGACAGCGTGGTACCCAGGCCGACCATGGTCCGGTCGCGCCATTGCAGCTTGAGCGGAGTGCCTATTGCCGCCACTTTGGCCCCCGCCGCGCTGCCCTGCAACCCTGCTGCAAGCGCCGCACCCGAACCCAAAGACAGCCTGAGCCATTGGCGTCGGGTGGCCGTGCCTTGCCTTAAAAGTAGAGCAGAGTGAGCAGCAGCCATGCGCTTAGACGGGTTGGTTGACAGGTTGAATCGGAATGACCTTGGGCGGCAGCTTGCTTGCGGCGGCACCCGCGACCGCAGCCCCCGCCTTTCGCTCGCGAATCAGCGGCAGGCAGCGCTGGTCGTCCTGGTAGTCGGTCACGCAGTCCAGGCACTGAAAGCACTCGTCGTAATCAATTTTGCCCACCGGCGTGATGGCTTGGTAGCCACACCCGTGGCGACAGGTTTGGCAGGGCGTGCCGCATTCGGCGCGGCGCGGCACCCAGTTCCAAAACCGCAGTTTGCCCATGATCGCCAGCGCCGCGCCCAGCGGACAGACATAGCGGCAATAGCCGCGAAACACCAGCACGCTCAACGCCAAACACGCCACCGCCCAAGCCACGTAGGGCCAGTCGCGCTGAAAACCCATGCTGATGGAGGTCTTGAACGGCTCAATCTCCACCATCTTGTCAGCCCACGGCCCGCCCACCACCACGGCAATGGCAATGGCGGCCAGCACCCCATATTTGAAATTTTTAAGCACCGCATCGACTTTGCGATGAAATTGCTGCGGCTTGATGCGCAGCGCCTTGGCGGCAAAACTCAGCAGCTCTTGCAACGCCCCAAATGGGCACAGCCAGCCGCAAAACGTGCCACGCCCCCACACCAGCAGCGTGACGCCCACAAAGGCCCACAGCACAATGGCCATAGGGTCTGACAGCAAAAATTCGGCGCTGCGACCTTCCATCAAGGCGCTGGCCAGCGAGGTGATGTTGACAATCGTCAGTTGCCCCTGCGCCCACCAGCCAATGAACACCAGGGTGAAGGCAAGGTAAATCAAGCGGTAAGTAGTCAAGCGCTTTTGGGTGGCCGACAGCCACTTTTGGTAGGCCAAAGCCACGGCCAGCAGCCCCAAGCCAATCACCAAAATCACCAAATCAGCCTGGCGCTGCTCCCATACCCGCCACCAGCCTGGCGTTTCCTTCACGGGCTGCCATTTGGCGATTTCTGGAATATTGACAGCGTGGGTCCAAGGCAGTTCAAGCCGCTGCTGGCCGGGTGCTGCACTCGCGCGGGACAGGTTGAATTCAAGCGTCATGGGCCGGGCCAAGTCCAGCCCTGTGCCGCCCGGCGCTGGTGCGTCTGTGGCAAACAGGCGCATGACGGCGTTCGTCCCCACGCCCGAGCGCTGCCCACTCACCCGCAGGCCCTGCGTGTAGGGCAGCGCCTGCACGTTGAAGCGCTTGCCGTCTTGCAGCACCACCAGCCGCGCCAAGCGCCCGGTTTGGCCCAATGCCGCGTCGGCACTGCCTACCACCGGATAGCGGCTGCCATCCAGCAGCGCGATCAGCCCGCGGCCAGATTCCCGCAGGGCACGTACTTCACGCCAGCCCGCCGCGTCCAGCACATTGCGCCCAACATGCGGCAGGCCAGGCAGCATGACCATCATGTCCAAAGCCTGGCTGTTGGGCTGCAGGCGGGCTTCAGCGTCTTGGCCTTCAGCGGGCGTGCCGTTGAACTTGGCCTGCACTTCGCGGTTGCTGCGCCCCACGGCCTGCACCAGCCGGGCACCCACCAGTTCGTTGAAACCCATGCGGTCAAACTTGTCGTCTGGTCCGCGGCTTGCAGGCGTTTTGGCTTTGACTTCGCCTTTTTCATTCGCCCTTGCATTGGCTGGGTTAACCGCCACCTCGCCCAAGCGCGCGTAGGCCACTTGCGCGGCAGCTTCCATCACCGTGCGATCCATCGCCATGGCTGAGACCGTGCCCGCAGACACGCCGTGCAGCGTCGCCTTTTGGTCATCAAACTCGCGTTTGGCTTTGGGTGTGAGCACCTGAATTTGGTGCGCCACGGTCAAGTCTTTGTACTGCGCGGCAAAGTCGGCCAGAAGTTTGTTGCGCGACGGTTCCTGAAAAATCGGCTCGTTGTGGCTGAGCAGTTCCACATCCAGATACTTGCCCGCCGCGTTCATCACAACCAAAATATTGATCGGTTTGCCACCGTAGCCCGCCACGGGTTCAATGTCGATGGTTTCAAAAACGTAGGCGTACAGCGCGTTTTTGCCTTCTGCCGTTTGGTTGCGATGAAAAACCGGCCACACTGGCAAGGCCGTCAATTGCTCGCCGACTTGCACTGAATCGCCCAAGCGTTGCTGAAGTTGCGCGCGGGTTAGCGTGCCCGCCTGTGCAGGCAGCATCAGTTCAGTCAGTAGACAGAACGCAACAAGCCACAGCTGCAAAATCGACTTGAGAGGCCTGAGCGCAGTTTTCGCCGGGTACAAATGCATGGTTGAAATGATTCTTGCACAGGGGGCAGGCGGTCATTTGGACCAATGTGTTTCGTCTTGAGAATATCGGCGGTCAGTTTTATACGGGTAATTACGGGGCCGACGCCCGCACCCCAAAAATAGCCGTGCCCACGCGGACCAGCGTGCTGCCCGAGGCAATTGCGGCTTCCAAATCAGCCGTCATGCCCATGGACAGGGTATCGAGCAAAAAAAGAACCTGGGGGTTATTTTTTTCGTATTTGACCGTCAAAACCTCATTTATTTGATTAAATATGACTCTAGCTCTCGTAAATAGGTCACTTTGTGCTATTAAATCAGGAGTAAACTCTGGAATGCACATGATGCCGCGCAGTTGCAACCGGGGCAGCTCCACCACCGCCTGCGCCAGCGCCAGCGCTTCAGCCGCGTCCACCCCGGACTTGTTGGCCCCTGCGTCCACATTCACCTGAATGCAAATGTTGAGTGGCGGGAAATGTTCAGGGCGCTGTTCACTTAAGCGCTGCGCAATTTTCAGGCGATCCACACTGTGAACCCAGTCAAAGTGCGCTGCCACCACGCGGGTTTTATTGCTTTGAACTGGGCCAATGCAATGCCATTCAATCGGCAAATGGCGCAGCGCGGTTATTTTGTCTACCGCTTCTTGAATGTAATTTTCGCCAAACGCCCGTTGCCCCGCATCAAAAGCCTGTTGCACGGCGTCTCTGCCAAAGGTCTTGGACACCGCCAAAAGCGTGACTTCTTCCCGAGAGCGCCCCGCTTGGTGGCAAGCCGCCTGTATGCGGGCGTGAACCTGCTGGAGATTGTCGGAAATCATGGTCATAATGCCGCAAAGAATATCAAACCCTAGAGGACCTCTGTGGACATCACCCAATTACTCGCGTTCAGCGTCAAAAACAAAGCCTCAGACTTGCATTTGTCAGCTGGTTTGCCGCCCATGATTCGGGTTCACGGCGACGTGCGGCGCATCAACGTTGAGGCGCTGGACCACAAAGCCGTTCACGCCATGGTGTACGACATCATGAACGACACGCAGCGCAAAAATTACGAAGAGTTTTTAGAGATCGACTTTTCATTCGAAATTGAAGGCCTGGCGCGCTTTCGGGTCAACGCCTTCAACCAGGAACGTGGCGCGGGCGCGGTGTTTCGAACCATTCCCAGCAAAATCTTGTCGCTAGAGCAACTTAATGCGCCCAAAATTTTTGCCGATTTGGCCCTGAAACCACGCGGCATGGTGCTGGTCACCGGGCCCACGGGTTCGGGCAAATCCACCACCTTGGCCGCCATGGTCAACTATTTGAATGAAACCGAATTCGGCCACATTTTGACGGTGGAAGACCCGATTGAGTTTGTTCACGAATCCAAAAAATGCCTGGTCAACCAGCGTGAAGTGGGACCGCACACCTTGAGCTTTTCAGCCGCGCTGCGCTCTGCCCTGCGCGAAGACCCAGACTGTATTTTGGTCGGCGAAATGCGTGACCTGGAAACCATTCGCCTGGCCATGACGGCGGCTGAAACCGGCCATTTGGTGTTTGGCACGCTGCACACCTCCAGTGCCGCCAAAACCATCGACCGCATCATTGACGTGTGTCCGGCGGACGAGAAAGAAATGGTTCGCGCCATGCTGTCCGAATCGTTGCAAGCGGTGATTTCGCAAACCCTGTGCAAAACCAAAGACGGCCAGGGCCGCGTGGCCGCGCACGAAATTATGCTGGGCACCAGTGCCATTCGCAATTTGATCCGCGAAGCCAAAGTGGCGCAAATGTATTCGAGCATTCAAACTGGCAACAGCGTGGGCATGCAAACGCTGGACCAAAACCTGACCGATCTGGTGAAGCGCAATATCATCAGCCCGGCCGAGGCGCGGTCTAAAGCGAAAATTCCAGAAAACTTCCCTGGATGATGAGCGTTTTGATTCGACCCAACTTGGAGACATTGAAATGACTGGCATTTTTGGCAGCCAAAGCCCATCAGAGCCACATGACCCCAGTGAAGCCGACGGCGTCTCGGAGTCGGTGCTGTTCAGCACGGCGTTTGCAGGCTTTGGCGTGGACCCGACCCTGCTGGTGCCATGGGAGGCCCGCGCGGTCGAGGTGGACGCAAGGCGCTTGACGTCGGATCGGGGCATCGCCCTGTTGCAAAAGGTCTGGGGCTCAGACAAGTTCATGAGCCACCTGGACGCCGTCGCCATCAGCGGGTTGAAGCAATTTTTCGACTTTGCCGTGATTCAACCCAACCGCGACGTGATTCGCCAGGACGAGTACGGCAATTTCATGGTGGTGCTGTTGTCGGGCACCATCGCAGTGGACCGGGTGCAACCCTGGGGCGAGCGTCTGCGCTTGGCAGAAACCCATCCGGGCGAAATTTTGGGTGAAATGTCGCTGTTGGACAGTGGCATCCGGTTTTCAACCTGCACCAGCTTGACCGAATGCGAAGTCGCTGTTTTGGGTGCCGAAGGCATGGACGAAATGATGTCGGCCAACCCCACCTTGGCAGCCAATTTGATTGCGCTGTTGGCCCGCAAACTGTCACTGCGCCTGCGCGTGGTCAGCGCCCGCTTGAGCGACACCAGCGCCAAGGCGGCCCCCGCGCTGCCCGTGGCCGACCTGAAGCCTGATTCCCCCAAGCCAGTGGCCTCCTGACACCGCCTTGCAAGCGCCACCCTAACCTGAATTGACGGAGTACAACTTCTCATGGAACGCGACCAGGCCACTAAATTCATCAACGATCTGCTCAAGCTGATGGTCAGCCGCACGGGCAGTGACTTGTTCATCACCAGCGACTTTCCGCCCGCCATCAAGGTGGACGGCAAGGTGACCAAAGTGTCGCCCCAGCCGCTCAATTCAGCCCACACGCTGGCCCTGGCGCGGTCTGTCATGAACGACAAGCAGGTGGCCGAGTTTGAGCGTACCAAAGAATGTAATTTCGCCATTTCGCCACCCGGCGTGGGGCGTTTTCGCGTCAACGCCTTCGTGCAGCAAGGCAAGGTTGGCATGGTGATGCGGGTGATTCCAGCGATTTTGCCCACCATTGACGGCTTGGGTGTGCCCCAGGTGCTCAAAGAAGTGGTGATGTCCAAGCGCGGGCTTTGCATCATGGTGGGGGCCACGGGTTCAGGCAAGTCAACCACCCTGGCGGCCATGGTCGACTGGCGCAACGACCAGTCTTTTGGCCACATCATCACCATTGAAGATCCCGTGGAATTTGTGCATGCCCACAAAAATTGTGTCGTGACACAGCGCGAAGTGGGGCTGGACACCGACAGTTGGGAAATTGCCCTGAAAAACACGCTGCGCCAAGCGCCCGACGTGATTTTGATGGGCGAAATCCGCGACCGCGAAACCATGGAACATGCGGTGGCATTTGCTGAAACCGGTCATCTGTGCCTGGCCACCCTGCATGCCAACAGCGCCAACCAGGCGCTGGACCGCATCATTAACTTTTTTCCGGAAGAGCGCCGCTCGCAGTTGCTGATGGACTTGTCGCTGAACCTCAAAGCCTTGGTGTCGCAACGCCTCATCCCCAAGCAAGACGGCAAAGGCCGCGCGGCTGCGGTCGAAATTTTGCTCAATACCCCGTTGATTTCTGATTTGATTTTCAAAGGCGAAGTCTCTGAAATCAAGGAAATCATGAAGAAAAGCCGCAACCTGGGCATGCAAACCTTTGACCAGGCGCTGTTTGACGCTTATGAAAACAACGTCATCAGCTACGAAGACGCCTTGCGCAACGCCGATTCGCTGAACGACCTGCGCTTGCAAATTAAACTCAACAGTCATCGCGGCAAGTCGGCGGATTTGAGTGCAGGCACCGAGAACTTTGCCATCGTTTAGGACGCGTCCATAAATCCATTTTTCGGGCGAATTGCGGCGTTGCGCGGTGCTCGCAATCCTCATGCACCCGAAGTGCATTCCGGTTGCTGCGCTCCGGGCGCCTTGCACTTCATCCCGAAAATCTGAATTTCTGGACACGTCTTTTGCCAATATTTAAATGACTTTTGGAGGCTCTATGCCCAACATCAATCTCAAAACCTACGAATCTACACCCTCCCGCAAAGTCGCCTTTTTAGGCTTGGGCGTGATGGGCTACCCCATGGCGGGGCACCTGGCGCTGGCGGGGCACGCGGTGACCGTTTACAACCGCACGGCCGCCAAATCTGCCGCTTGGTGCGAAGAGTTTGCCAAAACCGCAGCGCCGAAAAGTGCCAAAACACCGCGTGAGGCGGCTGCTGGGGCCGACATCGTTTTTTGTTGCGTGGGCAATGACGACGACCTGCGCGGCGTCACTTTGGGCGCTGATGGCGCATTCAAAGGCATGAAAGCCGGGGCGATTTTTGTCGACCACACCACGGCATCGGCCAGCATTGCCCGCGAGCTGTCCGCCGCTGCGCAAGCCATTGGGCTGCAGTTCATCGATGCTCCCGTGTCAGGCGGCCAGGCGGGTGCGCAAAACGGTTTGTTGACGGTGATGTGCGGCGGCGACGCGGCGGCATTTGCAGCGGTTCAACCTGTGGGCATGGCGTTTTCGCGTGCCTTCACGCTGCTGGGGGCCAGTGGCGCGGGGCAACTGGCCAAAATGGTCAACCAGATTTGCATCGCTGGTTTAGTGCAAGGTTTAAGCGAAGCCATCGCCTTCGGTCAAAGGGCTGGTCTGGACATGAACCAAGTGCTGGACGTGATTGGCAAAGGCGCTGCGCAAAGCTGGCAGTTGGACAACCGCGGCAAAACCATGGTGGCCGACAAATTTGACTTTGGCTTTGCCGTGGACTGGATGCGCAAAGACTTGGGACTGGTGCTGGACGAAGCCAAACGCAACGGCGCACGTTTGCCAGTGACGGCGCTTGTGGATCAGTTTTATGCCGACGTGCAGCAAATGGGTGGCGCGCGCTGGGATACCTCCAGCCTCATCAAGCGCCTGAAGTAGAGTTCAACCGCCGGTTTGTTTGCCGCCGGTGGTGCTGGCGGGGGATTGCTGCGGCAAAAGACGCTTGAGTTCTTCTTCGCTGACGATTTCAAAAATACGGACGACTTTCTGTACACCGCCGACGCTGCGGGCCACTTCGGTGGCCCGGTCGGCTTCGCGTTGGCTGACTTTGCCTAGCAGGTAGGTGGTGCCGCGCTCGGTCACCACTTTGAAGGCGTTGGCGTACAGGTCTTTGGCATCGACCAGCCCGGCTTTGACTTTGGCGGTGACCAAGGAATCTGACGAGCGCTGTGGCAGTGTTGAATTCCCCAAAACCGCCAGTTCGTTGACGATGGTGCGGACGTTTTCAACCCGAGACACCAGTTGCTCTGCGGTGGCTTTGTCCTGAGCAGTGGGCACTTCGCCCGTCAGCAGCACCTGGCGGTTGTAGCTGTTGATGTTGATGTGAACCCGCTCACCCAGGTTTTCACGAATGCGGCTGGCTGAGCGCAGGTCAATGCCTTCGTCTTCTAGCTGTGCGCCAGAGGTGCGGCGGTCTGTGGCCACAATCGCACCCATCACCGCACCGCCCACCATCAGCGGCACGCAAGCTGTCAAAGTTGCGGCAAAGCTAGCCGCCAAGCTGACCATCAAAACGCCACGACTCAAGCTGAGCTGAATGGCTTTGCCAGGCTTGGCATGGTTGGCGGTGTCAAAGATTGGTTTCATGCTGGGGTTTCCGGTTCGCCAAGGAGTTGGTGGTCCACTGCGTCGCAAATGCAATGCAGCGCCAAAATATGCACTTCCTGCACACGGGCGGTGCGGTCGTGTGGCACGCAAATGTGCACATCGGTGTCGCGCAGGGCATGTGTCATTTTGCCGCCACCGCGCCCGCTCAAGCCCACCACCACCATTTCGCGCTCATGTGCCGCTTCAATGGCGGCCAGCACATTGGCCGAGTTGCCGCTGGTTGAAATTGCCAGCAACACGTCGCCAGGCGAGCCTAAAGCGCGAACCTGGCGCGAGAAAACGACCGAAAAGTCGTAGTCATTGGCAATCGCGGTCAAGATGGAGGAATCCGTGGTCAGCGCAATCGCGCCCAATTCGGGGCGTTCACGCTCAAAACGGCCCACAAATTCAGCCGCAAAGTGCTGCGCGTCAGACGCCGAGCCGCCATTGCCACACGCCAAAACCTTGCCACCACTGGTGACACAAGCCAACATGGCCTGAACCGCTTGCGCAATGGGTTTGCTCAAGGCTTCGGCCGACTGGTATTTAAGGTCAGCGCTTTCAATGAAGTGCTGTTGAATACGTTGTTCAAGCATGAGGCGAATCATAACCTTGCTGCCTTGCGCTGCTCCAAGGGGGCGCAAAGTGCGCACAAGTCAATTGGGGGAATCGTCAGGCGGCTTCTGCTTCAGCAGGCGTCGAAGGCGGCTTTCAGCCATTGCACGTCGCCATACTCGACGGTCACCACGTCAAATCGGCAAGGCGGCGGTGTGGCTAAACGCATCAAATAGTGGCGGGCAGCAAAAACAATGCGCCGCTGCTTGGTCACGCTCACACTGGCTGCGGCACCGCCGTGGCTCGCCGTGCTGCGCTTTCTGACCTCGACAAACACCGTGGTGCCGTCAGGTGCGCGCATGATCAGGTCAATTTCGCCACCACCGCGCCCCGGCGTTCGATAATTGCGTTGCAAAAGGCGCAGGCCCGCGTGTTGCAAATGCTGCAATGCGGTGTTTTCTGCATCGTCACCCGCTTTTTTGGTCGATGATGGGGTCGCCGTCGGCTTTGCGGTCGGTTTTTGCGACGGGTTTGCAGCTTGAAGTGCTGCGGCTTTCAATTTGAGGAACATCTTTGAGCTCTCTTTACGCCTCGGCCTTGGCCGCTGCCAGTGACACGTCGGCCATGCAGCATTATCCGCAAGCGGCCTTGTACGTGGTGGCCACGCCGATTGGCAATTTGGCCGACATCTCTTTGCGCGCCCTGTACGTGCTGGGTTTGGCAGATTCCATTGCCTGCGAAGATACGCGCCACACCCAATCGCTCTTGAAAGCCTACGGTATCGACAAAACGTCGTCGCAACTGCTGGCGCTGCACCAACACAATGAAGCCGAGGCGTCTGAATTGGTGATTGGCCGTTTGCGCCAAGGCCAGCGCGTGGCGTTTGTCAGCGACGCGGGCACCCCTGCCGTCAGCGACCCAGGCGCTAGGCTAGTGGCGGCAGTTCGGGCACAAATGATCAAAGTCGTGCCGTTGCCGGGTGCCAGCAGCGTGACCACGGCCCTGAGCGTGGCAGGCATTACCGCCCGTTCTGGTGAAGGCGAGCAAGCGGGCGGTTTTGTGTTCATTGGCTTTTTGCCCGCCAAATCTGGCGAGCGCACCCAAGCCGTGCAGGCGCTGGCCAGCCAGCCGCGCAGCGTCGTGCTGCTTGAAGCGCCCCATCGCATCGAAGCCTTGGGTGCAGCGCTCGCAATTTTGGGCGACCGCCTGGTCACGGTGGCGCGCGAACTGACCAAACAATTTGAAGAAATCGCCACCGCCAAAGCGCGCGACCTACCCGCGTGGTTTGCCGATCAGCCCAACCGGCTGCGCGGCGAATTTGTGCTGGTTTTGCATGCCATCGAGCCCACCGCCGAACCCGCCCAAGATCACCGTATCTTGAAACTCCTGCTGGCTGAGTTGCCGCTGAAAACCGCCGTCAAGCTGGCAGCAGACATTACCGGCGCGTCACGCAACGCCCTGTATGACGCGGCGCTGCTGCTTAAAAAAGAGGCTTGAGGTGGAGTTGTATTTGGTGCGGCTGGCGGGGATCGAACCCACGACCCTTGGCTTCGGAGGCCAATACTCTATCCACTGAGCTACAGCCGCATCTTGGAACAGGTGTGGATTGTAGGGGTTTTCACAGGGGCGACGGCTATAATGGAAGGCTGATTTGAAGTCACCCGAATTTTTGAGGACACCATGAGCGATCACAGCCACGCCGCAGGCCAAGAAGAAGACCACACCGGGCCCATCAAAACCCCAAAACAGTTGCTGATGGCAGTGCTGTTTTCGTTTGTCGCGCCAATTTTTGCCATCATCGGGCTGGTGTACTACGTAGTGTCTGACGCCAAACCGGCTGCGGGCACGGTCAACATGCAGAAAACGATTGAGCAGCGCTTGCAAAAAGTTGGCTCGGTTGAAATTCGCGATGCCAACCGCGAGCTCAAAGGCGGCGAAGCGGTTTACAACGCGCAATGCACCACTTGCCATGCAGCAGGTTTGGCGGGCGCGCCCAAAATTGGCGATGCGGCGCTGTGGGCACCACGCATCAAGACGGGCTATGAAGCGCTTTTGACCTCAGCCCTCAAAGGCAAAGGGGCCATGGGTGCACAAGGCGGCGGTGATTTTGAAGATCTGGAAATCGCCCGGGCCATGGTTTACATGGTGAATGCATCGGGTGGCAAGTTTGATGCACCGAAAGCGCCTGCACCCGCTGCTGATGGCAGCGCTGCCGCGCCAGATGCTACGGCAACTGCAGCGGCTCCAGCGGTTGCTGCCAGCAAGTAATCTGGGTTCGGCCCTTTTTCGGATTTTTGGAGGCTGTGTTCGGTTTTCTGGCCCCTGAGTTCCGAACTTAGTCAAAAACTGCTATTTTTGCTACAATTGTGGTAAATTTACCTGTTTTGATGCGTTTTGACCTGTTTTCTGAATATAGTCGGCCTCTAGCTCCCGAATTGATTCAATAGTTTTCTATATAAATAGTAGCAAATTGGATTGCATCTTCGCGGCAGATTTCTGAGGTTCTCAATCCTTGCCGCAGCTCAGTCCGTCTCTGCCCGGCTCTACTTCAGATCTACTCCGGCTCAAGCCCGCCTATCGCCTATTTGTTGGCTCCGCTCTGTTGAGCTTTGCCAAGCAAACTTTGCGGACTGGCTTCAAACCCAAATCGGTCAGCCAAAGCCGAGGCAACCACATCTTCCACCACCCAAAGCCCCGCTTCAATTGCGTCAGCAGCACAGGCAACGTCTTGCGTGTGCACTAGGCCAAAGCCAATGCTCGTTTGCAGGTAAACGCGCCCTAACTCATCCACCAGGCATCGCAGCACGGCGGCAGTGGCTCCGGCATGGCTTGTGACGGCAAAGTCAAGGCCTGCTGAAGACTGCCCAACGCGCCATATCCAGGGGGTGGCTTCGAGTTCAACATAGACCCGCTGCGGGCCATTTTGAAAAAACCATTGGCCTTTGGCGTCAACTGCGTAATTGCGCTGAATGAACTCGATCAGCTTTTCGTGCTGGAGAAGTGAGCCTTTGCTCTCTTTAGAAGCATTGCCTAAGCTTGGGAAGGCGCCTGCCGCTTGGGTTCTGTCGTCGCGCATGTACCAGTTGCCACGCGCGTCCAAGCCGAGCCAGCCGTAACAATCGGGCACGTTGGGCCATTTGGCCAGCGCTTGTTTGACGATGTCATCCATACCTGGCCCCCACAGTCGCCCACTTTGTGTGGCTTCCTGCCCCCCGAGGGGGTCGCATTTTCGCTTGGGGCGGCCCAGCGCGAAAACTGGCCCCCACGGTCGCCCACTTTGTGTGGCTTCCTGCCCCCACAGTCGTCATCGCGCGTGCCCCATCAGCCAGCCGCCCACCGTGTCTGGCAGGGTGCGCAAGTGCGTGGGAAATGCACCGGCGGCAAAGCCCACGTGGCCACCGTGGTGGGGCTGCCACAGAGTGACAAATTGGCCGACTTCCGTCTGCTTGGGCAGGCTGCTGGCCGGGACAAACGGGTCATTCAAAGCGTTGACGACCAGGGCGGGCAGGCGAATTTGGTGCAAATGCGGTTTGGCGGATGCGCGGGCCCAGTAGTCTTCGGTGTTTTTGAACCCGTGCAAGGGCGCTGTGAACACGTTGTCAAACTCAAACAGATCTTTCGAATCCAGCAGGGCCTGTCGGTCAAAAAGCCCGGGGTGCTGGGCCAATTTGCGCAGGGCTTTGGGTTTCATGGAATTGATGAACATCCGCGTATACACCAGACGATTGAAGCCGCGCCCAATGGCATGCCCACTCGCGGCCAGGTCAATGGGCGAGCAAATGCTGGCCACGGCGTTGACAGTTTTGGCCGCTTCAGCACCCATTTCTTCGGCCCAGCGCATCAGTGCATTGCCGCCCAATGAGATTCCCACCGCCACGATAGGCCCCGTGTGCCTGGCCCGCAAGCGCTGCAAAATCCAGCCAATTTCTTCAAAATCTCCCGAGTGGTAGGCGCGCGGTCCCCAATTGAGCTCGCCGCTACACCCTCTGAAGTGAGGCACGGCAAACGCATGGCCGTGCAATCGGCAAAATTCGGCAAAAGCTTCTGAATAGTGGCTGCGAGAGGTGCCTTCAAGTCCGTGGAACAAGACCAGCAGGGTTTGATTGGGCTGCGATGGCGCGCCTTTCAGAAAATCAACGTCAATGAAGTCGGCGTCTGGGGCAATCCAACGTTCGCGCTCGAACTCTGGGGCCGCGCCAGCCATGCGCTTGGACAGGCGCGCAGGCCAGATGGTTTGCAAATTGCCACCCGGAAGCCACCATGGGGCCGCATAGTTCATAGGTTAGTGCAAAACCGTCGGCGTGTCATTGATCTCTTGCGCCTCGTTGGCTGACCCTGGGCTGGCATGGTGGGCTACCAAGCGCCAGCCCTGACTGGTTCGGTGGTACACGTTGGTGGCCAACACCCAGGCATTGGCGGGGCCGCCTTCGGTCAGTACTTCAATGCGTTCCAGCACGCTGTGCACTGAGCTGGCCATCGCTTCGACTTTGCGCACATGGTGGGCAAATGCGCGAATACGCCCGTTCGAAAACATCGCGTCAAATGCGGTTCGAATAGCGCTGACACCCACCACCCGCGGGCCACCGGGGTGCACGCAGACCACGTCGTCTTCATCGGCCCAGCAGGCCATCAGTTTTTCGATGTCGCCAGTTTGCAGGGCTTCATAAAAAGATGCCTCGATCTCATCGGCGGATCCGCCCATCAAAGAGACCTGCGATTTGGTTTTTGCCATGGTGCGATATTGCTGTGTGCGTCGCTTGAATTGGGGGTGCGGCAACTATGTTACCGTCTGGTTATATTTGGTTTTGGTCTGATTTTTAGGAAGCCGTCAAGGAGCACTGTCTATGAAGTATCGTCTGTTCACGTTCTTTGCCACTGTGGCAATAGCCTTTGGTTTGTCAGGTTGTGGTTACAACGATTTTCAGCGGCTTGACGAACAAACCAAATCGTCCTGGAGCGAGGTTCTCAATCAGTATCAGCGCCGTGCTGATTTGGTGCCCAACATTGTGGCCACGGTCAAGGGTGAAGCTGCATTTGAGCAAGACACCTTGACCAAGGTGATCGAAGCTCGCGCTAAGGCCACCTCGATTCAAGTCACCCCCGAAACCCTGAACAACCCCGAGGCTTTCAAGAAATTCCAGGCCGCTCAAGGTGAGTTGGGCAGTGCCTTAAGCCGCTTGATGGTCGTCTCTGAAAAATACCCCGATTTGAAGGCCAACCAGGGCTTTCGGGACTTGCGGGTTCAGTTGGAAGGCACGGAAAACCGCATCACCGTGGCGCGCAACCGCTACATTCAGTCAGTTCAAGAATACAACGTCTTGACCCGAAGCTTCCCCAGCAACCTGACGGCGATGGTTTTCAGCTACGCCACCAAGCCCAGCTTTGCTGTGCAAAATGAAGCCGCTATCTCCGCGCCGCCGGTGGTGGATTTCAACAAGAAGCCTTGATTGCAAATGCTTCAACGCGTCGCTTTGCGGCGCACGACTGAGTGGCCTGAGGGCTTTTCATGCTGAAGTTGCTCGCCAGACACGGTAAACGCTGGGCCATAGCGGTCGCTCTGCCGTTGCTAGCTTGGGTCGCTGCCGCCCAGCCCTTGGTAGCGGTGCCGTCTTTGAGCGGACATGTGATTGACGTCACGCAAACTTTGAGCGCAGCCGAAAAGGCGGCGTTAGAGTCCAAGCTGACAGCATTTGAGCAGCAGAAGGGCTCCCAAATTGTGCTGCTGCTGGTGCCCACCACCCAGCCTGAAGACATTGTTTCGTTTGCCAACCGGGTGGGCAATCTCTGGAAAATCGGCCGAAAGGAAACTGGCGACGGGCTCTTGCTGATCGTTGCCAAGAACGACCGCAAAGTGCGCATTGAGGTTGCCAAAACGCTGGAAGGCGCTATTCCCGACTTGGCGGCCAGGCAAATCATTGAGAACGCCATCACCCCTAACTTCAAAGGGGGCCATTACGCGGCGGGGCTGGATGTGGCAACCGATCAATTGATGGCGCGCATTTCAGGCGAGGCCCTGCCAGAGCCCCCAAGTGGACACTTTGGGCAAGAAGCCAACACCTTTGGTTTTCAGTGGATGGATCTGGCCATCTTCATGTTTTTCGCCGTACCTATTGCGGGTGGCATAGCGCGCAGTATTTTTGGCCGCAAGCTGGGGGCTTTTCTGGTGGGTGGCGGGGTTGGGGCGCTTGCCATGGTGGTCACCGCGAGTTTGGTGTTGGCCGGGTTGGCAGCGTTTGTGGCCTTGATCGTTACTTTTTTGATGGGCAGCGGCATTGCGTCTTTGCCTGGCACTGGCAGATCCGGCAGGACGGGCAGATCGTCGGGTTGGGGTGGGGGTTTTGGCGGAAGTGGCGGGTTTGGTGGGGGTGGAAGCGGCGGTGGCGGTGGCGGTTTCAGCTCGGGCGGTGGCGGCGACTTTGGTGGCGGTGGCGCCTCTGGCGATTGGTAAGCCAGGTCTGAACCCACCATGAAACCCGATCCCAATTCACCCGTACAGGTACCCACCATGTGGCAAAAACTCCAGCGAATTATCAAGCACCGGTGGCTTGACGAAGGCGATTCCAACCGTGCTGTCCCGCCCGATATGGTCGAGCGCCTGATGCGCCGGGTCGCCGCCAGCGAAAGGCACCACAGCGGCGAAGTTCGCATTTGCGTTGAAGCGGGCTTGCCCATGAGCTACCTGTGGCGCAATGCAAACGCCCGCGAACGCGCGGTGATGATGTTCGGCAAATTGCATGTCTGGGACACCGAAAACAACAACGGTGTTTTGATTTACCTTCTCTTGGCAGACCACGCCATCGAGATCGTGGCGGACCGGGGTTTGAACCAGCGCGTGACAGCCAGAGAATGGCACGCCATGGCCAACAACCTGAGCCAAGCCATTCGGGCGGGGCAGTATGAAAACGGTTTAACACAGGCGCTGGAAGAGGTGTCAGCCGTTCTGGTGAAACATTTCCCAGTCACGTCATTGAACGAAAACCCCAATGAACTTCCGGACGAGCCGTTGGTGGGTTAATGCCTGAGACAGCGTCGGTCGCAAATGACCGGGTAACTTTCCGGGCGTGATTCTGAAGCCTTAGACATAAAAAAACCCCGCTGCGAAAGGTGGGGTTTTTTGGGGAGGCTTTGCTTGCAAGCCTGCAGATTGCGCACTATTTCTTTTGACGAAATTTCCGCAGTGCTGCGATTTGAGCTGCCATCATGGCCAATTCTGAGGTAGCTTTGGCCATGTCGATTTCGGTTTTGGCGTTTTTCAGCGCTTCTTCGGCTGCCGCACGGGCTGCGTTGGCTTTTTCGTCGTCCAGGTCTTTGCCGCGCACTGCGGTGTCAGACAACACCGTCACGCAGTTGGGCTGCACTTCCAGAATGCCACCTGCAACGAAGATGAATTCTTCACTGCCGTCGGCTTTTTCAATGCGAACTGAGCCCGCCTTGATGCGGGTAATGAGTGGCGTGTGGCGTGGGTAAATGCCCAATTCGCCCGCTTCGCCCGGCAAAGCCACAAACTTGGCTTCACCAGAGAAGATGGACTCCTCGGCGCTGACTACATCAACGTGAATCGTTGCCATGATCAGGCTACTTTCTTGCTCTTTTCAATCGCTTCGTCGATCGTGCCAACCATGTAGAAGGCTTGCTCTGGCATGTGATCGCACTCGCCGTTCACAATCATTTTGAAGCCGCGAATCGTTTCTGACAAAGGCACGTACTTGCCGGGCGAGCCGGTGAACACTTCTGCCACATGGAATGGCTGCGACAGGAAACGTTGAATTTTGCGGGCGCGGGCCACGGCCAGCTTGTCTTCAGGGGCCAGGTCGTCCATGCCCATGATCGCAATAATGTCGCGCAACTCACGGTAACGTTGCAAGGTGCCTTGCACTGCACGGGCCGTGTTGTAGTGGTCTTCACCCACCACTTGAGGCGACAACTGGCGGCTGGTGGAGTCCAGTGGATCGACAGCGGGGTAAATGCCCAGCGACGCGATGTCACGAGACAACACCACAGTGGAATCCAGGTGAGCAAAGGTTGTGGCAGGGCTTGGGTCAGTCAAGTCATCGGCTGGCACGTAAACGGCCTGAATTGACGTGATGGAGCCCACTTTGGTAGACGTGATGCGCTCTTGCAAGCGGCCCATCTCTTCGGCCAAGGTCGGCTGATAACCCACGGCAGAAGGCATGCGTCCCAAAAGCGCGGACACTTCAGTACCGGCCAGCGTGTAGCGATAAATGTTGTCCACAAAGAATAAAACGTCTTTGCCTTCATCACGGAAAGATTCGGCAATGGTCAAGCCTGTGAGCGCCACGCGCAAACGGTTGCCTGGGGGTTCGTTCATCTGGCCGTAGACCATGGCGACTTTGGAGTCTTCCAGGCTTTCCAGGTTCACCACGCCAGAGTCGGCCATCTCGTGATAAAAGTCGTTGCCCTCACGGGTGCGCTCACCCACACCTGCAAACACGGACAAGCCGGAGTGTGCCTTGGCGATGTTGTTGATCAGTTCCATCATGTTGACAGTCTTGCCCACGCCAGCACCACCGAACAAGCCAACCTTGCCGCCTTTGGCAAACGGGCAAACCAGGTCAATCACTTTG
This sequence comes from Rhodoferax sp., assembly GCA_031386665.1. Lineage (GTDB taxonomy): Bacteria > Pseudomonadota > Gammaproteobacteria > Burkholderiales > Burkholderiaceae_C > JANYCG01. Next base: position 1,655 of record JANNCN010000010.1, on the reverse strand, counting down.
ATACCCGTTTCCAGCAATTCTTGCGACGGGCTCAACTCGTCGTAAGCTGGGGCTTTGCGGTGAATCGACATGTGCAGAGCAGCGTCAACTGGGCCGCGCTCGTCAATCGGCGCGCCAAGCACATCCATGATGCGACCCAAGGTGGCTTTGCCAACGGGGACCATGATCGGGTTGGCGGTGTTTTTGACCATGGTGCCACGGCGCAGGCCGTCGGACGAACCCAGGGCAATGGTGCGCACGATGCCGTCACCCAGTTGCTGTTGCACTTCAAGTGTGAGGTTGGAACCATCCATCTTGAGCGCATCATAAATTTTTGGCATTTTGTCGCGTGGAAATTCCACGTCGACCACCGCGCCAATACATTGAACGATTTTGCCTTCTACGCCTGCGTTGCTGTTAGCTTGAGCCATGAGGTTGCTCCAAAATTTAAATCAAAATAAACTGAAAAGGGCGGTACTTAGACCGCTGCGGCACCCGCGACGATTTCCGAAAGTTCTTTCGTGATCGCCGCTTGACGCGTCTTGTTGTAGATCAGCTTCAACTCGGCAATCACGTTGCCGGCGTTGTCGGTGGCAGCCTTCATTGCGACCATGCGGGCAGCGTGCTCGCTGGCCATGTTTTCAGCAACCGCCTGGTAAACCAAAGCTTCGGCATAGCGCACCAGCAAGTCGTCAATCACGGCTTGCGCGTCCGGCTCGTAGATGTAGTCCCAAGCTGGCTGAGTACCACTGGCTTTGGATTGTTCCTGCATCTTGACGGCTGACAGTGGCAAAAGCTGCTCAACCACGGCCTCTTGGCGCATGGTGCTGATGAACTTGTTGTAGCTCAAATAAACAGCACTGACTTCACCCTTGATGTAGGCATCGAGCAGCACCTTGACGGGGCCGATCAGTTTCTCTAAATGCGGTTTGTCACCCAAGTGAGTGACATGCGACACCACTTTGGCGCCAATGCGGTTTAAAAAACCAAGGCCTTTGCCACCAATGGCGACCGACAGCGGAGTTTTGCCCGCAGTTTGGCTTTCGCGCAGACGCAATGTGACGGCCCGAAACAAATTGCTGTTCAAACCGCCGCACAAACCCTTGTCCGTGGACACCACGATGAAACCCGTCGACTTGCCGTCGTTGGTTTTCATGAAGGGGTGAACATATTCAGGGTTAGCAGCGCCCAAATTCGTCGCGATGTTCCGAATTTTTTCGCTGTAAGGCCTCGCAGCCCGCATGCGCTCCTGAGCCTTGCGCATCTTGGACACGGAGATCATCTCCATGGCCTTGGTGATCTTCTTGGTGTTTTCCACCGATTTGATCTTGCTGCGTAATTCCTTGCCTGATGCCATAGTTGCCCCTTTTGCTTAAATTCGTGAGTGACTCTGGTGTGGAGTCCGAATCAAGCAAACGACTTCTTGAAGGCAGCCGTAGCAGTGGTCAATTCGGCTTCTGCCTCTTTGTCCATGGCTTTAGTTGCTTCCAATTTGGCTACCAGAGCCGCGTGTTTGTCTTTGAGGTAAGCGTGCAGGCCGTGCTCAAACGCCAGAACCTTGTTCACAGCGATGTCGTCCATGAAACCCTTGTTCACGGCAAACAACGTGGAACCCATCAGGCTGATAGGCAAGGGGCTGTACTGGGCTTGCTTCAGCAGTTCGGTCACGCGGGCAC
>JANNCN010000006.1:0-29016 GCA_031386665.1 Rhodoferax sp. | reverse complement strand
GTCCAAGCCGTTTCGACAGTTCCTGGGTGATGGCCCGCACCACCTGGTCTGGCCCGCCGCCTGGCGCGTGCGCTGCAACGACGCGAATTGGCTTGTTCGGCCAGGTCTGTGCCAGGGCGCTGGCCGCCATCAGGCAAGTGGCCAAGGCAAGACCTGCCAGACAGGCGAGACCCGGTTTACGGCGGAAATGGGTTGGTTGATTCATGGTGCGTCTCCGTTGCGTTCAGCGACTCTGTCGCGGGTGTACAGCTCGGTCCATTTCAGACTGCTCAGGTGGGTGACTTGCCAAGGGTCATAGGGCTTGCGTTTGGTGGACATGCGCCGCCCGCCCTGGTAAACGGCGGCGATGGCTTCGCGCTTCAACAGCAGATCGACATCGCCCAGCGGGTCGCCGTTGATGAACAGAAAGTCCGCGTGCCGTCCGACCTCGATCGCACCCACCTGCGCGGCCTGCGGCGTTCCAGGGCGGCCCCGTGGCATCAACCGCGCGCCCACTGACGTGGCGGCGCGCAAAGCCTGCGCAGGCGTAAAACCCAGCCAGTCCACCAGAATGCCGATTTCGCGGGCATGCCACTCGCCATAGGGAGTGACGGCGAACCCTGCATCACTGCCGGTCATGAAGGGCACGCCCTTTTCACGGGCGCGGTTCAGGTTGCGTTTAGCAACATCAATTACGCGCTGCTGCATGGCCTGGTAGCCCGATTCCACCGAGGGCTCGTGCGGCAGGCAGAACTCGACGTTATTGCGCAAAAAAGTCAAAGTTGGTGCCAGGGCGCTGCCGCTGGCAAGCATCGCATCCCAGCATTCATCGTCGCCAAAAAAGGCGTGGAAGATCACATCAACCCCCGCCCGCGCAGCGTACAGCACCGCCTCGCGTCCGTAGGCGTGCGTGGCTACTTTGACGCCCAGCCGGTGTGCTTCAGTCACCATGGCGCTCACCTCAACTTGCGTGAAGGCGGCAATGTGGGTGCCGTCTTCACGAAAATGCGTGCCATCCATCGCGATTTTGACCAGGTTGGCCCCGGCCTTGGCCTGGCGGCGCACTTCTTCGATTTGGGCATCATGCGTGGTGCATAACCTGCCCGTGAAATAGTCGGGTGTGCCTACGTGCTCGGGAAACCAATCGTTCAGGCTGTGGCGGTTGGCAATCACGTTGCTGCTAGCAGCAATGCGCGGGCCGTCGAACAGCCCTGCACGGATCGCGTCGCGCACGGCGATGCTGCTGTTGCCAGCGTCTCCCGGAACCACGATGCTGGTGTAGCCTGCGGCCAGCACATGCTGTGCAAAAAACAGGCTGCGAAGCGCGCGGAATTCGGGAGTTATCCAAAGGTCCACATCCTCCTCACTGCGGGCATTGCCAAAAACCAAATGGGTGTGAACGTCGATGAGACCAGGCATGACGAAGTGATCGCCCGCGTCAATTTGGCTGTCTGTGGCTTGAGCCGCTGGAGCGTCTGCTCGCGCACCTACAAAGGTGAAATGGCCTTGTTCAATCACCAAGATTTGATGGTGACGGACTTGGTCTTCAAGCCCGGTGAAAAGGCGGTCGCAATGGATGAATTGGCGGGTCATAGTGGTGGCTTGGACGAAGCAGGTTCTCTATTGAGAATGGTTCAAATTAAGTGGCCTTCACGACCTTTTGGTCTATCACTCCAAACGGACCGTCACTTCCGTCCGGGTATTGCGCCTGCATGCGGATGAGGTCGCCGAATTTCATGAAAGGCGTTTTGGCGATGCCTTCGTCAACAATCTCAATCACCCGGCGCTCCGCAATGCAAGACGAACCCGCCGCGCGACTAACGTTGGACACGGTGCCAGAGCCAATGATGCAACCGGCCGTCAGTTTTCGGGTTCGGGCGGCATGCGCAATCAAGTCACCGAAGTGGAAATGCATTTCACGGCCATTGGCTTCGCCAAAACGCTGCCCGTTGTAATCGCAACGCAGGTTGAGGTGAATGCGGCCGTCCTTCCAGGCGTCCCCCAGTTCATCTGGCGTCACCGCCACGGGCGCAAAAGCGGTTGAAGGCTTGGCCCGCAAAAACCCAAAGCCAACTTTCATTTCATGAGGACCCAACGCGCGCAGACTCCAATCGTTGATTTGCACCAACAGGCGCACACAAGCCAGCGCCACATCGGGCGATGACGCCATCTGTACGGGCCCGACGACCACGCCAAATTCGCCTTCAAAGTCGATGCCATCCGCCTCTGTGGGCAACGGCACATCGCTGTGCGGCCCTAAAAAATCGTCACTGGCCCCTTGGTACATCATGGGCACTGTGTCCATCAACGGAGTGGGCGGCGAATTGAAAGCCTTTTCCATCAAACGGCCGTGGTTCAAGAATGCGGAACCATCGAGCCATTGGGGGCTGCGGGGCAGGGGCGCGAGACAAACCGTGGGATCAAACGCAAACGACTGCGTAACGGCCCTTGCATTCAAATTGTTATAGCGATGTTGCAAATGTTCTTGGACCGCCTCCCAATTTTGAAGCGCGGTGATCAGGTTGGGGGCGATGTCGCTGGCATCGACCGCCAATTGAAGGTCGCGCGAAACGATGAGCAAACTGCCATCGAGGCTGTGGTTAGGAAGGCTGGCAAATTTCATGGCGTATCGAATTTTTTGGAAACTGAGATTGGCAAAAGACAAAAAGGAAAATGAGGTGAACCACTTGATGCAGTTTCTGCAATTCAAGCCAGCATAGCCCGCACAACCAGACTGTCCACTGCGCCATCGTGGCAAAAGCCAAGTCGCTCAGCTTGCGGAGTGTGAAGCGGCGGGTACTGGGCAAAAAGCCGTTCAATCAGCGGGTCAGGCGCGTAGGTGACCAGTTTTTGCCGGTCTGCGCCATAGCGTGCCGCCAAAGCGTCAACCACTTGCGCCATGCTCAGGTGCAAGGCTGGCATCAAGTAGCTGCGTTGCGGGTTCAACTGCGTCGGATCGAGCGTGGCGGCCAAAGTTAGATTGTCAACGCAGGCATCGGCCGAAATCCACCACGCCAAACCGGCGGGCGACACAGGAACGGTCACAGCCTGCCCAGACGCCAAGCGCCAAAACAACTGGCTCATGAAAGCCGACATCAAGCCAGCACCTGAACCAGGGCGCGCCACCACACCCGGCAATCGCAAAGAGCAACCTTGTACCCAGCCTTTGCGCGTGGCGTCGGCCACCAAAACTTCGCTTGCCAACTTGTGCGCGCCATAGGTCAACGCAGGCGCGGGCAAAGTACTTTCATCCACCAAAGCGGACAGCCTTTCGCCATAGACCGCAACCGTGCTGGCGAAAACCAAACGCGGTGGTTTGGCTTGAAGCCGCAGGTCTTCCAACAAGCCTAAAGTGGCATCCAGGTTGATGCGACGGCCCAACTCATAATTTTTCTCTGCAGCGCCGCCCGGCACGCTGGCCAAATGGAACACTGCGTCAACGGGCACCGCAAAGGCTTGCGCACGAACGGCGGCGTCTGCAACGCTGCCTGGAATCTGCCTCACCCGTTCGTCAGGATGAGGCTGCTCGAACGCCAAATCCATCAGCGTCAGACGGCCAATCGCTTGGCCATTCAAGCCGTTTTGAAGGATGCGGCAGGCCAAAGCCTGGCCCACAAAGCCATTGGCACCTGTCACAACGATGTGGGGCGTGCCACCCATCATTTGCAAACTATGCCAATGCGAGTTGTCATAGTGGGGTTGCCCATCGCTTGTTCCACCCGTTTCGGCTATTTCGATGCGCGCGCAAAGAGCGTGGACGCGATGACACCCGCCACCAGCACGACGACGGCCAAGGCTGAATAGCCGACTTGCTGCACCAAAACGCCACCTAAAACGGGACCAATGGCGGCCCCAATCATCAAGGTAGCGGCTGTAGCTGCCACGGCACGCCCGCTTGGGTCTAATCTGGCCAGCAGGCCAAACGCAAACGTGTGGGTGAAAATCATCACAGCGATGAAGAAGGTTGTGGCCAACGCGTAGCTGGTGAAAGTACCCACAAAAATCAACAAGCAGCTCAAAAATGCTTGCAAAAGTGGCCCAGCCACTGTCACGCTGCTTGCTGACAGTCTGCCCTGCAGCAAACCCGCCAGAATGGGCGACAACAGATTGACAAAGCCAAGGGCAATCAGGACTACCGTGACTTTGTCGCCATAGCCGCGATCAGCGCCAATGCGCTCTACAAAACTGAACACCAGGGCCTGGTTCAGCGCCATCAAAATGACACCCACAATGACCAACCACGTTGCTTTGGACAGCGGTTGAGGCTTTTCGGCTTCGGCACCCTTCAGTGCAGCAGTTTGTGGAAAGCCGAAGGCACAGGCAATACTTGCCAGTGCCATGATGGCCCCAAACATCACAAAAAGTCCCGTGCCCGCCGTCTTGGGAATGACCTCTTGCGAACCACCCAAAAAGAAAATGGCTGAAACGCAAAGGCCCAGGCCCACAATGGCAAAAAGTCGATGCGGGTTGGGGCTGCGGCCAATGGTGCCGTGGGTAAACGACAGTGCCGTACCAGCCGCCAAGCCAGCAACCGCATGCAAAACAGCCATCATGCCGAAGTCACGCGTTTGGGTCAGCCCCAAAAATGCCAGAAAGGCAATAGCGTAACCCACGCTTGAAAAAAGCCGCGCTGAGAAACGGGTGAACCGAGAGGCGAAAAAGACGCTTGCCACCACCGCCCCCAAAAGGTAGAGCGTCACCATACCGCCAGCCTGCTGCGGGCTGAATTGGTACTGCCCAATCAGGGCCGCGCCGACCCAAACCGGCAGAGCCACCATGTCGATCATGCCGGCGATATGCGCAAGTAAAAGAACCAGTCGGCCTTTGAACGAATCTACGGTTGTCATTTTGTTGTCTCCTTGTTTTAGTTAGATGTTGACAGTTAAATCGGTGCACCCAGAGCCATCAACGAGGCTCGCATGATGCGTGTCTGCTCCTCCTTGTCGCCACCCGAAACTTCCAACTCTCCCAGCCGCAATGAGTTTTCGACCACCATTCGGCACCGCTCCCAACGGCGACTCTGAAACGCTTGAAGGGCAGCGTCAACAGCTTCATTTTGGGTCAGTTCATCCACCAGTACGATGGCGTCCTCAATACCAATGCACGCACCAGAAGCCAAGTGGGGCGTTGTGGCATGCGCGGCGTCACCTATCAGCACCACACGGCCCTGGTACCAGGGTTTGGGCAAAAGCAGGCCTTCAAGGGGGCGGTACACAATTTCAGACTTGTCGTGAATTTGCGCCTTGATGGCATGAACCTCGGGAGCTGGAAAACGCGCCAGCAGACCGGCAAGAATGGCAGGAAATGTGGCGACATCCAGGCGGTCGTTGGTCGGTCGGTCTTCGGTTACAAACAAGTACATCTCAGACTTTGACACCGGGTTCACGCCCACTTTGACTTTGGGCATGCCGATCCACATGATGGGCCGATCAATACCGGCCGGGCGCGGCAACACCATGCGCCACACGCATTGGCCGGTGTAGCGCGGCTTGGCAGCAAGCGGAAAAACGGCATCGCGCACTTTGGAATAAAGCCCGTCTGCACCAATCACGAGGTCGTAACGCTGTTGCTGCCCGTCAGTGAAGGCAACTTCCACACCTTCTGCATCTTGATTGATGGAAGTGAACGTGCAGCCAAGGCGAACCTTGACTTGCGCGGCGCGTGTCGCGTCGGCCAGAATTTTGGCAAGTGCCGAGCGCATGATGCCACCACCACCGGGCAAGTCTGGCCCTGCCAAGCGCAGCGTGGGCAGTTGTGCCACCTCCATGCCCGGGGGCGCGCGCAGTGAAAGGCCGTCAGAGCCACTGCCCATTTGCAGAAACTGATCAACGATGCCCAAGGTTTTGAATGCCCGAATCGTCGCGCCGCCAAGGCTGATGCCCGCACCGTAAGTCCGCCACCACGAGTCAATCTCCACCAAATCGACGTCAAACCCCTGTTTTTTCAGTTGGATGGCTGCGGCCATGCCAGAAAAACCACCCCCAATGATGAGGATGTTGTTGTTACCTTTATTCATGTTGTTGTCTCCAAAGGTTGATCGGTCACCAGAAATACATGGCCATTTGGATCGATGCGAAGTGCAACGCGCGCAAGCGATTGGCCCAAACACGGGCCCAAGGTGCAAACGCCCGTGTGAATGTCAAACTCAGCACCGTGACCATGACAAATGATTCGATTTCGTTCAGCGTTGAGGTAACGGTCTTTGCGCCAAGCCAAGGGCGAGCCATCCACATGCGGGCAGGCGTTTTGGTAGGCGATCACGTGGGCCTGCTGGCGCACAACGATGACGGAGTCGCGTCCTACTTTCAAAGGGTCAAAGCCGCGCGAATCACCGTCGGGCAATTCGTCCAGTCGGCAAAGTGGAACTTCACGCGCATTCATGGCCTATGGTCAATCCAACGCTGTCAATGTGGCGTAGTACCGCCCGCTGCGGGTGGGCCACCCGGCGCCCATTTGTCGCGATGCTGAAACAAAAAAAGCTGCGAATTGTCGGCATTCATGGGTGCTTCGCGCGCGACCCAGTTGTCGTCATGCAAATCCATGTCTGCGTCGTACTCAACATGGCAGGCCAAAGGGCTGTTGAAATACCAAAACCAGTTGGAACCAAACTTGTGGCGCCCTGGCCCCCAAAAAGACTCATAACCCTTGTTAACAAAGCGCGAACCGGCTTGCATGAGTTCGGTTGGCCCACCCAGGTGAAAGGTGAAGTGTTCGACACCTTTCATGAATGGCGGTGTTTGTAGCATGAAAAGGCAATGGTGTTCCTGCGCCCCGGCAGGTCGTAGAAACGGCCCTGCGCCCAACAGGCGGTCAGTGCATCGAAAGCCCAGGCGCTGGACGTAAAAGGCCTCCGCCTTGGCCGTGTCGGGCACAAAATAAACGACATGCGACAAGGAGCGCGGTTTGATCACTGCGTGGTCGTTAACCGCGACTGAATTGAACTGTCGGTGAACTGCAGAGCCTGGCGCGTTGATGGTTTCAGCAGGGCAATTCAAGGCCAGTTTGGTTGACACTTGAAAGCCAATCTTGAAGCCCATGTCGTCAACCGACTCGATGGCGCCGCCAGGCAGGCTGCGCACCGCACGGTCTTTGCCAAGTTCAGTGGCAATGGCAGACAGTGTGTTGGCATCGGCCACACCGTAAATAGTTTTGCGCAGCATACTGGCCGTGCCCAGGGACGGCGGCAAGCTCGCATCGTCTTTGTGCGCAAGGATAATGGCTGAGCCGTCTAGCGCCTGAAAGCGCCCGCCTTGGGGGGATACGTCGATTGGGTCCAGGCCATAGTCGGTCAGGTACTGGGTGCAGGCAGCAACATCGTCTACGCCAAATACAAGGGCTTCGAGTCCGGTGATATTCATTTTGCTTTCACTCTCGGGTTGGTTCGTTTTGGTTGGCAAAAACACTGTGCTCAAGCAACCCGCCCGCCCAGCGCCTCAGCCACCCAATCGGCGATGAAGGCACCTGCATTGGCAGAATTGTCAAAACTCGAATGCTGGCAGCCGCCTTCGCGCTCGGTGAAAATCTTCAGCTCGCGTTTGGGCGAGTTCACCAGTTGCTCGTAGGTGCGATGTGCCCAGGCCAGCGGGATTTGCGAATCCTTCTCGCCGTGCGTCACCAAGAACGGCACTTTGATGCGGTCCAGCACACCGTCCAGGTGCATGTCCTGCGCAAGCCGCATGAACTCCTCTTGGTCTTTCGCACCAAAGACCCAGCGCACATGTTCCCAATAGTGTGGAACGGGGAGGCTGCCTTCTTTCAAAAGTCGCTTTTTTTGCACGTCGCGCCAGTCGTGGTTGGCACCCCAGCACACGCCCATGGCGAATCGCGGCTCAAAAGCCACGGCGCGGGGGCAGTAGTAGCCTCCCAGGGAGACGCCTTCCAAGCCCACACGCTTGGCATCCACTTCTTGCTGCATCTGCAGGTCGGACTCAATCCAGTCAACCACCCTGCTGGCCCAGGCTTCGCTGTTGTAGACCGCAGGCATACCGTGCAAGCGAAGAGCTTCGCCCGTGCCGGGTTGGTCGATCAGCAAGGACGACACGCCGCGCTGCGCCAACCAGCGCGGCAAACCCACCCGGTACTTCATTTCTTTGGTTGAGTCCAGGCCGTTGACTTGCACCAACAGCGGAGCAGGCCCAGTCACGCCTTTCGCACGCACGTACAAGCCAGAAATATGGGCGGCGCCATAAGGAATTTCGACCCGAATGCAGTTTTCGCCCGCGAATTTGATGCCTCGGGAAAACACCTCCAGCATGCGCGAATACAGGGCAATGCGCCCTGGCGCGCCATGCGCCTGCAAGCGCTCGGCGGTCAGCATGTAGGTGGCGGCGCGTCCCAATTTGTCGCCTGCCGAGATCAGGCGCCCTTTCGTTTCATCCTCTGCTGCCAGCTCGCACAGTGTGTCGGCCATCTTGGCCCAAGTTTCACGAAACGCTTGCGTGCCCGCCGCGTCGGGTTGCTTGGCGGCGTCTTGTAGCGGGGCGCACATGGCTTCAATTTCACCAATTCGTGCGCCCATCTCGATGGCCAAGTCGACGGAAAGGTTCCAAACGTAGTTGGTGGGGAAATACTTGAACATAACTGGTCATTTGTTAAGGGATAGCGATAGGTTAGGTGTGGGAGGGCTATTCGTAAAATTGTTTATGCGGATAGTTCAAATCCAATTTGCAAATACATATAGCGTTAACCCTTAATTCCTCACCATGCGATTCAACAAACTTGACCTGAACCTGCTGGTCGCCTTGGACGCTATGCTGTCTTTGCAAAGCATCAGCCGCGCCGCGGACCAACTGCACATGAGCCAATCGGCCATGAGCAACGCCTTGGCCCGGTTGCGCCAGCACTTTGACGACGAACTGCTGGTGCAAGTGGGTCGCAAAATGACGCTGACGCAACGCGCGCTCGTCTTGCAAGACGCCGTGCGTGACGTGCTGGTTCGCGTCGACACCACGGTCAGCGCCAAACCGCAGTTTGAGCCGCGCCAATCTGACCGGGAATTCCGAATTTTTGTGAGTGACTACACCATGGTCACGCTGATGCCGCACCTGATGGCGCTGGCGCACCAAGCGTCGCCTTCAGTGCGCTTTCAATTTTTACCGCAGGTCACCCAACCGCAACGCATGCTGGAGCGCGGTGAGGCAGATTTGATGGTGATTCCCAAGATCTACTGCTCGCCCGATCACCCTACCGAAGCCCTTTTGGAGGAAGACTTTTGCTGCATTGTCTGGAGCCAAAGCCCGCTGGCCAGCCAAGCTCTGACGCTAGACCGCTTCGCCAATTGCGGTCACGTGGTGACGCAACCCCCCAGCGCCGCGCCGTCCTTTGAAGGAGCCGCCATGCAGCGCCAGGGAATGACACGCCGGGTTGAAGTGTCTACCTTCAGCTTCGCAGGTGCGCTGCCGCTCGTAGTGGGCACGGATCGCATTGCCACCGTTCACCGCCGTTTGGCAAAATTTGGACAGCGGTTTTTGCCCATCACCCTGCTGGACCCACCCATGGCCCTGCCGCCCATGCAACAAGCCATGCAATGGCACAAGTACCGCACTGACGACCCTGGTTTGATTTGGCTGCGTGGCCTGCTGCATGCTGCCGTGGTGGAACTGGACAAAAATTGAGGCGTCATATCACCCGTGATATGAAATCGCTCAAACCATACCCAAATTGGGTATGTTGCATAAAATATTGATAAAAACAGGCTCTAGCTCTCTAATAATATACATATTTTGCTATTTATTTTATAGCATTTTAGAGGCCAACTTTTTTTACGACGTGAACAGCCGCCACACAACCCAGCGGCGCAGAACGCCAAAGGCCGCAAGCAATGCGATAATTTCGGCCAACACAACAAACAGTAGAGCGCTCCTTGGACAACTGCCCCAGTCGACAGCTTTCAAATTGAATTGGGGTCAGATTCCAACAGTTTGAAAGCCGCCGCGTACACCCACCGACGGTTCCAAATCATTGGAATCTGACCTCAATTCAATGGAGCGCCCGTGCTCAATATTTTCACCCTTGCCAACGGACGACTGTTTCAGGAAGAGATCGAATCGCTCGAAGAGCTGTCCAAATTTCAGCCCATCTGGGTTGACCTGGAAGCCCCCACCCTCGAAGAGAAACGCTGGGTCAAACAGTATTACGGCCTGTCTATCCCCGAAGACGCGATGGACGAGGACATCGAAGAGTCCGCCCGTTTTTACGAAGAAGACAACGGCGAGCTGCACATTCGCAGCGACTTTTTAATCGCCGATGACGACAACCCGCGCACCGTGCGCGTGGCCTTCATCTTGAACCAGCACAACGCCGAGCTTAAAAGCCGTGGCGTGCTGTTCTCCATCCACGATGAAGACGTGCCCGTGTTCCGTCTGCTGCGCATGCGGGCCAGGCGCGCGCCAGGGCTGATCGAAGACGCCAAAGAAGTCTTGCTCAAGCTGTTCGATGCCGATGCCGAGTATTCAGCCGACACGCTGGAAGGCATTTATGTCGAGCTTGAAAAAGTCAGCAGCAAAGTGTTGTCGGGCGATGTCACTGACCAACTGGCTGGCGAAGTACTGGCTGCCATCGCGCAGCATGAGGACTTGAATGGTCGCATTCGCCGCAACATGATGGACACCCGGCGCGCCTTAAGCTTCATGATGCGCAGCAAAATGCTCAGTGGAGATCAGTTTGAAGACGCCCGCCAAATTTTGCGCGACATTGATTCGCTGGACTCCCACACCGCGTTTCTGTTCGACAAAATAAACTTTTTGATGGACGCCACGGTCGGTTTCATCAACATCAACCAGAACAAGATCATCAAGATCTTTTCAGTCGCGAGTGTGGCCTTGCTGCCCCCCACTTTGATTGCCAGCGTTTACGGCATGAATTTCAAGTTCATGCCCGAGCTGGACTGGTCGCTGGGCTACCCCTACGCCCTGGCCCTGATGGTCGCCAGCGCGGTGGTGCCAATGTGGTACTTCAGGCGACGGGGGTGGTTGAAGTAGGGATTTTCTGCTTTCTTTAGTCACATTAAGAGCATGAAAATCGAGCATCATGTGCTCGATTTTCATGGTGAAGCTATCACCCAGCAGGCTCCTGAGGCAATAGCGCCTAGGGTGGCACCGCTTCTGCCTGCTGGCCCAAAGGATAGCGGTGCAAGCCCGGATAAACGACGAACAGTGCGGACACTCCAGAGCCACCCACCCCACCCCACCCCAGCGCCTCACTCTGAAACGCTGAGGAGCGCAGGGCTTGCGGCCAGCGCGCTTGCGCGCCTCGTTGTCAAATTTGGCGCAGTTGTTTGAGCGGAGAGAACGCAGTGAACGTAGAGAGTTCTGCGCCAGGCCGCAAGTCCGAGCACCGCAAGGCAGGCGCCGCAGGACGCCCGCCACAGTGTGAGCCGCTGGGGCGGAGTGGGTGGCGTGCCCCCGCCGCCGCCAAAAAACCAGTTCTACTCAATCGCCTTGCCCATATCCTCCACCACCTTCTTCGCATCGCCAAACACCATCATGGTTTTGTCCATGTAAAAGAGTTCGTTATCTAGCCCGGCGTAGCCTGCGGCCATGCTGCGTTTGTTGACGATGATGGTTTTGGCTTTGTAGGCTTCCAAAATGGGCATACCGTAAATGGCACTGCCTTTGATGTGGGCTGCGGGATTCACCACGTCGTTGGCTCCCAAAATAATGGCCACATCGACCTGGCCAAACTCACCGTTGATGTCTTCCATTTCAAACACCTGGTCGTAGGGCACTTCGGCCTCGGCCAACAGCACATTCATATGGCCGGGCATGCGCCCCGCGACGGGGTGAATGGCGTATTTGACCTTGATGCCTTTTTCAGTGAGCTTGGCGGCCAGTTCTTTCACGGCATGCTGGGCGCGGGCCACGGCAAGGCCGTAGCCGGGCACGATGACCACGGTTTCGGCATTGCCCAAAACAAAGGCGGCGTCGTCTGCGCTGCCGGTTTTAACGGCGCGTTGCACGGCAGCACCGGCCACTGCCGTGGTTGCTTCACCGCCAAAGCCGCCCAAAATCACGTTGAAGAACGAACGGTTCATGGCCTTGCACATGATGTAGCTCAAAATCGCGCCGCTAGAGCCGACCAATGAACCCGCCACAATCAGCATGGCGTTGTTCAAGCTGAAACCGATGCCCGCTGCCGCCCAACCCGAGTAGCTGTTCAGCATCGAGACAACCACCGGCATGTCTGCGCCGCCAATGGGAATGATGATCAACACACCCATGACAAAGGCCATGGCGGTGGCAATGCCAAAGTAAAGCGCATCGCCAGTGACGGTGTACATCACCACATTGGCGAGCAAAATCAAGCCGAGAATCAAATTAAGCTTATGCTGCCCTGCGAACTGCACGGGCGCCCCCTGAAACAGCCTGAATTTGTAAGTGCCAGACAACTTGCCAAACGCAATGACCGAGCCGCTGAAGGTGATGGCACCGATCACCGAGCCCAAGGCCAGCTCAAGCCGGTTACCCGCTGGAATGGCAGCACCTTTGGCGACGATTTGAAAAGCCCAAGGCTCCACCACTGCGGCGATGGCGATGAACACAGCCGCCAGACCAATCATGCTGTGAAAAAACGCCACCAACTCGGGCATTTTGGTCATTTCGACGGTTTTGGCGCGGTAAGCACCGTAGCCGCCACCTACCACCAGCCCCAATAAAACCCAGGCCATACCTAGCTTGTTTTGGCCCGACAGTTGCACGATGAGCGCTGCGGTGGTGAGCACAGCAATGGCCATGCCAACCATGCCAAACAGATTACCGCGAATCGAGGTGGTCGGGTGGCTCAGGCCTTTGAGCGCCTGAATAAAGCAAACGCTGGCGACCAAATACAGCAGGGTGACGAGATTCATGCTCATTTTGAGCTCCCGAACGGAAAGTTGCCTTCGCCGGATCGACGAGGCGGACGCACTAGGACCGCGAGCCCCAGCAAAACCACGCCGCCCCACCTTGACCATGCGACATCAATTCCGGCGTTGTCTGCATAGAAAGCCAAAACAAAACCCACTACGAGCAATGAAGCGCAAAGCATCCATCTAATTTGTCGTGCATCAATCTTCATTTCTTCTCTCCTACTTTCTTGTCTTTCTTCTTGAACATTTCCAGCATGCGCCGGGTCACCATGAAGCCGCCAAACACGTTAACAGCAGCCAAGGCCACGGCCAAAACGCCCATGGATTTGCCAAGCGTGGTTTCTGTCAGCGCAGCAGCCAGCATGGCTCCCACAATGACGATGGCAGAAATGGCGTTGGTCACCGCCATCAGCGGCGTGTGCAAGGCGGGTGTGACGGTCCAGACCACGTGGTAGCCCACGTAAATGGCCAGCACGAAGATGATGAGGTTGGTGATGGTGGGGGAAACGATGTCCATTTTTATTCTCCTTATTTGCGTTTAACTTCGCCGCCTTGGGCCATCAAACAGGCGGCAGCAATATCGTCTGCCATGTCCACATGCAGAACGCCTTCTTTGTTGATGATCAGCTTGAGAAAATCAAGCACATTGCGGGCGTAAAGCGCCGATGAGTCTGCGGCCACCAAAGCCGGTAAATTGGTGTCGCCCACCAGCGTCACGCCGTGTTTGACGACAGTTTTGTCAGCTTCTGAAATGGGGCAATTGCCCCCACCGTTTGCCCCTTTGCCCGCCGCAATGTCCACAATCACAGAGCCGGGCTTCATGCTTTTGACCATGTCTTCGGTGATCAAGGTCGGCGCTGCACGCCCCGGAATCAACGCGGTTGAAATGACAATGTCGGCCTGCGCAACGCGCTTGGCGACCTCAATTTGCTGACGCGCCAGCCAGCTGGGCGGCATGGGCTTGGCGTAGCCACCCACGCCCACGGCGGCCTCTTTTTCTTCGGGGGTGTCGTAAGACACTTCAATGAACTTGCCGCCCAGCGATTCAATTTGCTCTTTCACGCTGGGGCGCACGTCTGACGCTTCAATCACCGCGCCCAGGCGTTTGGCCGTGGCAATGGCTTGCAAACCGGCCACGCCTACGCCCAAAATAACCACGCGCGCGGCTTTGACTGTGCCCGCAGCGGTCATCAGCATCGGAAAAAACCGCTGGTATTTGTCAGCCGCAATCATCACCGCTTTGTAGCCTGCGATGTTGGCTTGGCTGGACAACACGTCCATGCTTTGCGCCCGCGTGGTGCGCGGCGCGGCCTCCAGCGCGTAAGCCGTGAGGCCTGCGCTGGCAAGGCGTTGCAAGCCTGGCGCGTCAAACGGGTTCAGCATGCCGACCAAGGTGGTGCCTGGCTTCATGTGGGTGCATTCCGCATCAGACGGGCCGCGAACCTTCAGCACCAGATCGCATGCGTAAGCGCTGGCGACGTCCACAATTTCGGCCCCAGCGGCAGCAAATGCGTCGTCAGTCACGCTGGCAGCCACGCCCGCACCGGCTTGAATGCGCAAGGTGTGCCCCAGAGCTTTGAGTTTTTTCGCCGTTTCAGGCGTGATGGCGACACGGGTTTCGCCCACGGTGGTTTCAGTGGGTATGCCAATCAGCATAAAGCGGCTCCTGGGTTAATTTGAATTCTTGAGGGTCGCGCTTGACGCCACCCTTACCCCAAGCTTACCCGAGATTTTGCCCTTTTAGACCCGGATTTGCCCCGACACGGCATTCAAAAACCGCGCTTCGGTGTTCCTTTGGCGACCCGCCAAGCCACACAGCCCGTGGGCATAATTGCGCATGATCACCCGTTGGAAACCCAGTGTCACCGTCGCCGCCATCATCGAACGCGATGGCAAATTTTTGCTGATTGAAGAGCACACGCCCGAGGGCCTGAAGCTCAACAACCCAGCAGGCCATTTGGACCCCGGCGAGTCGCTCATTGACGCCTGCGCCCGCGAAACGCTAGAAGAAACCACCCACCCGTTTCGTCCCACCGCTCTGGTCGGCATCTACATGTCGCGCCTGCAACGCGCCAGCACGGGCGAAGATGTGACCTATTTGCGGTTTGCTTTTTGTGGCGATTTGGGCACCGCCCTGACCCATGCCAAACTGGACCACGGCATTGTGCGTACGCTGTGGATGACGCCAGATGAAATACGTGCCAGTTCAGACCGCCACCGCAGCCCCCTGCTGCTGGGTTGCCTGGACGACTATTTGGCAGGCCAGCGCCTGCCGCTGTCAGCGCTTTATTGCGATCCGTCGGTGGCGCTTTAACCCAATCAAGCCCTGGCTTGCAGTGCCATCCTTAAATGGTCATGAAAAATCTGCGCTGGAGCCTTCAGTTTGGTGCCCTGGCGCGTGCCGAGCCCCAACACCCGGGACACCACTGGACCGCGCAATGGCACCCCGACCAAGCTGGGGTGCGATACGGGCAAAGCTAGCTGAGGGACTGCCGCCAAACCCAAATTGGCATCAACCATTCCCAACAAAGTGGCAATGTGATTGACTTCGAATCGATACGCCGGGTTGACTCCCGCTTTGGCAAGCGCATCGTCCAGCAATTGCCGGTTGCCGCTTGAGCGGGAAACGGCAATTAGCCGCTCCTGCATCAGGTCTGCCCAAGCAATCGACTTGCGTTTGGCCAGCCTATGGCTTCGTGGCATGGCTAAAACGAAGGCATCAGTGTGAATGGGCGCGAAATCGACTCCAGGAACTTGATGCCCCATGAAGCTGATTCCAAAATCGGATTCGCCAGAGACGATGCTGGCCAAAACTTGGCTTGCAGCCTCATCAATGACCCGGATGCGAATCAGTGGAAATCGCTCTGCAAAAGTCTGCACCACAGACGGCAAAAAGTGAATGGCGGCCGACGGCACGCAGGCGACAGTCACATGCCCCGACCGATTCGCCGCAAGATCTGAAATACCCAGCATTGCGGACTCCAAATCATCCAACGCAACGCGGGCACGCTCTAAAAATGATCGCCCAAGCGGCGTCAACTCGACGTTGCGCGTGGTGCGATTGAACAAGCGCGCCCCCAAAATGGTTTCTAGCTTGTCGATGCGCCGACTCAGTGCAGGTGCTGAGAGGTGAATTTGCTCCGCGCCCGCACGAAAGCTACCGCGCTCTGCAACCGCCACAAAGCCCTGGAGTTGCTGCAAGTCAAAATTGATGCGTGGCATGCATCAATGATATCAAAAGTTGCAATTTACAGCGTATTCACTTCGCGACATGATCGAGCCAATCTTGCATGACCTATGAAAATTTATGCCAAACCACTCTCACCCAATGCCAGTGAAAACCACCCATTTCAGAACGCAAGCGATCAGTGTGTTGAGCGCCCTGCCATTCCTATTGGCAACCCAGGCGCAAGGTCAGTCGTGGCCAGAAAAGTCGATCACCATTGTTGTGCCTACTGCCGCGGGCGGGGCCAATGACGCCATGGCCCGAGTGATTGGTCAGGGGCTTTCGACAATTCTCAAGCAAGCGGTGATTGTGGACAACAAGGCGGGGGCCAACGGGTCGATTGCTGCCGAAGCCGTTGCCAAGGCCACGCCAGACGGTTACACCCTGATGCTTGGCTACATTGCGACCCACGCCATGAACCCTGCCCTTCAAAAGTTGCGCTACGACCCGGTGAAAGACTTTGAACCCGTGGGTTTGGTTGGTTATTCCCCGGTTTTGATGGTGGTTAACCCAACTTTGAAAGGGGCTACTGCCAAGGATTTGGTGACGCAATTTAAATCAGCGCCCGAAAAATACAGCTACGCGTCGGCTGGCAATGGCACTGCACCCCACTTCGCGGCAGAGATGTTCAAACAATCCACAGGTACCAGCTTGCTACACATTCCCTACAAGGGCTCAGCACCTGCGATCACAGACACGATTGGCGGGCAAACACAGGTCATGTTCCCAAGCCTGTTCACTGCCATCCCCTATGTGAAAGCTGGCAAGTTGCGTGCCGTTGCGGTGGCAGGCAGCAAGCGCTCAGCGCTTATGCCAGACCTGCCCACGCTGAAAGAGCAAGGCGTGGCCGATGTCGACGTATCGCAGTGGTACGCCATCTTTGCGCCAGCTAAAACGCCAAAGGCTGTCATTGAACAATTGAACAAAGCCCTGAATGCAGTGCTGAATGACAAAGCCGTCGAAAAGCGTTTGGAAGACCATGGTGCAGATGTTGAAACCAGCACGCCCGAGCAGTTGCGCGCATTTGTCGTTCAAGAACAAGCCAAATGGAAAAAGGTGGTCGAGCTTGGACGGCTCAAAGCCGATTGACAGACCCCGCACGCCGCTTTAACCACCTCCAAAACGAGCTCGTCTGTGCGTGCAAGCAGACGGGCCCACTTCGCAAACCTTGCAATGACCCGACGAGACCAGACAACATGAAGAAACAACTATTGACTTTGCCCGTTTTGATGATGTGCAATGCTGCCTGGGCACAGTCCACGGTGACTGTCTTTGGCGTGGTGGACGTCAACTATGCCCAAGGCTCGGGCAGCGCATCCAACGCCAGCCGACTTGCCAGTGGCTCCAACGCGAGTTCACGAATTGGATTTCGTGGGACGGAAGACTTGGGTGCCGGATTGAAGGCCAGCTTTTGGCTCGAAGGCCAGCTCAACGCTGATGACGGCAGCGGCGTGGCCACCAATTCCAATAACCAAGCCGTTCCCGCGTTTGTACCTGCGACCGGAGCCAACGCACCCGTTCGAGCGGGCACCCAGGCTTTGACCTTTGGCAGGCGCAGCACCGTGAGTCTGGCGGCAGGTTGGGGCGAGCTGCGCTTGGGCCGTGACTTCACAGCCCATTACCGCAACCGCGTTGACACCGATCCATTTGGCGTGGTGGGCGTGGGTGCCACCCAAGCCAACGTGGGCAGCCTGGCTGGCCTCACGTCAACTCGGGCATCCAACATGATTGGGTACTTTCTTCCCGGAAATTTAGGTGGATTCTTCGGCCAGGTTCAATACTTTTTGGGCGAAAACAACAGCGGCGCGGCCACGTCAGACAACGGCTCAGGGTACAGCCTTCGTGGCGGTTACGGCGCTGGCAGCATCACCGCATCAATTGCCCTGGGCCGCTTGAAAGCGTCCACAGGCGATGTCGTCAGCACCAACGTCGGTGCAATTTACGATGCCAAAGTCGTTCGCGTGATGGCGGCGTGGTTTTCTGACAAAACAGAGTCGGCTGTGGCTGTGACAGGCCAAGGCTATACCTTGGGCGCGATAGCGCCAATCGGCTCGGGTGACTTGAAACTCGCGTTTTCCAGGTATGGTTCAGACGCTGGGCCCTCACCTCAAACAGACAAAATCGCCCTAGGTTATGTCCACAACCTGTCAAAACGCACAGCGATTTATGCAACATTCGCCAGCGTCAACAACAGCGGGGGTGCCAGCACGGCATTGAACGGCGCAGTGACGGCAGCCAATGGCAGCTCGACTGGTTACGACTTGGGGGTTCGTCACAGCTTTTAAATTGGCAATCACGCTCTGTTAGAAAGCGATTGCGTGCCGAAGGGCGAGCGTCGCTTCCGAACCGATGGCGCAACATTGGCGTCACGTCAACAGGTAAAGTGATGGTGAAATCAAAAAAATTATTGAGTTAACCAGGGCCCGGTAGACGTGACCGCACCGCCACGCAAACTCTCGCCAATTAAGCCGACTAGTTTACTATTAAATACGTAGCAAACTATTCATATAATACGTGAGCTAAAGGCATATTTTATTCATATTTCATGTTTTGACATCATTAAATACCCATATTGGGTATTTAATAGCCTATTTTGACAATTTGAAGGGTTTTTGGGATGACAAATCTGCAAGACTGGGTGGGTAAGAGCGAAACCGTTGACGACGTGGCAACCGCCACGCCCTTTGCCGCCTTGGCCGCCTTGTTGGACTGGCCGCGCGGGCCTGGTGCGCAACGCCCAGCCGCTGGCACTGCTTTGCCATACCTGTGGCACTGGCTGTACTTTTTGCCACTGGCGCAGCAGTCTGACATTGGCGCAGACGGCCACCCCAAGCGCGGCGGATTCATGCCTCCGGTGCCACTGCCACGGCGCATGTGGGCCAGCAGTGACTTTGAATTTCACGCGCCGCTGCATGTGGGCGATGCCTTGCAGCGCACGTCTACCATTGCAGAGGTCAAAGAAAAATCGGGCCGCACAGGCAGCCTGATTTTTGTCAAAGTACGCCATGAAATTCGCCGTAATGGCGACACCGATGTAGCGCTGACAGAACACCACAACATCGTTTACCGCGCTGCAGCCAGCCCGGATGATGTCGCCCCGCCGCCTGTGGCCGCACCCACGCAAGCCGCCTGGAGCCGCCCCATCGCGCCGGACGATGTGCTGCTGTTTCGCTATTCCGCGTTAACCTTCAACGGCCACCGCATTCACTACGACCGCAAGTACGTGACTGAGGTAGAAGGCTACGCGGGCCTGGTCGTGCACGGCCCATTGATTGCCACTTTGTTGATGGACTTGCTGCGTCGCCAAATGCCAGAGGCCCGAGTTTTGAAGTTCGAATTCAAAGCCGTGCGACCCACGGTGGACATCCATCCGTTTTCAGTTCACGGGCAACCATTAGCCGATGGCAAAACCATTCACCTGTGGGGTCGCGACCACAAAGGCTGGTTGACCATGGACGCCACCGCCACGCTGGAATAAGAACAAGTTATGCAACCCCTCAAAGGCATCACTGTTGTCACGTTAGAGCACGCCATTGCCGCGCCATTTGCCACCCGGCAATTGGCCGACATGGGCGCGCGCGTGATCAAAATAGAACGCCCTGGCGTGGGCGACTTTGCCCGTGGCTATGACGAGCGCGTGCGCGGCCTGGCATCGCACTTCGTCTGGACAAACCGATCCAAAGAAAGCCTGACACTGGACGTGAAACACGCCGAAGCGCAAAAGATATTGATGCGCCTAATTCTGGAACAAGCCGACGTGGTGGTGCAAAACCTGGCACCGGGTGCCGCCGCCCGCCTGGGGCTGTCGTATGAGGCATTGAGTGCGCTCAAACCCGGCATCATCGTGTGCGACATTTCGGGCTATGGCAGCGACGGCCCTTACCGCGACAAAAAAGCCTATGACTTGCTGATTCAAAGCGAATCGGGCTTGGTGTCAGTCAGTGGCACGCCAGAGACGCCTTCCAAAGCGGGCAATTCGATTGCCGACATTGCCGCCGGCATGTACGCGTACAGCAATATTTTGGCGGCCCTGATGCACCGCCAGCAAACGGGGCAGGGTCAGTGCATTGACGTGTCGATGCTGGAATCTTTGACCGAATGGATGAGCTACCCGCTGTATTACGCGTTTGAAGGAGCCAGCCCGCCGCCGCGCAGTGGTGCCAGCCACGCCACCATTTACCCCTATGGCCCCTTCCCCGCCGGCGACGGTAAAACCGTGATGCTGGGCCTACAAAACGAGCGCGAGTGGAAGATTTTTTGCGACAAGGTTTTGCTGCAGCCCAACTTGGCCACTGACGAACGTTTTTCAACCAACGCCAAGCGCAGTGGCCAGCGCGATTTGCTCGCGGGCCTGATCACCCAAGCCTTTGCCAGTTTGACTGCCCAGCAGTTGGCCGAACGGCTGGAGGGCGCTGGCATTGCCAACGCGCAGGTCAACACCATGCAAGAGGTCTGGGCGCACCCGCAACTGCAGGCCCGCGACCGCTGGCGCGAGGTGCAAACCCCGGCTGGGCCAATTCCCGCTTTGTTGCCCCCCGGCTCATGGCAGCATGGCGCACCGCGCATGGACGCCGTGCCTGCTTTGGGCGAACACACCGATGCGATTCTGCAAGGGCTCGGTTATGCCCCAGAGCAAATCATTCTGCTGCGCGAACAGCGCGCTATCTAGCAACACCGATCACCATGCAAGCTGACACCCCCACCGCAGCGCCGGTCACCTACCTTTTCGTCCCAGGCAACCGGCCCGAGCGATTTGCCAAAGCACTGGCGTCAGGGGCCGACCGCGTCATCATTGACCTGGAAGACGCCGTATCGCCCGCTGACAAACCAGCCGCGCGGGCAGCGGTTCAGCAATGGTGGATTCGGGCGGGAGCCGACACCGCCCGGGTGCTGGTTCGCATCAATGACGCCACCACGCCCTGGTTTAGGGACGATCTGGCATTGATGCGCAACTTGCAAGTGCCCTGCGTGATGCTGCCCAAATGCGAGGCACCCCAACACATTGCACAAGTGCTTGACGACATGCCCCAAGGCACGGAGGTGCTGGCGTTGATCGAAACCGCACGCGGCATGGTCGCGCTGAACGACATTGCAGCAAGCGCTGGCTTGGCCCGCTTGGCGTTTGGCTCCATCGACTACATGGCCGACCTGGACTTGCCGGCCAACAGCCCAGCGCTGGACTTTGCCGCAGCGCAAATCGCCGTCGCGTCCCGTGCCGCCGGGTTGCCCTCGCCCGTTGCAGGCGTCACGCCTGACCTGACTGAACCCCAAGTGACAGCGGACACTTTGCAAGCCCGAGCACTGGGGTTTGGTGCCAAGATGTGCATTCACCCATCCCAAGTTTCACCCGTTTTCAAGGCGATGATGCCCAGCGCCACCGAACTGGCCTGGGCACAGCGCGTGCTGGCGGCATGGCAGGCTTCTGCCGGAGGCGCGTTGCAGGTGGACGGCAAGATGGTGGATCGGCCCGTGATGCTCAAGGCTGAACGCATTGCAGCACTGGCAGCTCGCTCGGTTTAGACGGAGCCCATTCGTCCATCTCTCCTGATTCGTCCAGCTGGTCCAGCTTGTCCTGAAAAACACAGCGCAAATTCGCTGAGCGGCTCCGCAACGCATTCATTCCCCTCAAAACCCCAAACAATTTTTCTCGAAAGAAAACCCATGTCAGCCACCATCATCGATTCCAAGATTTTTGGAGATATGTTTTCAGACGCCGCCATGCGCCAGGTTTGGTCTGACGAAAATCGCACCGCCAAGTACCTGGACATTGAGCGCGCACTGGCCAAAGTGCAGGGCAAATTGGGCATCATCCCCCAAGCCGCAGCAGACGAAATTGTCAAAAACTGCGAACTCAACACGGTGGACTGGCCCAAGTTGAAGGCCAAAACGGAAGCCATTGGTTACCCCATCATCGCGGTGGTGAACCACATCAACGCCCATTGCAAAGACGGCCTGGGTGAATATTGCCACTGGGGTGCCACCACGCAAGACATCACCGACACCGCAGCGGTTTTACAAATTCGCGAAGGCCTGGCCTTGGTGGAACAAGACTTGAAAGATATCTCCGACGCGCTGGCCAAACTGGCCAGGGAACACCGCGACACACCTGTTATTGGTCGCAGCAATTTGCAACAAGCCACGCCCATCACTTTTGGCTACAAAATGGCCAGTATTTTGGCGGGCATTGAACGGCACCGCGAGCGCCTTTCGCAACTGAAACCGCGCGTCTTGGTGGGTGAATTTGGCGGCGCGTCTGGCACGCTTTCGTCGCTTGAAAAAGGTGCCATGGAAACCCAAGCCGCGCTAATGAAAGAGCTGGGCCTGGGCCAACCGCTCATCAGCTGGCACACGGTGCGCGACAACTTTGCCGAGGTCGGCGCATTTTTAGGCATCGTCGGCGGATCACTCGGCAAAATTGCCATGGACGTGAAGCTGATGATGCAAACCGAAGTGGCCGAAGTGTTTGAACCCTTCGCGCAGGGCCGTGGTTCATCTAGCACGATGCCGCAAAAGCGCAACCCGATATCCTGTCTGTACATCCACGCCAACATCTCCGTGGTGCGCCAGCTCGCCGCCAGCCTGATGGACGCCATGGTGGCCGACCACGAGCGCAGCACCGGCCCGTGGGAGATCGAATGGGTTGCCCTGCCCGAGATTTTCTGCCTGATGTCCGGCGCACTCAAACAAACCAAATTCATCCTGCAAGGCCTGGAAGTAGACGCCGTGCAAATGCGCAAAAACATTGACATGACGCATGGTTTGGTAATGTCTGAGGCCGTGATGATGGGCCTGGGGCCGTACCTTGGCCGCGAAGTCGCGCATGACCTGGTCTATGACATTTGCCGCGACGCGCTGAAGCAAAAGCGCCCCTTGATTGACCTGCTCGCCGAACACCCCGAAATCAACAAACACGTGACGCGCGCGCAGCTAGAAAGCTTTTGCGACCCAATGAACAATTTGGGGCAGGCGGGGGTGATGGTGGATCGGGTTTTGGGGTCGTTGAGACCCTGAAACTCACTCCTCGCTTCGGTTGGTACCCTCGAATATGCTTATGGAAGCGAATAGCTCCTAGGACCCTCGGCTGTCGTTCAATTGTCTTGACTGCGAACGTTCGGCTCCGCGGTTTACTAGCAGGCTTTGTGCGCCGCGCGATGGTCGTCGCTTGGAACCGCTTATGGGTGTTTGGTAGCAAAGTCGTTGCCCATAGCCGATTCAAGCAGCCTTTTGTATTTCATCAACGCGTCGACATGAGGTTGCGACCCAAACAACTTCGCTGCAAAAACGTGTGAAAGCAGACCCCTGTATATGTAGTTTGCAAGGTCTCGTTCGTACTCCTCGCTCCTTCCAGGTACGCCACTAGTATGAAAGCTAGGAAGAACTCCTCCAAAGATTTCCATGATGTGTGGAGCCGCACCGTGTACGAACCCTGAGTAGATTTTGCTCACCACTTTTGACGTTTGCACGCAAGTGCTTGGATCCAGGTCTGTACCGCCGATCCGAGAAAGATACGCCCTGATCTTTTGGCGCGAGACCATCTCGCGGCTTTGGTGGGACCCAGTTGGATCCTCAAAATCAGCAAACTCTTCACTCCAAAATGCGGCTAGATACCGCTTATGTAGGTCAGTGATCTTGTCGTTTGTGACCGCATTTGTAAGAAAGAGGACGTCTTCATTTGCTTCGTCGACAACACGCTGGAGCATTCCCTGCTCCATGACATGGGCATGTCGATTGAGGATTAACGCTGCTCTAAGAGTACTTTGGACTAAGGCAAGCTTCAGGACGACCGCATGATAGATGTCTTGAGTTTTGAAACGGTAGGCCCAGCTGTCGCCTTGCTGCACGCGTTCAGGCTTAGGCAATGCTGCCGCGTAGTCTCGAAAGGCCGCATCCATGGCGTCGATCACCTTTGGAAACAACTGATTCATCCTCAAACCCTTAACTCGATGTCCCGACCAACAAGAACTGCTAAATAAGCTGGGCTTTTCGCCACAAGTTGACCATCAAATGCCCATAAAAGGGATTTGCAGCCTTGCTTGCGCTGTATTCACCGCTAACTCAACAGCCACCGGTATTCTGGCAGACTCAATGCAACGCAGGTGATCTATTTGGCGTTTGCGGGTCGACTGAAGCGGTCGTTTTCGCTATCGTTTTCCCAATGCCGCTTTTCCTGCACTTCAGTCTTTCTTTTGGAAGAGACTTGCACGCCGGCCGGTCAGTTTGGCCTGATAAGAAAGTGCTGAACGGCGCAAACATTGTGGTCACAATTTTCTGGGAAATATTACTATGCAAGTCGCTGTCCGCACCATGGGCAATTCGAAGGGTGTTCTCATCCCTAAGCCAATTCTTGAGCAGGCAGGCTTACTGGATGCGGCCGACCTGCAGGTCAAAAACGGGGTGATTGAGATTCGACCGTTGAAGCTCAACCCTCGTGAAGGCTGGGCAGCGGACAGTCAGCGCGTCGCAAAGGCTGGTGATGATGCCTTGGTGTGGCCCGAGTTTGCCAATGCCGATGACAAAGACCTGAAATGGTAGCGGCTGTCGAATGGGCCACTGGTGAAGTTTGGCTGGCCCAGTTAGACCCAACTGTTGGCAGTGGGATTCAGAAAACCCCGCCCTTGTGTCTTGATCTCTCCGCCCGAGATGAACAAGAATCTGCGCACGGTGATTGTGGCCCCCATGACAACCGGTTCACGCCCTGCAGCGTTTCGGGTGCCCATCACCTTCAATGGCAAAACCGGCCTGATCTTGCTAGATCAAATTCGCACTTTAGACAAAGTTAGACTTGTGCGTTATGCAGGCAACGTGCACAGCGCCACGCTTAAACGCGTTTTGACTGTGTTGCAGACAATGTTCGCGCCGGGAACCTGAGCCCCGGCCTTCAATCCATTCGAACTCAAAAGCGAGTGTGTCCGCTTTTTAAGCCGCCAGTGCGTCAGTCACCGCCTTCGGGTTGTGCGCAATGACATTCAGCAGCACCAGCGCAGGCCCGTGCGGCGAACGGTCG
The DNA here is from genome assembly GCA_031386665.1 of Rhodoferax sp. Lineage (GTDB taxonomy): Bacteria > Pseudomonadota > Gammaproteobacteria > Burkholderiales > Burkholderiaceae_C > JANYCG01. Next base: position 3,963 of record JANNCN010000006.1, on the reverse strand, counting down.
CCGCGCTCCCAATGGCGCAGCGTGGCGGTGGAAAAGCCAAAACACGCGGCAAATTGCTCCTGAGTCATGTGGACCTTGGCACGCAAAGCCTTCACATCCACTGGGCGCGGACGGTGCATGCGGGTTTGTGTCGCACGACCTTCTGCGTGTTCTATGGCCTCTTGCAAGCCACGTTTGATGCTGTCGAAAGTTGTGCTCAAGATGATCTCCTTTTCCAAATCTGACCCAGCAGCTTGACCAAGCCCGCCAACTCGTTGCGCTGCGCCTTGGACAAATTGTCCTGGTCGCCTTTTGCAAAAAGTGTCAGCAAATAAAGCGGCATCGCATCGTCATAAAAATAATAGATAACGCGCACACCGCCACTCTTTCCCTTGCCACCGCGCCCCCATCGCAGTTTTCTCACCCCACCCGTACCTTCCATCAAATCGCCAGTTTTGGGGTGTTCTGCCAAGTAGCGAATGATGTCCAAACGCTCGGAATCCATCAGCAGTTTGTCCGCCGCACGGATGAATTCGGGCAATTCCGCGATGGTCAACATGACTTGAATTGTAATCCAGTGGGACGGGAGGTGAAATCCTTCCGACGGTGCGGGTTGGGCTGCTCATTGGCAATCAGCTTCGGCAACTGATCTGCTTGACAAAAACATGAGGACTGCAGTCCAAAACCGTTCTAAAACGAAAAAGTCAGGCCGAGTTTCTTCGCCGAGGTATTGCCGCTATCGAAGCGACCAAGCGGGGCGACGGAGGTATTTCGGCCGATGTCGTGATCGCCAGTCTTGCGGCCAAACTCGCCGCCGCCAAACGAAGTCAATCTCAGCGCAAGGAATGACCTACGCGATTCAGTTCAGCGACGCTGCCCGCGACGATTTGGAGCAACTTTTTGATTTTGCGCTTCAGCGTGAACTCGATAGCGAGACTGGTGACCTCGAGATCCCCGCGCGAGCATTGCAGGCCATTCAAGATGGGATTGGTTTTTTGGCGATCTCGCCATTCGCCTGTCGAAAGCTAGGGGACAGCCCATTCATCCGCGAGCTGATTATTTCGTTCGGAGGCTAAGGCTACGTCGCGCTGTTTGAAATTGTGTACAAGCAAACCGTGATCATTGGTGCCGTCCGACACCAGCGGGAAGACGACTACCACTGATGACTGGTTGGGGCTTGTTCGGCGAGGAGATTTTGGTGTCGAGCGCGCCCAACAAGCTACTCGATCACACTCAATCCGCCTTGATACTCGCCCGCTTCACAATGTCGCTCCAAATCTTCTGCTCGCCCGCGATGAACTTGGCGTAGTCGGCAGACGAGCCGCCACCGCCCACGGCGTTATCAGTCGCAAAGCGCTCGGTCACGGCGGATGATTTCAGGGCTTTCAACGATTCTTCTTGCAAGCGTTTGACGATGTCTGGCGGAGTGCCCGCGGGCACGTGCATGCCGTACCACTGCGAGGTTTCGAAATTTTTAAAACCCATTTCAACCACGGTAGGCACATCGGGCAAGGCGGGAATGCGCGCTTGCGTGCCTACGGCGATGGCGCGCAGTTTGCCCGCGCGGATGTGCGCGCCCAGGGCTGGCATGCCCGCGCTGGACGCCTGCAAGCGCCCCGCCAGCAGGTCAGTTAACTGCGGGCCGGTGCCCCTATAGGGAATGTGGGTCATGAACATGCCGGTGACCAGTTTCAAATATTCCATGGCCAAGTGGCCCGCGCTGGCGTTGCCGGCAGAGCCGTAGTTCAGGCGACCCGGGTTCTTTTTGACGTACGCCACGAATTCCTGAAAGTTCTTGGCGGGGACGTCGGGGTGAATGACGAACACGTTGGGCACTTTGGCCAACAGTGTGATGGGCATGAAGTCTTTGTTGACGTCATACGGCTGGTTGCTCAGCATGTAGGGGTTGACGGCCAGGGTGCCGACGTGGGTCAAAATCAAGGTGTGGCCGTCGGGTGCGGCTTTGGCCACCTCTTGCATGGCAATGACGCCCGCGCCACCGGGTTTGTTCTCAACAAAGACGCTTTGGCCGAGCTGCTTGGTCAGCTCAACCGCCACCGACCGGGCAACGATTTCAGACGTGCCACCGGGTGCAAACGGCACCACAAAGCGGATCGGTTTGCTGGGCCAGTTGGCTTGAGACATCACGCTGGGCGCTGCGACCGAAGCGGTGATGAGACCAGTGGCTTGCAGGACGGTGCGCCGTGAAATGTTTGGAGTTTGCGTCATGGGGTGGTTTTGAGTTGTTTGAGGGCTATTTCTTCGTTGCGCCCGATTTTACAAAAAAAAAGAACTTGCAGGGTGGGCTATCCCCTTAGCTCCACTGGTGTCAGAATCGGCTGATGAGCAAGCCAAAGAAGCAGCCCAAAGGAGGCGTCGATTACCCAGTGAATTGGGGCCAGTACCTGGATTGGTTCCACACCGAGCAGGGCTGTCGCGACTACCTGGAGACGCTTCGCTGGTCGCAAGGCCTAGCGTGTCCAAAGTGCGAAAGCATCTCGCAGGTTCAGGCGATCAGCCGTGGCAGACTTATTTGCGCTACCTGTAAGTATCAAGCGACGGCCACCGCAGGGACAATCTTTGACAAGACGCGCACTGAGCTGCGGGTCTGGTTTGCTGCCATTTGGTTTATCACCAGCCAAAAGCATGGGGCCAACGCTTTGGGTTTGCAACGCGTGTTGGGGCTGGGTAGCTACGAGACCGCTTGGGCCATGCTGCATCGGCTTCGCCGCGCCATGGTTCGCCCCGAGCGCGAACTACTGCATGGCGTAGTTGAGGTCGATGAAACCTTTCTCGCCCTCACACAGGGGGATAACCCCAGAAGCGCGGCAGGGCGCAAGAGTGGTACGGACAAGGTGGTCGTGGTCATTGCCGTTGAAATGCTCAGCCCCAAAGGATTTGGAAGAATCCGCATTGAGCAAGTCGAGCGTGGTGACAGCGCACATCTGATTGACTTCATCAAATCCTCGGTTCTAGCTGGGGCGCTGATTCACACCGACGGCTCGCGCTCGTACAGTCGGCTCCAGCAAAACGGCTTCAAGCACAAACAGACCATTCACGACGGCTCATCCACACCGGCCCATGAATCGATGCCGGGTGTACACCGGGTGGCCGCCTTGTTACAGCGCTGGCTCTTGGGAACACACCAAGGCGCTGTACAGCCTGAGCAATTGGCCTACTACTTGGACGAGTTTGTATTTCGCTTCAATCGACGAACTTCGCGTTCGCGCGGATTGCTGTTTTATAGACTGCTTGAACAAGCCGTCGTCACAAAGCCAGTGACGTACCGCAACATTGTCGATTTGCCCAAAAAATCAGCAGAAATTACGCCTGTGGAGCTAAGGGGATAGCCCACCTTGCAGGTTCTTTTTTATCAAAGATAGCTGAATTTGCTCAAATTGTGAACGAAAAATGCCTCTGACTCCCGAATAATATATATAGTTTGCTATGTATATTATAGCAATTATTTCTACTCAACTATGCCGCCCGCCTCTGCGTCCAGCCCAAGGCTCACTCTGATCCCATCTTCAACCGGCTCGGCTGTCGCTGTTCAATCGCATTTTTCAAAAGCGCTGCGCTGCGGTAAACACCGTGGGCGAATTTGCCATACGGCAGCGTGGCAAACAAAGCCATCACCACGCCCAGATGAATCGCCAGCAGCAGACCCATGGCACCAGAGTCGCGCCAAATCAGCAGCGCAAGCCCCGTCAGGCTGGTGAAAAATAGCAAGGCAATGAAGGCCAGATCCATCGGTTTTTGCGCCACATCGCCGTGCATGGGGTGGCGGCGCAAATTCAGCCAAAACAGGCCTGCCGGGCCAATCAGCAAGCCCAAGCCACCGACGGTGCCCAACAACACCGGAAAACTGGTCAGCGCATAAGGCGCAGGCCAAGCGAAGGCGTAGTGGTACAGCGTGGCCACACTGGTGGCTGCAAAGCACAGCATGAATCCATAAAAAGTGAAGTGATGAAACCGCCTGCGCCA
>JANNCN010000225.1:0-83298 GCA_031386665.1 Rhodoferax sp. | reverse complement strand
GCGCCAACTTTTCCCAAACGCGGGCTATTACTGATTTGAAGATCCAAATATTGTGGGCCGCTTTCGGGCGGATCCGCAAGGGTTTTTGGACAGCATCAAACCGCCTATCATCTTGGACGAAATTCAGAACCTGCACGAACTGTTCAACTTCATCAGGAGTCGCATCGACCGTTTTCCGCAGCGCTGGGAGTCTGGGCGGCAGAAGGATTCGAGTCAAAATTACCGAAAATCGAGTAGCGTTTGGTGATAGCGGCAAGCCAATAGCCGTCGCTATTGGCGCAGGCGGTATCGCAAAACGAAACCGATTTCTCGGCGATTTGGACTGATGCCGTTCTGCCGCCCAGGCTCCTAGGGCCAATGGCTGCTGACAGGCTCGCAGAAATCGGGCTTGATGCAAAACGTGAGCGAGTCCATGGCGGGCCGCGCGGCTGTGTTGCAACTTTTGCCGCTAGCGCTGTCTGAAACCCCAAAGGTCGGCCTGCTCAAGGGCGGCTATCCTGAAGTTCTGCAAAAGCCCCGCAACGCAAGTCTGTGGTTTGCGTCGTACTTGCAAACTTACTTGGAGCGCGATGTGCTGTCAATCAGCGCCGTGCAAGACTCGTCCAAGTTTCGCCGTTTGCAGGTCGAAGGCGTGAGCTGTATTACTTTCGGGATCAACAAGGGTTAGAGGTAGCTTTAATCATGCCCGCACCTGCCAGCAAGACTCGCGCAGCGGGGATGTGGATGCTGGAGGCCAAGGCCAGCCGCAGCCCCAGCGCCGACATGGCCCGCCCGATGCTGTCGCTGGCGAAGTCTTGGCCCACCGGTTTGAACGCGCAACCGCTTGCAGGCAGTTGGCTGGTGCACCGACCAGCGCGCCACCACGTCGACAGCACGGCCCTGGCTGCGGGGGTGAAGGCAATCACCATTGAGCAGTTGGCAAAACAATTGTGAATGCAGTTGTCATAACAGTTGTAAAAACAGTGGTCATAAGCGCTGCATTAGAGGCGCTGGCAGTTGGAAAAGCGATATACGAATTGTCATTAGATGACGATTCAAATGCCTTACGGTATCTGGCTTGGGGCAAACCCACAGTTCTAGTGCTGCACACAAATTACTATTAATAGTATAGCAAACTATTAAATTAATTCGAGAGCTAGAGGCCTATTTTATTGAAAATTTGAGCATTTTTACCTTGTTTTCGAAAAAAAGAACCTGCAGGTTCTTTTTTGGTTTTGAAGCAGCAAAACTCCACCTTTGTCAAAACCGCATGCCACAATAAACCCATGTTCCTCACCATTCCCACCATCATGACCTGGACGCGCATCGTCGCGATTCCCTTGATCGTGGGCGTGTTTTATCTGCCGTTTGACGCCGCCACCCGCAACCTTGTGGCGACAGTGATGTTTGTGGTCTTTGCCTGGACTGATTGGCTGGACGGCTACCTGGCTCGCAAGCTCAACCAGACCTCGTCTTTTGGGGCATTTTTAGACCCCGTGGCCGACAAGTTTTTGGTTTGCGCCTGCGTGCTGGTGTTGGTTCACTTGCAACGAGCCGACGTGTTTGTCGCACTGATCATCATTGGCCGTGAGATCGCTATCTCGGCCTTGCGCGAATGGATGGCGCAAATCGGCGCCTCCAAAAGCGTCGCCGTTCACATGATCGGCAAGCTCAAAACGGTGGCGCAAATGGTGGCTATCCCGTTTTTGTTGTACGACGGGCTGGTGTTCGGCATGATCGACACCCACCTGTGGGGCACCTGGCTGATCTGGATTGCGGCCTTGTTCACCGTTTGGTCTATGGTGTATTACCTGCAAAAGGCGCTGCCTGAAATTCGGGCACGGGTTAAGAGGTGATTCCTCGGGCGTCATGGGATCAAGCAGATTGAGCGATTCAAACCTTTCCCAGCATGCGCTCTCCAAACCCGATGTCTGGCTTCGCGCAATGCCAGCCGTTTTTGTGATGATCTGGAGCACTGGTTTCATTGTCGCCCGCTACGGCATGCCCCTGTCGCCGCCCCTCAAATTTTTATCGGTTCGGTTTGCGCTGTCCATTCTGTGCTTTTTGCCCTGGATTTGGATCGCCAAAGTCCGTTGGCCGCAGGGCCGCGCGCAGTGGGGCCACTTGGCTGTGACGGGCGTCTTGATGCACGGCTGCTACTTGGGTGGTGTTTGGGCGGCGGTCAAATTAGGCATGGGCTCAGGCCTGGCGGCCTTGATTGTGGGTTTGCAACCGGTCTTGACGGCGTTCTGGCTGTCTTCAACGGGTAGCGTGATCAGCCGACGCCAATGGGCTGGATTGACCCTGGGGTTGGTCGGCTTGATCATGGTGGTGTCGCGCAAATTCGGGCAAGGTGCTGAGGCAGATTGGCACAACTTGGCGCTGGCTGTGGGTGCTTTGTTGGGCATCACGGTGGGCACTTTGTACCAAAAGCAGTTTGTCGCCCCTTGCGACGTGCGCACCGCCAGCGTCGTGCAACTGACGGCCGCCTTCATCACCGTGCTGCCCTTGGCCTTGCTAGAAAGTGAATCCATGCAGTGGAACCTTGAACTCGCGCTGGCCATGGCCTGGTCTGTGCTGGCCCTGACGTTGGGTGGCAGTTCGCTGCTGTACCTGATGATTCAACGCGGTGCTGCGGCCCAAGTCACCAGTTTGATGTATTTGGTGCCACCCGCCACGGCATTGCTCGCCTGGCTTTTGTTCAACGAAGTCGTCACCTGGGTGACAGTGGCAGGCACGGTGATGACGGCCGTGGGAGTCATGTTAGTGGTGCGGATTGGCGCGTCGCCCCGCACATCTTGACCACTTGGGTGCTTTCCTAACTTATCAGCTTTTTAATTTTTCAGGAATGAATTGAATGACCCAGCAGAACAAACCCCACCGCATTGCCGTAATCCCAGGAGACGGCATTGGCAAAGAAGTCATGCCAGAAGGCGTGCGCGTGATGGAAGCCGTCGCGTCCAAATTTGACATCAACTTGCAGTTCGACCACTTTGATTTTTCAAGCTGGGACTATTTTGAAAAGCACGGCAAGATGATGCCTGACAACTGGAAAGAGCTAGTTGGTAGCCACGACGCTATTTACTTTGGCGCAGTGGGTTGGCCCGCCAAAATTCCTGACCACGAGTCGCTGTGGGCCTCGCTGTTGCTGTTTCGACGCGAATTTGACCAGTACGTCAACCTGCGCCCTGCACGCTTGATGCCTGGCATCATCGCGCCCGTGGTTCGCCGTGATGGCAGTGCACGCGCGCCCGGCGAGATAGATATGTTCATCGTGCGTGAAAACACCGAAGGCGAGTACTCCAGCATTGGTGGCCGCATGTACCCCGGCACAGACCGCGAGATCGTGATGCAAGAAACCGTCATGTCCCGCCATGGCGTTGACCGGGTGCTGAAATTTGCCTTTGAATTGGCCGCGTCACGTCCCAAAAAACACCTGACCAGCGCCACCAAGTCCAACGGCATTGCCATCACCATGCCGTATTGGGACGAGCGCGTTGTCGAAATGAGCAAGCACTATCCTGACGTGAAAGTCGACAAATTCCATATCGACATCCTGACCGCGCACTTCGTACAGCGCCCCGATTTTTTTGATGTAGTAGTTGCCAGCAATTTGTTTGGCGACATTTTGAGCGATTTGGGGCCCGCCTGCACGGGCACCATTGGCATTGCACCCAGCGCCAACCTCAACCCCACGCGCAACTTCCCTTCCCTGTTCGAACCAGTGCATGGTTCGGCACCTGACATCGCTGGCCAGGGAATCGCCAATCCGATTGGTCAAATTTGGTGTGGCGCCATGTTGTTGGACTTTTTGGGCTACCGCGAAGCGCACGACGCCGTGCTGGCCGCGATTGAAAAAGTGCTTGATCCAAAAAGCGGCGCCCCGCGCACTGCCGACATTGGCGGCACCGCCAGCACCAGCGATGTGGGTCGCGCCATTGCGGCAGCGATTTGAGCGCCAACAAATTTTGCTGAGCATCAACAAAATTGGCTGACGTCGGCGAATTCAAGTTTTGGCAACCACGCTGGCCCGGCAGTTGGCTTGTGGTTTTGCCTTCAATTGAGTTTGTCAAGTGGAAATACACTGCAAAAAGCCCGATTTTTGCGATTTATATTTTCACGATCACTTGGTAAAAATGTGTTCGTTGACTGGCGTTCATGCCTGCAATTCAGTCTAAAATCCGCCCTCGCGCAGCACCGTTGTTACGAGCCAAAAGATCCGTCGACCACGCAAGCCGCAAAACTATGATGAGACAACCCGACTAACTTTTCCTCCTAAAAAAGGGGTTCTTTGTGAATAAAACCGAATTAATTGAGCACATTGCAAAACACGCCGATATTTCCAAGGCGGCTGCAACCCGTGCCCTGGAGTCAACCATTGGCGCCGTCAAGACCACACTTAAAAAGGGCGGGTCAGTGTCACTGGTCGGTTTCGGTACTTTTGCCGTTGGCAAACGCGCTGCCCGCTTGGGCAGAAACCCGCGTTCCGGCGAAGCGATTAAAATCAAGGCAGCCAAGGTTCCAAAGTTCCGCCCCGGCAAGGCATTGAAAGATGCCGTCAACTGAAATTGGGCGCAACGCACTTCTTTGAAATAGTTTAGGTTTGGGTGATTAGCTCAGTTGGTAGAGCGGCGCCTTTACACGGCGTAGGTCGGCGGTTCGAGCCCGTCATCACTCACCATCCCTCAACCTGACAACTGAAGGCAACCTGAAGGCGAACCTGCGGTTCGCCTTTTTTGTGGCTGTTTTTTTGTCAGATGAACCCCAGGGTTTCGCGGCACGACACGGGTCGGCCAGTTTCGATACGAATGCAAAGGTAAGGTAATGTTTGATTTTGTCCGCAAGCACACGAAGGTCATGATGTTCGTGATGTTCTTGCTCATCATTCCATCGTTCGTGCTGTTCGGCGTTGACGGGTACAACAAAATGCGCGACAAGGGTGCCCCCGTGGCTCAAGTCAACGGCAACGAGATAGGGCAAGCCGAATGGGACGCCACGCACAAAATCGAAGTTGATCGAATTCGGGCGTCCAGGCCAGAAATCGACCCTAAGCTGCTGGACTCGCCCGAAGCCCGTTACGCAACCCTCGAGCGCATCGTGCGGGACCGCGTCTACGCTGCAGCCGTTGAGAAGTCGCGACTGCAAACCGGTGACGTCAAACTGGCCCGTGAACTCCAGCAAGACCCAACCATCGCGTCACTCCGGCTGGCAGATGGTTCACTGGACAAAGACCGCTACCGCCAACTTGCCGCAGGCCAAGGGCTGACGCCAGAAGGCTTCGAAGCGCGAATCCGCAAAGACCTGTCACTGGCGCAGGTGCAAAACGGTATCAATTCCACCGCGTTTGCAGCGCCCAAGCAAGCGGCCGTTTCGCTGGGCGCTTATTTTGAACGCCGTGAAGTTCAGGTTCTGATGCTGTCGGCCACTAAATACACTAGCAAAGTGGCGCCCAAAGACGCTGAGCTCGACGCTTACTACAAAGAGAATGCTGCTCAATTCAAGGCCGCTGAATCAGCCAACATCCAGTACGTGGTGCTCGACCTGGACGCCATCAAAAAGAAAATAACGCTGAACCAAGCTGACCTGAAAACCTACTACGAGCAAAATCAAGCCCGATTGAGTGGTGCTCAGGAGCGCCGGGCCAGCCACATCTTGATCAATTCACCCAAAGCAGCCGCTGCAAGCGACCGCGACAAGGCCAAAGCCCGCGCCACAGAATTGCTGGCCCAAGTGCGTGCAGCCCCCGACAGTTTTGCCGACCTGGCCAAGAAAAATTCGCAAGACACGGGCTCTGCTCCGTCCGGTGGCGACTTGGACTTTTTTGGCCGAGGTGCCATGGTCAAACCATTTGAAGACGCAGCCTTCGCCATGAAAAAAGGCGATATCAGCGAGGTGGTTGAATCTGACTTTGGTTACCACATCATCAAACTGACCGACATCAAAGAGCCCAAACAAAAGAGTTTTGAAGAGCTGCGTCCCGGCATGGAAGCTGATCTGAAAACGCAGCAAGCCAAAACCGCCTTCGCGGCAGATGCAGAAGCCTTCACCAACGGTGTGTATGAACAGTCAGACAGCTTGAAGCCCGTCGCCGATCGCCTGAAACTAGAGATCATGTCCGCATCTGGCTTGTCGCGTGCACCGCTGCCGGGTGCGACAGGCGTCCTGACCAATCCTAAATTGCTTGCGGCAATTTTCAATGCTGACTCCATCGAGAAGAAGCGAAATACTGAGGCTGTTGAGACCGGTTCCAACCAACTGGTGGCGGCCCGCGTCACCCTGCACACGCCTGCGCGAACATTGCCTTTGGACGACGTTCGAAGCGTCGTTCGCGACAGATTGGCGGGGCAACAAGCGCTGGCCCTCGCCAAAAAAGATGGTCTTGACAAATTAACCGCCTGGAAAGCAAACCCAACCGCCGCTGCCTTGCCTGCTGCAGTCACAGTATCGCGCGACCAACCGCAAAATATGGCCCCTCAAGTTGTTGAAGGCGCGCTGCGGGCAGACGTTTCCGCACTGCCAGCCTGGATTGGGGTCGACTTAGGAGCGCAAGGCTATGCCATTGTGAAAATCAACGCCGCCTCGGCGCGCCCTGCTCCTGCAGACAACGTGGCAAAACAAGAGGTCACCCAATACCTGCAGGGCTGGAGCAGTGCCGAAAGCATGGCCTACTACAATCTTTTGAAAGAGCGCTTCAAGGCGCAAATCATGGTCGCCAAACCGGCGAAGGCCGCGCAAGTTTCAAGCGCTGCCGGAGGTTAGAGGAAGGATAGGACGTTATAATCCGTCGACGGTGGCTGTAGCTCAGTTGGTAGAGTCCAGGATTGTGATTCCTGTTGTCGTGGGTTCGAGCCCCATCAGCCACCCCAAGTTTCTCCAATGCCACCACAGAGTTTGACGCTACAAACTGAATAGCGCACTGTGATTGTTTCCAGTCAAATATCCCACATAAATTACCACCGTGGTAATTGACCGTCTATAAAGACTGTCTTTTTGACTCGGTCGATCTCTCGTAAATCCTTGCCGTGGTCGCAGGATTTTTGTGTAAATTGGCTTGAATTCCCGTTTTCGCTTTGTGTTGGGTAGCATAGAACGCCCGTAAATCGTGAAAAGTGAAGTGTTGGCTAATTGCCTTGGCCTCAGTCGCGGCTTTCATCAGTTTTCCCCACATTCCTTTAAAACCTGATCGGGTGTAAGCATTTCCATGTCTATTTGGAAACACGATCTGGCAATCATTCTTACGAACTTCGTTCAGGCGCGCTAGCAATTCAGCCATCGCAGGCGACACCTCTACGATGTCTATGATTTCTGTGGCACCTTTACGCTGTTTGGCTCGTTTCATGCGGATTTCAGTCGCTCCAATTGCCGACCATTCGATGCCCAAAAATTCGATCTGGCGCGGCCCAGCCAATGATGCAAACTCAGCGGCCATGACAATGACTGACCATTGCCCAGCTTTGCCAAACGCAAACTTCACCAATGCATTAATTTGTGCAGTTCCAGGTTCAACTCGGCGTGGCGTTTCTTGATTTCGTCGCACTTGTTTGCAAGGGTTTGTATCGATGTCCCCCCGGTTGATCGCGACGCTCAGCAAATTGGAGAGGAGCGAGTTTTCCCGATTGGCTCGCACGGGCGCATTGGCCCGTTCAACGCGCAAGTAGCGAGAAATGTCAGCCGGCCTGATGGACGCCGCAAGAACTTCACCAAACACCAAAAGGAGGGGTTTGGAACACTGAATGTAATCTCGTTGGGTGTCATCCTTGAGTCGTTTCCAATCGGGTGACTCTTGATAAAGTCGCCAAAGGCTGTTGACCGTACCAAGGTCTGGTGTGCGACCGAGCAGGTCTAGCACCGCACGGATTGCCAGCAACTTGTCAGTACCCAAATTGATGGCTTTTCCTGCAATCGTGTGGTACCGATAGGTAGTCAAGCCGTCCTTACGTGGACGCGACTCCATACGGGGTAGCAAGCCAGAAGCCGAGAATCTGTCACGCGGTCTCATTTCGTCCACCGTGGACCCTGCGCAGGTGCGACTTTGGTTCGTGTAAGTGCTTGGTTAATAGCTTCCCAAGTCACTCGCACACGTCCGTCAGGACGTTGTGGCACATTCAAACCGTATGCCCGCTGGAGAAATTTTGCTTGTGCCGCCCCCTGCTTCAAGCCGGAAAGTTCTAAAAGGTCGGCCTCAGTCAAAATGGAGCTCACAAAATATCGCCCAGTGTTTGGCAACGAATCGACATTGGGGCCGGCTTTGACGTTGTTGCATTAAAATGCAAAACTTGACTCCACTCTCGAGGTCGCGCAGAGACTGGCACACTGCCGTCAGCAACGGCAAGTTGGTTTGACCAGACGGGATTTGATCCTAGAGTTAGCGACATTACCTCGCCAAAGGGTTGAAAATTTTTCATTCCCAAGAGTCGCACGAGTTTGGCGAGAGGCAAATTTGAATGCGTAGTAGAAAACCACTGATTTCAAAATGATTCCCGCCATAGCCTAGCGGGCTGATGTGCTTGTGGCGCAGAGCGCAAGGTCAAGCCCAAACTGATCCAAGCCCTAAAACGTTCACGCGTGAACGCCCTTGATCACCAGTTTGAATGACTATGTTGGGACATTTGGGGGGCAATTTCAGTTCAAACATTTCGCCCTGAAGGGGTCCCCGTGAAAAAGTTGCGCGTAAAAATAGTACGGATATGCTGGACAAATGCCCGGGTTGCCCCGTTTGCGGTCGGATTGCGTCGACCGCTTGCAAAGTATTATTAAAACGAAAATTGTATTAATAGTATAGAAACGCTATAATTCATTTCATCAAAGCAAATGCCACAACGGAATGCAAAAATGACAGCCGTACTTGAGCACCAGCCCCTAGTAACCCAAGACCGGGGCGCACTCGCCAAAATGGTGATGACCCTGCTGGATCACTGGAAGTTGCCCACGGAGGATCAAGCGGCGCTCTTGGGTATTGCCACCAGCAACCGCGCTGCACTAACGCGCTACCGCAAGGGCGAGGCTATCGGCACCAGCCGCGATCAGTTTGAGCGTGTCGGCCATCTGCTGGGTATCCACAAGAATCTGCGCTTGCTGTTCCCGCAAAACCGTGACTTGGCCTACCGCTGGATGTCCACACGCAACAAGGCATTTGATAACCTCACCCCCGTAGACATCGTGAAGGAATGGGGTTTTGCAGGCTTGTTGATGGTTCGTGCGTATCTTGATCGGGCGCGTGGGGTTTAACGGCGTATTTTTGATGGATCAGTTGTTCTCCCGCCTCACGCTAACAGATGTTCACCGCAACGTCTTTCGCAACATTGTTTCCATAGCCGTATCTCAAGACCTGTTTGATGACTTATCCATCAGTCCAGAGGAATGGGCACTTGCGCAACAAGTTGAAGACGAAGTTAAACCACCGCCCTATCAATCTCGAACGCCGGTAATTCACAGGCCGTTTGAGGATGCCGAATGGTTCAACGCGATTGGGTGGCCCTTCACGCACTGGCAAGCCAGCCGCTTCTCTGACGGCTCATTTGGGGTTTGGTATGGGTGTGACAAGGTGGAAACCTCCGTGCATGAAACCACTTACCACTGGTTCAGCGGATTCCTGACTGACGCAGGGTTTGAAAAAGAAAAAGTCATTGGTGAACGCAAGCTGTATGAGGTCGCCTGCGATGCGGCGCTCGTAGACCTGCGGCCAGTGACCATCACAGATTCAGGCTTGCTTCACAAAACCGACTACGCCACAGCCCAGTTGGTAGGCGCAAGACTTCACCGCGAAGGGCATCCAGGACTGGTGACAAGATCGGTGCGCCATGCGGCAGGGCAAAACTATGTCGTCTTGAACCCCGACGTTTTGTCCAACCCACGACAGCATTGTCAAATGACCTATCGGCTCGAAGGCCACCGCATCGTCATTGAAAAGCAGCCCGGAGTGGTATGGATGGAAATCGCCACGTCTGCACTTTGAAACGCAATTCGAATTCAATTGAGTACAAAACTGTGATGTGAGCTTCCTTTCGCATTTTTTCCGATTACTGCGACGGATCAAATTCCGTATCGTGTCTCCGATGTTGCGGTCAGTTGCTTCGGTTGGGACTTGCGATAGTGATGGATGGTGGCCAGCTCAACGCACCGAGTCAGGTAGACCATTACTGTTAATCCTCGCTCACACAGAGGAGCAACGGCGGCGTGGTAGCTGAACCAAAATTTATTGAGCATGACAGTCTCCAGTTTCAAGTTTTCCTTACGCAAACACGGGTTGCGTTTGCTTTGAAGGCTAATTCAGAATACTGTCAAAACTCACCTGCGCAACTTTGGCTGTGCGGATACAGTGCTGGTGACCTACCAGAAGCAGGCTCGCAACGACCCCTGTCAAAGCAAGCGACCAAAGTCAACATGCCCGCTCACACATCAAGATCCACCCAAAGCGCCGCATGGTCCGAAGCCGCTTCGTCTGCGGTCGTAATCTCCGGGAAGTGTGGCCACAAGGTGCCTTTTGTGCCACCCCAGATACCCCGGCGCTCGACACCCGCGTCTTTGACCTTCGCAAACAGAGCAGGCGACAGCAAGATGTAGTCCAGCTTGCCAGACGCCGTGCAATTGCCATGGGTGCCTGGGCGACCTTGACTTTTGTACTTTGGGTGTTGGGATATGTCTTTTAGAGTCGACCCTTGCCGCAACAACGGATCCATGGGACCGTTGGCCGGTATTTCGTTCAGGTCACCAATTACGGCGACCAGCGTATCGCCATCGGCAATGTGCTGGTAGTAAAGCTCACGAACTCTTTTGGCCTGTCGTTTGCGCTTGGCATCGTTGGCCGCCGGTTTTCCATAGCCTTTGCTCTTGAAATGATTGACCATCACCCACAGGAATTCACCACTGGGCAGGGCCACTTGGTACTCCGCGCAGTCACGGCTGAATATCTGTCCTTTGCTGTCAGTCGAATCAACGTGGCTTCGAATGCTCACGATGGGGTACTTGGCGCCTGTCATCAGCCCTACGTCAATGCCACGCTCATCGTTGCCATCGACCAGCATCACATGATCAAAGGGTTTGCCACCGACTTCAGGCAACAATTGTTGGTTGAACAGGCGCAACGTGGTTCGATCTTCCGCCTCAACGACGGCCTGGATGTCTGCTGCCACGGCATGTAAAACCCGTGCGGTATTGAGTGTTGCGACCTCATTGACCGGTTCAGTTTTCAATTCAACCCAGCCGATCCAGCTTTTGCGGCCTGTAGCAACAATTTCTGGCTCCCCCACACGGGGTCGTTTGATCAGATTTCCGCGAATTTTGCGAATGATGAGCAGCGGTCCTTCGTCAGTCTTGAGTAAACCATGGTCGCCCATCAGCTTGAGCATGCGACGTTGATCGGCTACGCTGTAGCTGCTGTTATTGAACAGGGTGTTCAGTTCCTTGTGCGCTTCCAAAGCAGGTTGCCCCTCCTCCCAGTCCTGTCCATTGAGCGCCTTGGCGCGATCAAACATGTTTTCGACATTGAAGGTGGCAAGGCGCATGGCAGGCTCCAAAAGACTGGGATTGGCGATGAGGTTCAATTCAGTCTAGCTTGAATTACAGCAACGCTCATCCCCAATGTTGGGTAGAAACCAATGGGCTGATCAATCGACCAAGTTGACTATTGCGCCGAATCACCAAGCCACCGAGTCAAACTTGGTGATTGGCGGCGGTGACCTGCGACTCGCGGCCTGATTTCACTAGTTTCACTGATTTCAGTGCCGCCCGACTTTGATCGGAGCGCCGCATTTTTCGCAAAGTGCGGGGCGGCGTTTTGGGTCAAGGTTTGCCAGTTCATCTCGCATCGCACGATAGGCACCAATCAGCGGTAAAAAATACAACCGAATGCTCTCTTTGGCCATTCTTTTCCAGTAGTTCATTGACTGTCATCCTTTACGGTTTTGAGTTTCATTGCGCCTGTTTCCAACTCCTGTGGCTGTCGCACTTCAGGGAATTGCCATACAGCCAGTGCAAAGCCAGCGCACAACGATTCATTCGTGTCTTGCCTCCCAATCGTCAAAAATATCTGCCTGAGCCAATGCAGACTGCACGGTGATCCAAGACGTGACGCCAGGCTTCAGGTTTAAAGGTAGGCCGTCTTGACAGAGGCTGCCGGATTCGTTTGGGCCAATTTGCGGCGGCAATCGGTCGCCTTGAACCTGACTGAACGACTCCTCCCCTTCCCCTGCGTTACGCTCTCGCTCCAGCCGATCTAAGGCCGGGCTAGACAATCCGGCTTGGCGCAGTGCCTCCTCACCGATAGGGCAGCCCGCTGCTCGCCAGTCGCGATGACGCTTCAATACGTCAGCCTCGTGGGGACTGGCCAAGTAGTCCTCGATCATTTCTGCCCTGATGATGTTGTCTTTGGGTTGTACATCGCCAGATTTCAATCTGTCACGCATGGTCGATGCCGCATTCAGCAGCGTCTGGGTGAAGTCAGCTTTGGTCGACGGAATGGCCGTCAATCCAGAGAATTCTCGGTAGGTGGCTTCTTCGCTGGCCGACATTTTGATGCGGCCATTGGGTAGTTGGAGCATGGGGGGTTCCTTTTCTGTATCTGTGCGCATTTGCGAACTTGTTGTTTCTTTGGATTTGGCTTGCTACTTTGCCGGGCGCGGGGTCAGGCCCGGGTGCAGGCGCTGGGTGCCGTCACTGGGCCAGCAACTGCGTCCGGTACCTTTGCCTGCCTATTTACCCTGCCAATTCAACTGCCCGTCGTGAAGGTGTAGTCCACCAGACTAGTTTTGTTGTCGGCTTTGCTGCGCACGCTGGCCTTGACCCTGTATTGAGTCATTGCTTTCAAGGGCAGATGGGGTGCTACATAGGCGAAACCGATTCCCATCAAAGACCCAGCGGCATCGTTTTCGGCGGTCATGACGTTCAGCATTTCAACGGCTGCACCAGAAACCACTTCACTGACAACCAAATCAGTCACCTCGATCAGGGTTTTTTGTCCGGGGGGTAGGACAAGGGTTTTTTCATAAACAAAGAAGTACAGGGGCTGGCCAATGGGGTTGGCTCTCAGATTGCGCGGTGCATAGGGTGATGGAACCTCAGCCTCCAACTTGAGTGCAGTTCCGGTGGTGCCTTGGCAGGGGTAGGTTAAAACGCCATCACCCAGTCTTTGGTGCTTGGAAGTGACGCCAAACTCAAACACAGCGGCCCCGGATGCGCCCTGCGCTGGGCTGGCAATGCCGACATCGGTGGCTGTTCCTAGGAGGACTTGGGCATGGTAGGGTGCCGCCAAAAATGCGCGGACCGCGTCAGTTGCCGGTCCGTAGGGTATGAGTGTCTCGTGTTCGAACAAGCCCTTGTACCCTTGGTAGTTCAGGCGATCCAGCGCTGTTCTGCCCGTGAAGTTGTTCAGGAACTGGGTGTATTGGGTATGCGGGCTCAATCCAGCCGGAGCCATGGCCTGGAGGTAGTAGGTGTCGAGGTAGGTGGCGTGGTTTTCAGCGGCCCGGCGCAAGGGCAGGCTGTCGGTCAACAGACCCAGATTGCATTGGGCCCGTTGCGCGTTCAACCCATTGAATTCGGACAAGGCTGCACTGCCCGCCGGGTAGCTGGGAGCGGGAATGGCTTGAACCGGAGCCTGGAAGCGGGAATTCGAAGTAGGTGTTGCTGGGATGGCTGGCAGTGCAGGGACCGTGGGAATAGACCCTGCAAGCGGTGTCGCGACAATCGCCGGTGCCGTTGGAGTTTGCCCGGTCGCACTGGAGGCTGTCGCGCTTGTATTGGCGCTGCCACCGCCTCCACATGCGGTGATCAGGGTGAGGGTGGCCAGGGCGGCGCTGGAGATAGTGGCAATTGTCAATCTTGGGTTTTTCATCATTTACTTTCAGGGGTTGGTGATGAAACCAAGATACGTTGACTATTTCTGGGCGCAACATTCAGAAATGGGGGGATTTAATTAAATCCAACGGTGGCATCGTTCAATCCGATGCCACCGTCTTTAAACCCGATCAAATCCAGTTGGCGGCAATCACCGGCGTAAGCGCGGTTGAATAGGCAGCGGACAGCGTCGTTTGCCCAGCTGCCGGTGGTGCAAATGCGGCCATGGCGCTCACCAAATTTTGCACCTGGCTGTCCAACAGGGTTTTGCCATCGCTGGTTTTGAACTGTTCGACGTGGTACTGGTTGCCTAAGTACCAATTGTTGAGCGTGAACTTGTCTGCTGTGCCGATGATGCTCACTTCTAGGTTGTTGCCAACATGGGTAAACCAGAGTTGGTCGGTTGCTATGCCGGTCTCAAACCGCGCCAAGTCCGTGTTGCCAGCGGTCGTGTCGTTCTCAGTGATGCTGTCAGCGCCGTAGCCACGGTCTAGCCAATAGGTGTCGTTGCCGGAGCCGCCTACAAGACTGTCAGCACCTGCCAAACCGCGCAAAGTGTCGGCTCCTGCATTGCCCGTCAGCGTGTTGGCACCCAGGTTACCAATCAAAACGTTGGCGTCAGCGTTGCCCGTGCCATTCACGGCGGCATTGCCAGTCAAAGTTAAATTTTCGACATTGGCAGCTAATGTCCAAGCAATGGCACTTTGGACGGTGTCGGTTCCGGAATTCAAAGCTTCGATGGTGGTGTCACCCGTACCTACGACATAGAGGTCGTTGCCTGCGCCCCCTGTGAGTACGTTTGCAGCAGTGTTGCCAGTCAGCGTATTGTCAAGCGCGTTGCCTGTGCCGCTGACGGCAGCCGAACCGGTCAAAATCAAATTTTCGACGTTGGCAGCCAGTGTCCAGGCGATTGCGCTTTGCACCGTGTCCGTTCCTGCACCCAAGGCTTCAATCGTCGTGTCACCAGTGCCCACGATGTACAAGTCATTGCCAGCGCCGCCCGTTAAAACATTCGCCGCGCTGTTGCCTGTCAAAGTATTGTCCAGCGCATTGCCAGTCGCGTTAATGGCTGTCGTGCCTGTCAGGGTGATGTTTTCAACATTGGCGGCAAGCGTATAGCTGACTGACGCGTTGACCAGGTCAGTGCCTTCATTGAGGTTTTCAACAATAACGTCGCCCACATTGTTAGCGACATAGGTGTCGTTGCCTGCAAGCCCAACCAATTGATCGGCTCCCGTCGTGCCATTCAAGATGTCTGCACCCGCCGTACCGACAATCGGAGCGGCAGCAACGGCAGTGGTCGCTGGGCTGAGCACACTCTCCACAGTCCCTTTGCCGTCGGTGTAACTCGCCGAGACTGTGATTGTCTTGCCCAGTTGAGCAGCTGCCAGCAGCAACGTACTGCTGGTTGCCCCAGCGATCACAACACCAGTAGCCTTCCATTGGTAGCTGATGGTGCCCAAGCCATCGACGTCCGCCAAAGTGTTGGTGGCGGTCAATGTTTGTCCTTGCGCAGCGATGCCCGTGATAGTGACTGCCCCCGTGGGTGCGTCATTCACCGCCGTACCGGTAAAGGCTTTGCTGCCGGTAATTGGCGCGGAAGACCCGTCGGTCACGCTGGTCGCAATGGTGAAGTTGCTGTTGAAGTTGGCAGTTGGCGTAAACGTCAACGCGGCCAGCAGCGTGTTGACGTTGGCTTTGACACCACTTGCCAGCCACACGCCTGTGCCAGCGTTGTAGGTCGAAGTCACAGTGCCCGACGTGCCCACGTTCAAACTGCCAGCGGCCGCGTTAGACAATGTCAAGGTAACCGTTGTGTTGGCACTGTCTGAGTCGGTCACGACAATGTCAACCAGGTTTTTGGCGGTGTCTTCGGTGTAGGCCTCTGCCGCGCTTAAGTTGGTGGCGGTCGGGGCTGCGCTTGGGATGAGTCCATTCAGCCATGCGGCCCCCAGAACACTACCGCCCACAAACTCAAATTGTTCCACGGCAAAAACGCCGGCGCTCAATTCATCAATGCTGATGCTGTCTGTGCCGTTCACGATCAGCTTGACCACGCTTCCGGTGCGCGTTGCTGTGATTTGGCCGCTGGTAATGCCTGCTCCAAAAACGATACGGTCGTTGCCAGTAGTTTCAATGATGCGGTCAGCGCCGCCGCCCAAGTTAAAACGGTATTGGTCATCTCCTGCAGCGCCACTCAAAGTGTTGGCAGCCGAGTTGCCTGTCAAGACGTTGGCAAGGGCGTTGCCAGTGCCCGCCACCGCTGACGTGCCCGTCAAAGTCAGGTTTTCGACTTCGGCGGCTAGCGTCCAGGCTATGGCGGACTGAACGGTATCGACTCCTTCACCAGCCAGTTCAACTGTCGTGTCACCTGCGCCGACGACATAGGTGTCGTTGCCCGCGCCGCCGGTCAGGATGTTGGCGGCACTGTTGCCTTTGAGCGTGTTGTCAAGCTCGTTGCCATAGCCGTTGATTGCACTGGTTCCCGTCAATGTCAAGTTTTCTAAATTATCGCCTAAGGAATACTCCACACTCGATTGCACGGTGTCCAGGCCTTCACTTACAAGCTCAACAATCGAATCGGTTCCAAACGTTTGGGCGGAAATGATGTAGGTGTCGTCGCCAAGCCCACCAAACAGATTGTCAAATCCGTCTTTTCCGTCCAAAACGTCATTACCTGCGTTGCCCACCAACGTGTTGCTTGACGAGTTCCCTGTCAACGTGTTGTCGCTATCGTTGCCCGTGGCATTGATCGGTGCAGAGCCAGTTAGAGTCAACTTTTCAACATTGGCGGTCAGTTCATAGTCAACAGAAGCATTCACAGTATCTGTGCCTTCCCCTGCTAACTCTACGACCATCGCTGCTGCGTCGTCAATCGTATAGTTGTCATTGCCTAAGCCACCCTTTAAAATGTCGCTCCCAGTGACACCGTTCAAAGTATTGTTGCCACTGTTACCGATCAACAGGTTGGCCAGCTCATTGCCGGTGCCGTTGAGGTTTGCGGTACCGTTCAAGGTCAGATTCTCTACGCTGTACTCGAGTGTTCTTGACACACTGGAAATGACGGTATCGATACCATCCCAAGAATTTTCGCCAATGTAGTCGCCATAGTTATCAACGATATACGTGTCATTGCCGCCACGGCCATACAACTCATCGGCACCCGCTTTGCCATCCAAGATGTTGTCGCCGTTATCTCCGCTTATTTGGTTATTCAGCTCATTGCCAGTGCCAATGATGTTGGCATAAAAATAAGTAGTTTTGTTTAGGAGTTCATCGAAAAATGCATCCGTTGCCAAACTCAGGTTTTCTACATTGGTGGGCAATGTGTAAGAAATGAACGACGAAACTCCATCAACACCCTCGTCTGGAAGTTCGACTACAAGGTCTCCAAATTCACGAACTTCGTATTGGTCGTTCCCCTTCCCGCCGTACAGGGTGTCGCTTCCCGGGCCACCCACCAAGCCGTTGTTGGAGTCGTTACCGTAAATAGTGTCATTGCCAGGGCCACCTAGCGGCGCGTTATAGTCACTGTTGGGTGTGTTTAGCAATTGGTCTTGGGAAAAAACATGCGCATTGATCGCTGCAAAATCCCAAGTAACACCATTGGCAAATTTGAATTGATCGATGGTGAAATCAAGCCCACCTAAGCCCAACGGAGTAAAAAACGAAGTGATCACTAGAATGTCACTTGCACCAATAACTTTGACTTCCAATCAGTCGTGCGAACCATATCGCTGCAACTCAACGTCGCCGGGGTTTAGCCCGATCAAAGATAGCGTTTGAACAGCAGTCGCCCCCGTAGGGCGTTGTGCATTGATCCGCGTATTGCCGCCATACCCTCTTGCAAAAATATAGGTGTTCGAGCCAGACTCTCCAAATAGAATGTCGGTCGCGCCACCCCCACCGTCCAACAGATCGTCTCCGGTGCCGCCCTGCATGTAATCAGCGCCAACGCCACCAATCATGACGTCATTGCCGTCCTCACCGAGGTAGTAGGTTTGACCTATGTAGGTGCTAGCGCTTGGGAGCAGCGTGTCGTCACCACCACCAGCTCTTATCGTGCTTCGAACGCCAGTACCCGCCACCAGCAAGTCTGCATTAGCCGTCACGGCGACACTACCGATATTCCCAAAATTGCCCATGCCCGCCGTCGGCGGCACCCAAACCGAGCCGTCCGCCAGCAGGATGATCGGCGTGGCCTGTATACCCACCAACGGGCGGTCAGGGAACGAATAGCCCTCGACGTAGATGAAATCTGACGTGCCGACAATCCCCAACACTAGCGTGTTTGCGCCACCGCGATAGGCACGTACGTCGGCTGCTAGGATCCCGTCCTTAAAGCGAATGCTGCTCTGGGACGTGTTGGACGTGTCAAAGCTCAAATAGTCGCGACCCGAGCCACGGCCAAAGAGAATTGTGGCCCCTCCGGCACCGTAAGCGCGAATGGTGTCGTCACCCGCGCCACCGTCGATAGTGTCAATACCGCCATTTCTGTAGATAACATCATCGCCAGCGCCGCCGATGAGCATGTCGTTGCCCGCACCGCCGCTCAAGTTGTCATTGCCGTCGCCGCCATCCAAAGAATTGGTGCCTGCGCCGGCTATCAAAATATCGTTTCCTGCCCCACCCGACAGCGAATCATCGCCATCTTCACCCAGCAAGACGTCGTCACCAGCCCCGCCTAGCAGCGTATCGTTGCCACCAGCGCCGTACAACGTGTCATTACCGTCACCACCGTCTAAATAGTCGTTTCCGTGCCACTGCGCACTGACGTCAATCAATGCCCCATCACCTTGCAAAATGTCATTACCTGCTCCACCATAGAGCGTATCATTGCCACCGCCGCCCTCCAGCGTGTCGTTCCCGTCACCGCCATCCAGATAATCATTGCCGTGGTACATGCCTACAACATTGGCTTCACTGCTATCACCCTTGAGCAAATCATTGCCAGCGCCGCCAGACAAGCGGTCGCTGCCGCCCTGACCAAATAGTCGGTCATTGCCATCACCACCATCCAAAATGTCATCGCCATGAAATGCACCGCTCAGCGTGTTTTGATTGGCGTCGCCTTGCAACTCGTCGTCACCCGCACCGCCTGACAAAATATCATTGCGCCCGTCACCAAAAAGCGTGTCGTTGCCGTCACCGCCATCGAGGTTGTCGTTACCATGAAAGCTGCCTGCGACAAATTCACTTAAATTGTCGCCATGCATGACGTCATTGCCAGCGCCCCCTATCAAAATGTCGTCTTTGCCATCGCCATACATTTCATCATCACCGTCACCCCCATCCAAGGTGTCGTTGCCATGAAACTCGCCTTCAATGATGTACGACGGGTTGGTACCAGCATCACCAAATAAAGTGTCGTTGCCAGCCCCACCATACAAAACGTCATTGTTGCCGCTGCCAGACAAGGTGTCTGCACCGTTACCGCCATCCAGAAAATCGCGACCATGGTACGCGCCTGCCAAATCAACGCGGCCCGCGTCGCCCACTAAATTGTCATCCCCCGCACCACCTACTAATTGATCGCTTCCGCCACCTCCAAAAAGTGCGTCGTTTCCTTCGCCGCCATCTAAAAAGTCGTTTCCATGAAAACTGCCCGCGAGCAGTGTTTCGTTAATGTCATCGCCCAACAGGGTATCGTCTCCAGCGCCACCGAACAGCGCATCGTTACCACCTTGGCCAATCAGCTGGTCATCACCACTGCCCCCATCGAGGTAGTCATTGCCATGCGTTTCTGGCGCGGCAGTGGAGTAACCGTTGGGTGCTACCGTACCATCGCCCCAGATGTAGTCGTCGCCGTCACCACCGCGCAGCAGGTCTTTGCCGCCGCCCCCGTAAATCGTGTCGTTGTCTAAGCCGCCGTCCACATAGTCGGCACCGCCCCCAGCCACGATATGGTCGTCGCCCGCACCTCCATCAATCACGTCAGGTGCGTCGTCTGCATTGCCCGGTGCCAGATAGTCGACATGAACTCGGGGTGTACCACCCACCAAGTCAGAGTAAATTCCCCATGTCTTGCCCTGAATGAAGACCGTGGCACCCGGCGCAGCTGTCCAAAAGTCGTCAGGCCCCACCCGTACTGGCACATTGAGTGAATGGGCGCTAAAAATCCAGTCATCGCCTGCACCGCCTGTGATACTGTCTGAGCCTGCGCCCCCACCAATCAGATCGTCGCCGTTACCACCGTCAATTTTGTCGCTACTGGCCAAGCCATCTAGTGCGTCGTTACCTTCCAGGCCGTCGATTTCATCACCCGCGCTTGTTGCGTACAGCACGTCAAAAAGGTCGGGCTGTGCTTGGTCGCCCGTGATGGTGTTGGTAACTATCGAAGCAAAGTTGAAATCTGCAGTCCATGTGCTGCTTTCGCCGCCGTCAGCAGCCGTGCTTACCTCAATGCGTATGCTGTTGGCAATACCATCGTGATCGGCGTCATAGCTTTGCGTGCCTACATCGATATCGCCGTCGAGATCGACGTCTTTGCTGGTAGTTTTTCGCCGACCGCCATCTGCAAACTCAATGTCTTCCGTGTAGGACCCATCTGGATTTTGACGAATGTCGTATTTGACGGCGTCTTCGCTTGGGGCTTTAGGTGTGCTTGTTGGTGCCGCTGGCAATCCATAGTTGCCAGGGTTCATTTTGGCATCGTATGCGGGGGTGCCAGGCGTGTTTAGCGGGTTGCGTATTGCGTCAGAGAAGATTGGGCGACCTTCTGAGTCGGTTGTGTACAAGGTCGATTGCTCTGCATTAGGGACAAGGCTGAAAGGATTGGGGCCGCTGGTGATACCCGGGTACAGAGCATTGCCTGCCTTCAATATCTCTTTGGCAAACCAAGTGCAGTTTTTGCCAATTACGTTGTAGGCGGGCGTGTCGTCGATGAGTGCCTGAACACGTGCACGCGCCGAAGCGTAGTCGCCCGCTGTGATTCCTATCGTTTTTGCCCAAGCGACGTCATCGATATAACCCGCCTTCGAATTGTTCGTATCGGGGTTGTCGTGCGTAGCCAACCCAAATCCTATCTTTCCTCTGCCAAACATGGAGCCTGGTTTTTCAGGCGCCATACCAAAGTATTCCACGGTGCCATTGCCATCGTCTAATCGGACAAAGCCATGGGGGGTGCCTCGGTAGTCGAAATAGGTGGTGATTGAAGGTGCGGCCACGTGAATACTTTCTATTCGGTTGAATTGGTTAGAGAATCGGGAGCAATTGCGCGACAGCTATTTGCGCTGGAAAAATGCCAGGTTGACAATGAGTTGTGGACTTGTTACGTCGAGTTCTGGGAAGTCGCGAAGCACGTGGAGGCGAACTCTGAACTTGCCCAAACCAGGGCTTTTCAACGCTCCCAAGCCCACTAGCAAAGATGCACGCGATGACTCGCCATTTGCCTTGTCTATGATCGCGTCATAGGTAGCACCTGGGACTGCAACTCCATCGCTTCGCATGATCTCCCATCTAACGTGAACTCCCGGCTCGTCATCTGGGCAGTTTCGCCCTTGCCTTATCAAGCCTTTACGAGGTTCTAGCAAGCAAAAGAACCGCGGAAATGGCAAGACCGCATCTTGTCTTGAAAATCCCAGACTAACCTCCCAAACTTGATCAGGTGAATTCACCTCTATCAGCGAACTGGTGTGCACGTAGCCGGCTCGCATTTTGATGGGC
Organism: Rhodoferax sp.; assembly: GCA_031386665.1. GTDB lineage: Bacteria > Pseudomonadota > Gammaproteobacteria > Burkholderiales > Burkholderiaceae_C > JANYCG01. Next base: position 61,821 of record JANNCN010000225.1, on the reverse strand, counting down.
TCCACCAACATCGCGGACGGGTACAAATCTGGGAGAAGGTTTGTTTTGGGCGGTACATAACAAGCGGCCAAAACTGCGCAGCACAAGCCTGCAAACAGCCACCTCAAAGAATTCAAAGTAGAGGTTTTCATGGTTACTCAGTTCAACGGTTGAAACTTGGCTTTACTGAATATCGAGACTCGCAAGGAGTTTAGCGCCAGCGTTTTTTGGATTCATGAAGCTATCTTCTTGTGTTCGATGGCAGTGGGAATGGTCGCAAAATAGAACAGGCTTGTCCATAGGACAAATGTCCCGGTTTTACTGATAATTCAATCTCTCCAAACACCACTATCACCGTAGCAGCGCGATCAACTGTCCGCGCCTGTGCACACCCACTTGGGCGTAGACCTCACAAAGTTGGTTTCTCACCGTTTTGTCAGCAATTCCTAGGGTTTTAGCTATGGCTTTATCGTCAAGCCCGAGTGCGATCAACCGCACAATGTCGTTTTGTCGGCGCGTGAGGTGTGCAAGCGCAGCTTGAACGCCCGATTGCTCTGCAGCGATTAGTGCCAAGTACAGATCGTTTAAAACTGGGGTGATTAAGGTCAGCGCATCCAAATGCCAGTCTGACAGTTGCGGCTCTATTCCCGAAAAGCTGAAATAAGTTCCCGCGTTGGTTTTGGCATTCAAAATGCCGTGGGCAGCCACACGACCCAAGCCGAAGTCGCGAATTTCTTTAATTTCAAAGGCAGTCGCAAAGGGCGGAGGCTTGTCGGGGTCGAGATTAAAGGGCTTACGGTGGCTGAACCACCACAGCATCGAGCCACGGGTCTTAAGGTCAAAAGTGGCCGCAAGTTGTTTCAAGTAGGCATCCTCATGCCCGAGCGCAAGCGTATGCGTAAGCTGTATCTGACCCACAACTTGCTCGCCGTGGCCCAGAATCACCCGCCCAAACGGAAAGAAAGTCTTAAGTGGCCCCAGCAACCAGTCCACCAGCCCTGTCGCCGGGTTTTGCGGCTGCGAGGTCAGTGCGTGAAGCCAGTTTTGAAGATCACGTTTTGAAAGATTCATTGTTTTTCCCCATTTTTTTGATTTGAAGGTTTGGGTCAGCTTGGCTTGGCAAGGGATTTCACCGCTCCCTCAAACTCTCACTGCCCGCCCGCTGCACTGGGCTGAGCAAATACTCAATCACTCGCCTTTGCCCGGTTTTGATCTCGGCGGTGATGTTCATGCCGGGTGACAGGTTCACGCGCTTGCCGTCTATCAGCATGTCGTTTTGACTCAAAGTGATCGTGGCCGGGTAATAGCTGCCTCTTTTCTCGTCAGTCACCGCGTCGGCTGTGACGATATCGACCCGGGCTTTGACGGTGCCGTACTTGGTGTAGGCAAAGGTCTCCAACTTCACCTCTGCCGTTTGCCCCACATTGACAAAGCCAATGTCCAGGTTCGCAATATTGATCTCGGCAGTGACATGACCTGTGCCGTCGGCTGAGTCAGGCACCACAATCATCAGCGGCTGGGCGCTGGTGACAACACCACCCACGGAATGGATGGCGAGCTGCTGAACGATGCCCGCCACGGGGGCGGTCAACTGGGTTTGGCGTTCACGCTGGCTGGCCTTGGTGCTTTCTTGGTTGAGTTGCTGAAGTTTGGACGCAGCCAAGGCGTGGCGGTCGTGCAGCAGGCGTTGGGTTTCGGCTTTGAAGGCGGCTTTGGCTTGGAGCGTTTCGGCCAAGCTAGACTGCGCCTCTGCCAGGCGGGCTTGTTGCAAAGCCAAATCTCGCTCTAACTCCACCCGCTCGCGGGTTTTGTCTTGGGTGGCGTGGCTTGAGACAAAACCTTCGCCGACCAGGTTTTTAAAGTCCGCTTCTCGCGTTTGCGCCATGGGCACGGTAGCTTGCAGCTTGGCGATAGCGGCCATGACGGTGGCAATCTCGGCTTGGCGGCGACTGGCCTCGGCATCCAGCTTGGACAGCTTGGCGCTGATGTCGCGCCATTCGGATTGCAGTTGCGATTGAGCTTGGGATTGAGCTTGGGCTTGGGCCTGGGCTTGGCTGCTGGATTGGGACTCAGATAGGCCTAGTGCAGCAACGGTTTGGCTGTTGCGCAAGTTTTCAGGAGATTTGTCGATTTTCATACCCAAATTGGGTATGTTGAAGCTAATTTTGCCTGATTTTGTCAAATTGTTGATTAAATAGGGCTCTAGCTCTCGTGAAATGGCGTTAGTTTGCTCTACTTTTTTTAGTGTTGCATTGGTGGATGGATTGGCCAATGTCCGATCCAACGGGGCTTGTTGCAGCCACTGTTGTAATGCTTGAGTGCGCCAAGCCTCAGACGCCGCCGCATTCACTTGTTCTTGCACGCTGGCCTTGTCTGCAACCGCGATGGTTGCGTCAAGCTCTACCAACACTTGCCCGGCTTTGACGTGGTCGCCGTCTTTGACCCAAACTCGCTTGACCACGCTGGCCTCAAGCGGCTGAATGACTTTGGTGCGATCGCTCACAATAATGCGCCCCGGGGCAACGGCCACAATATCGACCTTGCCCACAATCGACCAAACCAAGACCAATCCAAACAGCCCAATGATGGCGAAGGCAAAGCGCCGTGGGGCAGGGTGAACAGGGGTGTCTTGCAGGCTTAAGGCGGCTGGTAAAAAGGCAGCTTCATCGGCCAGGCGCTTGGGGCCAGCCAATTCGGCGCGTTGCTGCCACGTGGCTTTGAAGATGGCTTGGTAGCGGGCGAGAAGGGCTAAGCCGGGATGTTGGCTTGTGTGTGAGATCGGGTGTGAAGTGGGAACGGTCATTTTGTTTATCCGTCACTGACGTATAATGTTATGGATGTTCACCATCATTGAAACGCCCGTTTTTCAGAGACTGGTACGGGATGTTTGGAATGAGGGTGAACTCGATGCCTTCAAGCTTTGGTTGGCGCTTGACCCGATGGCAGGTGATGTGATTCCGGGCTCGGGAGGGCTGCGCAAGGTGCGCTGGTCTCGCGCAGGGGTTGGCAAACGAGGCGGTGCGCGAGTTATTTACTACAACCGGTTGGCCAACGGCTCGATTGCGCTGCTGATGGTTTACGCCAAAGCGAAGTTTGACAATTTGCCAACTGAATTTTTGACTCGGCTGCGAAAGGAGTTTGAAGATGCTCAAAACGAATAAGTCTGTTGTCCAACCTGATGCAGAAATGCTGCAATTCCAGGCAGACTTGCTGCAATCAGTGCGCGAATTCAGGGCAGGCACATTTGCCCGGGTGACCCAAGTACAAACCACGGCAGCAGCAAGGGCCCGGGCCAGTGTCGGTTTGTCGCAAGCCCGGTTTGCGCAATTGCTTGGCGTTTCGCTGCGAACGCTCCAAGAGTGGGAACAAGGAAGACGTGAACCGACCGGCGCGGCGCAGACTTTGCTGCGCGTGGCAACGCAAAGCCCTGAGGCGCTACTAAGCTTGGTTGCTTGAACGGTTTTCATCTTCTCGCCGTCTCGGGTTGTGCCCCATCCTGCATGCGCCACAAGTTTGCATAAATCCCCTGGGGTTGGGCCAGCAGCTCGGTATGCGTGCCGATTTGCGCAATCTGCCCCTTGTCCATCACCACAATGCGGCTGGCATGGCGGACGGCGCTTAGGCGGTGGGCGATGATCAATACGGTTCGCCCTGCGGCAATGCGCAGCATGTTGCGCTGAATGACGGCTTCAGATTCATAGTCCAATGCACTGGTGGCTTCGTCAAAAATCAGAATTTTGGGGTTGCCAAACAAGGCCCTGGCAATGGCCACACGTTGCTTTTGCCCACCGCTTAAAGAACTGCCTTGCTCGCCCACCACGGTATCGTAGCCTTCGGGGAGTTCGCTGATGAATTCGTGCGCACCGGCCAGTTGGGCCACCTGCATGACCGCTTCAATCGGCGCGGCAGGGTCGATGATGGCAATGTTTTCTCGGACAGAGCGGTTAAAGAGGATGTTGTCTTGCAGCACCACACCCACCTGGCGGCGCAACTGGGCTGCGTCAATCAGGCTGATGTCGATGCCGTCCACCAGCAGCCGCCCGCCTTCAGGGCTGTACAGGCGCTGCACCAGCTTGGTCAGCGTGCTTTTGCCTGAACCCGAACGGCCAACGATGCCAATGACTTCGCCAGGGTGAATGTCCAGCGTGATGTTTTGCAGGACGAGGGCAGCTTCTGGGCGGTAGCGAAAGGTCACCTGATCCAGGGTGATCCGCCCTTGCAGTGCAGGCAACTGGGCGGCGCTGGTGGGCGGCACTTCGGTTCGGGTATTCAGGATGTCGCCTAATCTTGCGACGGAGATACCGGTTTGCTGAAAGTCGGTCCACAACTGCGCCATGCGCATGATGGGTTGCGAGACGCGCTGGGCGAACATGTTGAAGGCGACGAACTGGCCGACCGTCAAGTCGTTGCTCATCACCAAATGGGCCCCATACCAAAGCGTGGCAGCATTGACCAGTTTGCCAATCAGGTTCACGCCCTCGTGCGCCACACTGGCTAAATTTTGCGTTTTGAAGCTGGCCGCAACATAGGCGGCCAGTTGGTTGTCCCAGCGTTTGCCAAATGAGGGCTCCAGGGCGCTGGCTTTGACGGTTTGAATGGCGCTGACGGTTTCGACCAGCATGGCTTGGTTCTCTGCGCCACGGGCGAATTTCACATCCAGGCGACGGCGCAGAACCGGTACCACGGCCAGACTCAAACCAAAGTACAGCGGCAAGCTGACGAGGACGATCAACGTCAACGGTACCGAGTACAACAGCATGACGGCGATGAAAACAATACTGAAGAATACGTCGAGCAGCACGGTGAGCGCGTTGCCCGTCAGAAAGCTGCGAATGTTCTCAAGCTCGCGCACGCGGGCCACCGAGTCGCCCACGCGGCGCGCCTGAAAGTAGGCAAGCGGCAGTTGAACCAGGTGGCGAAACAGCTTGGCACCCAGTTCGACGTCGATGCGGCTGGTGGTGTGGCTGAACACGTAGGCCCGCAATGCAGACAGCACCGACTCAAAAACGACAACGATGACCAGGCCGATAACCAAAACGTCCAGCGTGGTCATGCCTTTGTGGACGAGAACCTTGTCCATCACCACCTGAAAAAACAGCGGGCTGACCAAGCCAAAAAGTTGCAGCGCAAAGGAGATCAAAAGCACCTCGCCCAACAGTTTGCGGTATTTGACCAAGGCGGGAATGAACCAACTGAAGTCGAATTTGGCCAGTTCACCTGCTAGGGAGGCGCGGCTGGCTATCAAGATCAGCTCGCCAGTCCAGGTCTGTGCAGACGCTTCGATGGTTTCAATGCTCGGGCCGGGCTGATCAGACTGCAGCAAAACCCGCTTACCGTCGCATTGCGCAACGATGGCGACATGCAAAGCGCCATCACCGCCCCGCACAATGGCCAGCGCAGGCAGTGGCGAGTGCGCAAGCCGGTCAATCGAAGACTTGCTGAGTTTTGCTTTTAGACCCAAATGCTTGGCAGCCCGAAGCAGGTCGTCTGTTGAAAGACGGTCTGTGGAGCTGACGCCCAGCTGGTGCGCCAGCGTTGCGGGATCTGCGGCCACCTGATGCAAGCGAGCGATGGCGCACAGGGCGCTGAGGGCCGACAGCCCCGAGCGGGTGGCAGGGTTAACCTTCGCTGCGGATGCGGCTACACCCTCGGCTCTGCCCGAAATCGCAATTTCCATTTTTCCTGCCCTGCTCACATTGTTTTTTTGCAAACGCATTGTGACGGTACTTTTTGTTGCAAGTGGCACAAAAGGTGGAAGGGTTTCCCTTAATCAATATTGATGATGAGCCGCAGTCCGAAGGGACTTTGGCTCTAATCGCAAGGTCCAAACCTTTGTTTCCTTGACGGTCACAGCCGGAGTTGACAAGCCATTCTGGAAAGACCGGCTCTGAAATGTTCACGCGTGAACATTTTTGCGCACCAAATTGAAGCCCGACCCTGTTACCAACCGACCAGCCGGGGTCGATTGACCAGAAATTGCAATGAGGTCTGCACATAGCCACACCAGCCTTTTGCGAATGCGACCCAAAAATTCGCTGCTATCACGCAATGAGAAGCGAGTCGAGAACCTAATATCTATTCACGCCCCAAGGTGGGCAAAGCTTTCCAAAACTCGCTTCAGCGGAATTGAATGGGATGCAAGACGGCGCTATGGCGTCAATTGAACGGTGGTGAAGATGCCATGGCGAACCTGTGCTTGCCTCAAAAGGCAAGAACCAAAAGAAATGCGCCGACTCTTTGGGCGGCTTAGAAAACTGTAGTCCTCAGAATTTGACCGCTGAACCGGTCGGACAGCAAGGGAAGAAAGCACCCGTTGAAGCGATTCGTTCGCACAGCTCAGTGATTTGCCGGACGAGTCAGTGACAAAAAAGAGTGACGCACATTTTCAAATTTCAGAAATTTTTAGAAAACTCATATGAATCAACTACTTGAATGCCCCGCGAATCTGAATTCGCAGAATGACAGGCCCTTGCAGGGCCTTAGCGCAACGCAGACGGTCTTTGGGCGTGTCCCTCATGGGGCTTGCAACCTAAACTTTTTTTATCGTTCGAGACCTCTGCCACCGCTTTTAGCAGGTTTAAGCCATTTTTTTAGTCCCTTTTCACCAGCGGCCGCTTGGAGATTTCGTCTGTCAGCGGCCATTTCCGTCCACTTGCGCCAGCAGGGCGCGGTGCTATGCGTTTCATCTTTTTTTTGAGGTTTAAATATGAGTCGAAAAATCTTAGCAAGGCGATCAGTCTATGTCGCTGATTCGCGCCTGAGCGGGGCCAGAGCAACGCGGGCACAGCGCAAAACTAGCAGCAGGAATTTTGTAGACTGGTGCTTTGACAACGGGTACCCGATCAACTCTATCGCAGATGCCACTGCTGAAATGGTAAGCGGTTACATCGAATTTGCGAAGACCGATGGCGCGGGCTGTTCAATCGCAACCTTGCATAACAAATTGGCGTCAATCCGCAAATCTATGGCGGCGCTGGGAGGCAACCCAACCGAAAACGGAATCTCAGCGAAAGCTCTGAATCTGCCTTCGAGATCCAGAAAAGGCACCAAAGAGCCAGTGACTGACCTGATCTTCGAAAGTGCGGTCGCGCAAGCGCAGCAACTTGGCGAGGTTGGCTTTGTCATTGCGCTCAAGCTGGAGCGGTACCTCGGCTTGCGCGGGCTTGAAGCCTTGATGTCGGTATCAGCAATGCAGGCCTTTGCTTTGGAAGCCTCGCAATTGCTGGCCGGGGAAATTCAGCCCATTTCTATCGATAAAGGCACAAAAGGCGGGCGACCAAGAGACACGGTCGTGATTCAGGACTACGCTCGCGAAACCCTTCGGGCGATTCGGGACGCACTCGATTTTGCTGCGAAAAACGGGGGTGTATTGGTACGTGGAAAAGTGCCTGGTTTGAAATCTGCTCGCTCTCGCTACCATCGTATCGCCGCCAGGGTTGGCCTGACTGGCGTCTACTCTCCGCACGCACTTCGATACCGATTTTGCGTGGACAAAATTATCGAGATGCACCGCGCTGGCCTGTCCCGAAGCGAGGCTTTAACGCGGGCCGCTGCCTACCTGGGACACGGGCCATCCAGAGGGCGCTTCATTAGCCTAGTCTATGGCCGCAGCATCGTTCACATTCTGCCGGTAACGCGCCGTCGAAATAATTTGAAGCAGGCGGCGACGGAAATTCAAAGTCTGATGGATCGTGTTTTACCGCTGCCCCACCCTTGATATATTGATTTTGAATCGTGGTAACTAACCCTCGCAAACCCGCATTCTGCCGTGCCTAAAAACTGGCCATTTGTTACCACCAACTGACTTGGGAGCCGCGCCGGTATTGGATTGATGTACAAGATTGTGATTCCTGTTGTCGTGGGTTCGAGCCCCATCAGCCACCCCAAATTAAAATTGAAACCCCTTGTCCTTTGACTGGGGGTTTTTTTTGGCACAAATTCGACTACTTCAACTCAGAAACTTCAAAAGCTGGGCGGCAGACCCGCCCGCTCACAAGCTCTGTACTTCGAACGCTGAAACAGATAAAGATCACAGTGTTACATTAAGTTACCCGAGTGCCTCAAGCTTTAACCCATGAGCGGCCTGACGAACGAGCAAGTCATATCAATCATTCTTCTCGCATTTTTAGCCTTGCCAATTTTGGTGTATGGCTTGTGGGAAGTTTGGCGGCGCCGTGCCAAACGCCATGAAATTCGCGGTCTGAAAGACGGTAATCAGGTTTACAGAAAGTGGCTAAAAAGCTCTTTTCATGACTCTCCGGAGTAAGTTTTCATTGCTGCGGTCGGACCGTCTGTCCCAATGCAGAAAAACCGCTGAACCTCGATTGTTTTCAGGTGGAAGTTGCCCAGGCTTGGAGTGTGACACCACTATCAAGAATCTACTGAAGCGCTCCAACGGTCATTCCAGTCAGGAGCTCCGTCGTTAGATTGACGTCGCAGGCTATCGGCTTGGCGACGGTCAAGTTTGGTGGGACGGCCCTGCGTGAGGCCCAAGGCGGGTTCTGGCGCAAGACGATGCTGTTCCACAGCGGCTAATCGCTTGACAATTGACTCCTCGGTCTCCAGGTAGAGCAGCGCTGCGACGCTGGCGGGGCCCCGCTTGTCGCTGACTGCGGTGACTGCGATGACTCGGGTCACGGTGCCGATGCGAACCTCAATGATGTCGTTGAACTTAACCTCTCTGGCGGGTTTGACAGCAGCGCCATTCACTTGCACCCTTCCCTTGTCAATTTCCTGGCTGGCCAGGCTGCGAGTCTTGTAGAACCGTGCAGCCCAAAGCCATTTGTCGATTCGAAGTCGTTCCATAGAAAGTGAGTGAATGGGTTGGTCAGGTGAATTGCAGAAATCAAATCTTAAGCGATGGGCAGTGTCACCGTGGCATCCAAACCCAGGACTCGCCCACCCTGACCGTCACGGTTGACTAACGCAGCATGACCACCTAGCGCCAACGCAATCTCCTGGCATATCGCCAGGCCAAGCCCCGACCCGGAACCATGCTCTCCCGCAGAAAATGGTTGGAACAAACGGCCCATCAACCCGGTCGACAAACCCGGCCCCGCGTCACTCACAATCAAGGTGGCCTGTCGGCCATCACTTGTCAAACTCAGGTTCAATGGTCCTCCCGCAGGGGAGTGGCGAATCGCGTTGTGCAACAGGTTGCGGCACAGCTCACGCAGCATCCATGCATTGGCGAGCACAGGCGCGTCGACCGTTGAAATTTCAAAATCGAGGTCTTTGTCAGCCACCAAGGGAGAAACATCCAGCGCCACCTCTCGCAGAACACTGGCCCAGTCAATCGCTTCGAGCACAGGCTGTTGTCGCAGTTGTTCAACTTTGGCCAAGGCCAGCATTTGGTTAGCCAAATTTGTCGCCCGATCTACGGTGTCGCTAATTTCTGCCAGGGCTGACAACGGCTCAACATCGCCGCGCAGTGCAGACTGAACTTGAACTTTCAGAACTGCCAAGGGTGTTCGCAACTGGTGCGAAGCATCTCGCACGAAGCGCTTTTGATGCTCCAGCAAAGCGCTCAACCGGGCCATGGTTCCGTTGGTGGCATCAACCAGCGGAATCAGCTCTCGAGGCGCCCCATGCGCTGAGAGCGGCGTTAAATCAATGTCTGGCCTAGCCCGAATCTGGGCGCTTAAGCGGCGCACGGGTGCCGTCGCTCGCTGCACAACAATCACCACCACCAGAGCAATGACGCCGACCAAGACTAGCTGACGCCACAAAGTGTCAATCAATATCTGGCGCGCCAAAGTGCGGCGCAATTCCAGGGTTTCTGCCACCTGCACAATGGCCATGGCGCGCGCCCGATCCACGGCGACGGGCTGCAACAACACGGCCACACGAACCGGGTCACCGAGGTAAACATCATCGTAAAAATCAACCAATGCCGCATAGGGGCCTAGGTCTGGAAGGCGCCCGCGCCAAACTGGCAATTCAGAATAGCCGTCAATGAGTTGTCCCTCTTTGTTCGAAATACGGTAGACCATGCGGCTGCGGTTGTCTGCTTCAAAGACCTCGAATGCAGCGTAAGGAATCGTGGCCCGAAGACGGGCCGAGACCCCTTCGCCGTCGGCCTCAATGTGCTCACCGATGGATTTGGCAGAAGCCAGCAAAGTGCGGTCGTAAGCCGTGTTGACGGCTCTCAGCGCCTGCTGGTAAAGGCTGACCGTATCGACCAAAATAAATAAGCCAATCGGCAACAAAATACCCAACAACAGATAGCGCCGCAGAGAAATTGCGCGGAGGTTGCTCGCCTTCACCCTCACTCTGACACCTTGATCAGATAGCCCAGCCCGCGCAAGGTCATTAGAGTGACGCCAATCGGTGCGAGTTTTTTGCGCAAGCGGTAAACCACGACCTCGATGGCTTCAAAGTGCACGTCAATTTCACCGGGAAAAACCAGCTCAAACAGCCGCTCTTTGCTGACCGCGTGGCCCGGACGCGCCAAAAGCGCCCGCAACAAAGACAACTCTCGAGGCGCCAAATCCAGAGGACGGCCCTGATGGCAAATGGCGCCGCTTTCTTTGTCATAACTGATGCCTCTTGCGTCTCGCGCTACAGCGCCTGCGTCAAACGACGAATCGGCACGCCTGCGGTGCAGAGCCCGCACACGGGCCTCCAGCTCGTCCAGGTCAAACGGTTTGGGCAGGTAATCGTCAGCCCCTGCATTGAGCCCGGTCACACGATCTCCCACCGTGCCGCGCGCCGTCAAAATCAAAACGGGGGTGGTGAGTCCGTCGTCGCGCGCTTGCGTCAAAATTTGAAGGCCGTCTCTTCCTGGCAGGCTCAGGTCCAGCAGCACCACGTCAGGGTGGTGCTCCTTCCAGCGAGCGATGGCAGCTCGACCATCGGCACACACCACCACCTCCCAGCTGAGGCGGGTTAACGCCCGCGTGAGCGTGGTGTGCATGGCTGGATCGTCCTCGACCAGGAGCAATTTCATGGCCATGACCATACCATGCGCTGAAGGCTAGTTCTGCCGTTGAATTGGTGCTTTCCCTAGTGCTGGCGGACAGGCACTTGACAGCTTGTAGGCGCATCATCAACGGGTTACAGTTTTCTGTCGATTTCAATTTACCCAAGGAGACCCAAATGCGTCGCGATACATTTCTTAGATCTATGGCTGCCATGGCGGCGGCCTCCGCTGCCAGTGGCATGCCCCTGTCCGCTTGGGCAGCGGCCAATATCAAAATGATGATTCCTGCGAACCCGGGCGGCGGCTGGGACACCACGGGCCGCGCCCTTGGCAAAGCCATGCAAGACGCCAAAGTTGCCGATTCGGTCAATTTTGAAAACAAAGGCGGTGCCGCCGGTGCCTTGGGCTTGGCGCAGTTTGTGAACGGCTCTAAGGGCGACCCCAACGCAGTGATGGTGATGGGTGCGGTCATGCTGGGCGGCATCATCACTGGCAAGCCGCCTGTGTCGTTAAGTGCCGCAACGCCATTGGCGCGCTTGACGAGCGAGTACAACGTGTTTGTGCTGCCTGCCAATTCGCCCTTCAAAAATCTGAAGGAAGTGATTGAGCAGCTGAAAAAAGACCCGGGCAGTGTCAAGTGGGGCGGTGGCTCACGCGGCTCTACCGAGCACATTGCCGCGGCCATGATTGCCCGCGAAGTGGGTGTAGACCCCGCCAAAATCAACTACGTAGCGTTCAGGGGCGGCGGTGAGGCAACAGCCGCCGTTTTGGGTGGCAACGTCACACTCGGTGGCAGTGGCTACAGCGAGTTTTCAGAGTATATTAACAGCGGCAAGATGAAGGCGATTGGCGTTACGTCTGCCACCCGGCTTAAGGGAGTTGAAGTGCCCACGCTGAAAGAGCAGGGCGTGAACGTTGAAATTGGCAACTGGCGCGGCATTTACGGCGCCCCTGGCATTACCCCCGACCAGCGCAAGGCGTTGATTGACGTCGTGGTCAAAGCCACAAAGTCCAAGGCCTGGATTGAGGCGATGGCCAAAAACAACTGGACACCCGCGTTGTTGACGGGGGCCGAATTTGAAAAATTTGTGGACGATGATTTTGCCTCCCTGCGCGCCACCATGGTCAAGTCTGGCATGGTCTGACGCCGATCTGGCAGTGCGTATGCTTGCGCATTTTGGCAGCGCAATTGAAGTGCTTGCCTAAAACGTTGTCCATCCAGACCCTCAAGCAGCCGATGCCTCCGTCCCCAAGGTGCATCGGCTTTTCTTATCCTTCCTGAACGTGTCATCTTAAGAAAAAATCAAGAAAAATCAAACTATGGCAAATAACACTTCTCCTGCGGCGGCAGCGCTGTCCACTACAACGCCGCCCGCCGCGATCTTGCTACAAACTTTGGTGGCGTGCGGCGTGATTGCCGTTGCGCTGGGCTTGGGCTTGGGTGCTATTGGCATACCGTCAACCGCCGGGTACGCCGGTGTGGGGCCTAACTTTTTGCCCTGGCTGGTGTCAGCGGCTTTGCTGCTGTGTGGCTGTTTTATGCTTTATGAGGCCCGCAGCGGCGGTTTTCGGGACATGGGTGACGGCGACGAGATTGCCGGTGCGGGTGAAAAGCCATACTGGGGCGGTTTTATCTGGATGTCGGCGGGCCTGTTGGCCAATGCCGCGCTGATCACCACGATTGGCTTTATTTTGAGTTGCGCCCTGTGCTTTGTGATGGCAGCGCGCGGCATGCGCAACGCGGCGGGCGAGTCGCCCACGCCCGGCGGGGGCAGCGCGAAAAGCTGGTTGAATGACGCCATCACAGGGCTGCTGATTGCCGCGCCGGTGTACTGGATGTTCACCAAGTTCCTGGCGATCAATTTGCCAGGCCTGACGCAAAGTGGGTGGCTGTGATGGATATCTGGAACAACTTGCTGCAAGGCTTTATCACCGCTGGCACGCCAGTTAACCTGCTTTGGGCCTTTGTCGGCTGCGCCTTGGGCACGGCCATTGGCGTTTTGCCTGGTATTGGCCCCGCCACAGCGGTGGCCATGCTGCTGCCTATCACTACCAAGGTCGATGCCACTGCGTCCATGATTTTTTTTGCAGGCATTTACTACGGTGCCATGTACGGTGGCTCGACCACGTCAATCTTGCTCAACACGCCGGGTGAAACCGCGTCCATGGTGACCGCCATGGAGGGCAACAAAATGGCCAAAAATGGCCGCGCGGGCCAGGCGCTGGCCACCTCGGCAATTGGCTCGTTTGTGGCCGGCACCATTGCCACCGTGCTGGTCACGCTGTTTGCGCCCATCGTGGCGGACTATGCCGTCAAACTGGGGCCGCCCGAGTATTTCATGCTGATGTTGCTGGCTTTCACCACGGTCAGCGCGGTGTTGGGGCAAAGCACGGTGCGCGGGCTGACGGCGCTGTTTGTCGGGTTGGCCGCAGGTTTGGTCGGCTTGGACCAGCTTACCGGGCAAGCGCGCTACACCGGTGGCGTGCCCGAGCTGTTGGACGGCATCGAGATCGTCTTGGTCGCCGTAGGTCTGTTTGCGGTGGCAGAGGCGCTGCACGCGGTGCTGTTTGAGGGCCGTGTGGTCGAGTCAGAAAACAAAATGAGCCGCGTCACTATGAGCCGCAGCGACTGGAAGCGATCCATCCCCGCGTGGCTGCGAGGCACGGCGATTGGCGCACCGTTTGGCTGCATCCCAGCGGGCGGCACCGAAATACCCACGTTTTTGAGCTATGCCACCGAGAAGAAGCTTGCCAAAGGCGAAAACCAGAAAGAATTTGGCACCAAAGGCGCGATTGAAGGTGTGGCTGGTCCCGAAGCTGCCAACAACGCCACCGTGACGGCAGCGCTTATTCCATTGCTCACTTTGGGCATTCCCACCTCCAACACCACGGCAATTTTGCTCGGTGCCTTTCAAAACTACGGCATTCAGCCAGGGCCACAGCTGTTCACCACATCGGCATCTCTGGTGTGGGCCTTGATCGCTTCGCTTTACATTGGCAATGTGATGTTGCTGATTTTGAATCTGCCCCTGGTGGGCATGTGGGTCAAGCTGCTCAAAGTACCCAAACCGCAGCTGTACGCGGGTATTTTGATCTTTGCAACCGTGGGTGCCTATGGCATGCGCCAAAGCGCGTTTGACTTGTTTTTGCTCTATGGCATTGGCGTGCTGGGCTTGGTCATGCGCCGCTTCAACTTCCCCACTGCACCGGTCGTGGTTGGCATGATTCTGGGACCTTTGGCTGAGGCGCAATTGCGCAACGCCATGTCGATTGGCGAAGGCAGCGCCATGGTGTTTTTGCAGCGCCCGGTATCACTTGCGCTGCTTGTGATTGTGGTTTTGGTGCTTGTAATGCCCCGTTTGCTTAAAAAGCGGGGCGTGGCGTTGAACTGACCAAGAAGTCTGCCGGAGCAGATTGCAGTGGGTTTGGGCCTGTTTCAGCACCCTGCCCGTGTCAAACCTCGCGAACTGAACCTGCCCGATAACCCAGGGTCATTGAAATTGCGTCCACTGTGGCCTGCAGCTTGGGCAGCCATTGGTCGTCCATGCGCTCAGCCGGGGCCGAAATCGACAAACCTGCCACCAGCTTTGCCTGGTCGTCATAGATGCCCGCACCCATGCAGCGCACGCCCAGTTCCAGTTCCTCGTTGTCATGAGCGTTGCCGTTTTGGCGCACTTTGGCCAATTCGCGCTCCAGGGCAGGCAGTTGCGTCAGGCTGTTTTTGGTTTGACCCGACAAGCCGGTGCGCGTCGCGTAGGCACGCACACGCTGGGCGTCGTCTGCCGCCAAAAACAGTTTGCCGACAGAGGTCAAATGCAGCGGTGCCCGCCCGCCAATTGCTCGCACCACTTGCATGCCAGAGCGCTCGCTGAAGGCGCGTTCGATGTAGACGATTTCATCGCCCTGGCGCATGCTCAGGTTGACGGGCTGCTGAATAAGGCGGTGCAGCTCGCGCATGGGCACCAAGGCCGCGTCACGCACGTTCAAACGGCCTTTGACCAGATTGCCAAGCTCTAGCAGGCGCATGCCCAGGCGGTAGCTGCCGGGTTGCGGGCGGTCTACAAAGCGGCCGGTCGCCAAGTCATTCAAAATGCGGTGCGTGGTGGACGGGTGCAAACCGGTGCGCTCACTGATTTCTTTGAGTGAAATAGCTTCTTCGCGCGACGCCAAAACGTCGATCAGCGCGAACATGCGTTCAATCACCTGAACGGTCGGGGTCGCTGCAGCGCCGGTGTCGGCCTTGGTCATGGTTTGTTCCTGAAAATCACAGTCTCAATTTTACCATGTGAAATTGCGATTCAAAAAGCAGAGATTCACCTTGACCAAATCGCTTTGCGCCAATGCGCAGTCAGATGTCTTGGTGACGGTTCGCGCGGCTTACCGATTTTGAATCGGGGCAGGCACCTTGCCGCCCACCCAGGCGTCATCTTGCAGCAGTTGGTGCGGCTCAAACCGAGCTTTGTAGGCCATTTTGTGACTCTCTTCGATCCAATAGCCCAAGTAGACATGCGCCAAACCCATTTGGCGGGCTTGGTCAATTTGCCACAGCACGCAGTAAGTGCCGTAGCTGGCGTGGGCTTCAGGCTCGTAAAACGTGTAGACCGCCGATATTCCGTCCTCAAGCACGTCCAAAATAGCCACCATGGCCAAGGCTCCGGGCGTGCCGTCTGCCAAGGTCTGCCTGAACTCAACCAAACGCGAATTCACCCGGCTTTGCAGCAAAAACTGGGTGTACTGGTCAATGCTGTCTTCGTCCATGCCGCCACCGGAATGCCGTCCATTTTGGTAGCGCAAATACAGTGCGTAATGCTCGGGGTAGTAGGCGAGTTTCAAAACCCGGGCCTGCAGATTTTGATGGCGCGCATGGGCTCGGCGCTGACTTTTGTTGGGTTTGAACGCCGGCACCAGAACGCGCAGCGGCGTGCAAGCCTTGCAGCTGTCGCAATACGGGCGGTAGGTGAACATGCCACTGCGCCGGAAACCCTGAGCCACCAGGTCTGAATAGGTGGCGTTGTTGATCAAATGGCTGGGGCTTGCGACTTGCGATCGTGCCTGTCGGTCAGGCAAATAGCTGCACGGGTAAGGTGCTGTGGCGTAAAACTGCAGGGTTTGCAGCGGCAAGTCTTTAAGGTGCGTCACGGCTTTATCAGCTCGAAATGGGGCTCGACTTGGGGTTCGAAATTAGGTGCGAAACAGTTGCTTCAAGTGCCTTGGGGGTGAGGAGTTCTTGCCAGTATAAGGGCTGAAATTGCCAAGCTGGGGATGGCTGGGTGGCACTGGTTTTGACGTGTTCCAAAAATACCGAGCGCGGCATTTCAGTGGCCCCCAACGACGCCAAATGCGGCGTATTTTGCTGACAATCAATCATCTCGATGCCGTGACGCCGACAAAAGCAGACGAGCGCCGCCAATGCGATTTTGGACGCATCGGTTTGCGCCGAAAACATCGATTCACCAAACACCGCACGCCCCAGCGCCACACAGTACAACCCCCCCACCAACTGGCCGTTCACCCAGGTCTCCACGCTATGGGCAAACCCCGCACGGTGCAAGGCGACATAGGCTTTGACCATGTCCGAGACAATCCAGGTGCCCGCCGCCTCGCCCGTAGGACTGCCGCGAGCCGAATTAGCACAGGCGTTGATGACGCGCTCAAACGCGGAGTCGATGCGAATTTCGCAGTGTGCGTCGTTGGCAAATTTGTGCAGCACCTGCTTCAGCGAGCGGCGCAGCTTGAACTGCGACACCTGCAAAGTCATGCGCGGGTCGGTGCTCCACCACAAAATCGGCTGGTCATCACTGAACCACGGAAAAATGCCATGCAGGTAAGCGTTTTGAAGCGTCGCAACATCCAAAGCACCGCCCGTCGCCAGCAGCCCACAAGCGGGCGAATCTGGCCCCCAAGCCTCATCGACATCAGGAAAATCCTGGCCGGGCAGCAGTTGGGGTAGCAAATAGCGCTTGGGAGGCATGCAGGTGTTTATAGCGCACCGCAGTTTTTTTCAGAAAAATACGGCTTTGCTGGGCGAGCGCTCTGCAAACGCGCTCAGAGCGGGGTAGAATATGGCCTCGTCGGAGTGTGGCGCAGTCTGGTAGCGCACCTGGTTTGGGACCAGGGGGTCCAAGGTTCGAATCCTTGTACTCCGACCACTAATTCAATATTCACAAATTGATTCCTCTTGAATAAAAAGCTCACTTTGTGGGCTTTTTTAGTTTGGGGGGCTTTTTGGGTGAGCATTCCTATTCCTTTATCTGCCCGTAGCTCAGTTGGATAGAGCATCAGCCTTCTAAGCTGAGGGTCGGGGGTTCGATCCCCTCCGGGCAGACCAAATTTCATCTCAAATCCGCGCGATGCGGCGTTGCGCCTCCTGGCCGCACTGGAGGTGCTGTCTGCGTCGGCGCGCCTTGCCTCGCGCGGATTTGAGATGAAATTCCGCTGACGAAGCGACGGTTTGGGGGCAATTCAGGCGGTTTTGGCCTTCAAAACACAAAAAAGAACCTGCAGGTTCTTTTTTTTAAAAATTCGGTCAAAATAGTCAATTTATGAATAAAATAGCCCCTAGCTCTCGAATAATATAGATAGTTTGCTATATATATTATAGCAATGAATCAATGCAACGCGCGGTAAATTTCGTCGGCCAGTTCGCGCGAAATGCCTTCTACTTGGGCGATGTCTTCGGCGCTAGCCAGGGCCACACCGCGCACGCCGCCAAAGCGTTGCAGCAGCTTGGCGCGGCGTTTGGGGCCGATGCCGGGCACGTCTTCGAGCTTGCTGCCGCCCACTCGCACCTTGGCGCGAGCTGCGCGCATGCCGGTGATGGCAAAACGGTGGGCTTCGTCGCGGATTTGCGCCACCAGCATCAGCGCGGCAGAGTCTTTGCCCAAATAGACTTTCTCACGGCCATCAGCAAAAACCAGCTCTTCCAGGCCCACTTTGCGGCCCTCCCCTTTTTCAACACCCACAATCAGCGACACATCCAGGCCCAGCTCTTCGAACACCTCGCGGGCCTGGCTCACCTGGCCCTTGCCGCCATCAACCAACACCAAATCCGGCAGGCGGCCCGTGCCCGCTGACAGTTGACCAGTGGCTTTCGCCTCTTTCAAGGCCTCTGAAAGCTTGCTGTAGCGGCGCAGCAGCACTTGGCGCATGGCAGCGTAGTCATCACCGGGCGTGATGTCATTGATGTTGTAACGGCGGTACTGCGCGTTTTGCATTTTGTGCTGTTCAAACACCACGCAAGACGCCTGGGTGTTCTCGCCCGCTGTGTGCGAAATGTCAAAACACTCAACCCGCAGGTCAGTCAGATCGTCCAGCGTCAGGTCCAGCGCATCGGCCAGCGCCCGGGTGCGCGCCTGCTGCGAGCCTTCTTCTGAAAGCAGCCGCGCCAACTGCAAATCGGCATTGGTTTGCGCCATTTCAAGCCAAATGCGCCGCTGCTCGCGCGGCTGGTGCACGGCCGCCACGCGCACGCCCGACTGCAGCGTCAGCGCCGACAGCAGCACTTTGGACACCGGCTGGCTGGTCACCAACGACGGTGGCACCGCAACGTTCAGGTAGTGCTGGGCGATGAAGGCCTCCAGCACCAGCTGCTCGACTGATTTGGCTGGCTTGGTGGGCTTGGCTGGCTCATTTGTATTTGCCGCCTGATCCGGTTCAGCGGACACGGGCCCATGCATGGCTTCAACGGCTTCAGCGGCTTCAAGCTCAAAAACAAGGTCATCTTCCAGGTACATGGCCGACGCATCTTCTACATGGGTCGGAAAATATGGCCTGTCACCCAAATGCCGCCCACCGCGCACCATGGCTAGGTTCACACAAGCCCGACCGCCCTGCACTTTCACCGCCAAAATGTCCACGTCGCGGTCTGCCACGTTGTCCACCGACTGCTGGTGCAGCACATTTGACAAAGCCGCCACCTGGTCGCGCAATTCAGCTGCCTGTTCAAATTCAAGCTGGTCCGAATGCGCCATCATTCGCGCCTCCAGCGTGCCCATCACCTGCCTGGAATCGCCCTTCAAAAACTTCTCCGCATTGGCCAAATCCAACGCGTAACTGGCGGCAGAAATATGCCCGACACACGGTGCAGAGCAGCGTTTAATCTGGTACAACAAACACGGCCGGGTGCGGTTGCTGAACACCGGGTCTTCACAGGTGCGCAAGCGAAACACCTTTTGCATCAGCAAAATAGCTTCTTTCACAGCCCAGGCGCTGGGGTAGGGTCCAAAATAGTGGTGCTTTTTTTCGACTGCGCCCCGGTAATACGACACTCTAGGAAAATTGACCGACTGGGCGCTTGGACCGGGTGTTGGATTTGATGTCGGGTCAGTGGTCAGGGCTGAACTTTGGGCCGCTGCTCTTTTGGTGGGCAAGGCGGTGATCTTCAAATACGGGTAGCTTTTGTCGTCCCGAAACAAGATGTTGTACTTGGGGTTCAAGGTCTTGATGAGGTTGTTTTCAAGCAGCAAGGCCTCAGCTTCAGACCGCACCACGGTCGTCTCCATCCGCACAATTTTGCTGACCATGTGGCCAATGCGCGTGCCACCATGGTTTTTCTGAAAATAACTGGCCACCCGCTTCTTCAGGCTGATCGCTTTACCGACGTACAGCACGGCATTGTCGGCATCAAAATAGCGGTAAACGCCCGGCAAAGGCGGCAAACCCGCCACGTCGATGAGCAACTGCTCCGGGTGGGCGGACGTTTTGGCGGACGTTTCGGCGGGAGTATTCGTGGGTTCTAGCGCAGACATAGACCTGTATTGTGGACAATTCGTGCCATCTCATTTGAAAATCCAACCAATAGTCACATGCGCTGGGACATTTTTTGCAAAGTTATTGATAACTTTGGCGACATTGGCGTCGCCTGGCGCTTAAGCGCTGATTTGGCCACCCGCGGCGAACAGGTGCGCCTGTGGGTGGACGACGCTAGCGCCCTGCGCTGGATGGCCCCTGGCGGCTGCCCCGGCGTGACGGTTCAACCCTGGACAAGCCCGTTGAATCTGACTAGCATTGAAGCGGGCGACGTGTTGATCGAAGCCTTTGGCTGCGACCCAGACCCCGAATTCATCGCGCTGTTCGCTGGCAAAGCAAGCCGCGCTGCACCGCAAAATACAAGGCCGAACTGGATCAATTTAGAGTATTTGACCGCCGAACGCTACGCTCAGCGCAGCCATGGCCTGCCCTCACCCGTGATGCGCGGGCCGGGCGCTGGGCTGACCAAACACTTTTTTTACCCCGGGTTTAGCAAAGGCACAGGGGGTTTGCTGCGCGAAGCTGATTTTTTGACGCGCCAAGCGACCTTTGACCGCGATGCTTGGCTACGGCAACTGGGTGCGCAGTCGTTGCCTGAACCCGTTGAAACGCCAAGTGAAACGACTCAAGTCGCCACAGCCACCCAAAAAGGCAAAAAGCGCGAACGCCTGATTTCACTGTTTTGCTACGAACCGCCGGCTCTAAGCGACTTGTTGGATCAATTGGCCCAAGGCAATCCCGCAGACCCCCCAACCCGGATATTGGTCACGGCTGGGCGCGCAAGCACCGCAGTTGCCAAATTGATTGAGCACAAAAATCGCCAGAACGCTGACTGGAACCGCCCTGCCAAGCTGGCCGTCACTTACCTGCCCACACTCAGTCAGCGCCAGTTTGACGAGCTTTTGTGGGCGTGCGACCTCAATTTTGTGCGTGGTGAAGACTCGCTCGTGCGCGCCTGTCTGGCGGGCAAGCCCTTTGTTTGGCACATCTACCCCCAGGCTGACAACGTCCACCACATCAAACTTGAGGCGTTTTTGAGTGCCCTGCAAGCGCCCGCCCCCGTGCGGCTTTTTCACCAGATTTGGAACGGCTTGGCGACCGGGCCCTTGCCTGATTTAGACCCTGAAATGTGGCGCGACTGGAAAGTTTGGGGCACTCAGACCCGCATCGCCCTCTGCCAGCAAACCAGCTTGGCTGAGCGCTTGATGGAATTCATGGCAAAAACGCGCTAAAATCATAGGCTTAGCGCAAATTCCACCCTGGAATTCTGCCGCCCATTGCCACACAGGTCACACCAAACCCGTCAAACACAATACTGATATGAAAATCGCACAAGAAATTCGCGCAGGCAACGTCATCATGCACGGCAAAGACCCGATGGTCGTTCTCAAAACCGAGTACAGCCGCGGTGGCCGCAACAGCGCCACAGTGCGCATGAAGCTCAAAAGCCTGATCGCCAATTTCGGCACCGAAGTCGTGTTCAAAGCCGACGACAAGATGGACCAAGTCATTTTGGACAAAAAGGACTGCACCTATTCCTACTTTGCCGACCCCATGTATGTTTGCATGGACGAAGAGTTCAACCAGTACGAAGTCGAAGCCGAAAATATGGGCGATTCGCTCAATTACCTTGAAGACGGTATGACCGTTGAAGTCGTGTTCTATGACGGCAAAGCCATCTCGGTCGAGCTGCCCACCAGCGTCGAGCGCGAAATCACCTGGACTGAGCCCGCCGTCAAAGGCGACACCTCAGGCAAGGTCTTGAAGCCCGCCAAAATCGCCACCGGTTTTGAAATCGGCGTGCCCATTTTTGTGGCGCAAGGCGACAAGGTTGAGATTGACACCCGCACGGGCGAATACCGCAAGCGCGTTTGAACTGACGCAGTTGACGAGCCGGGTTGGCCGCGTGCCAACGCTCTTTGATTGGTCAAAAAGAAAGACTCCCTCGGGAGCCTTTTTTGTCACCGTCAAATTGGCAGCCAGCGTCCCGACTCTGGGCAAACACTGGCCTTCGTACCGTTCACCCAGACTTGCTCCTCCTCCAGCCGCAACGCCGTCGGCGGGTCAATGTCAAAGACGATTTGCAAGGCTTTTGTGACGTCGGCATTTTCAATCGGCAATTCCCAGGTCAGAAATACCTGGGTGCAATCGCGATCAGGCGGGAAATCAGCCACATCAAACCCATCGCCGTGCCGATCAATCACGGCATGCGGCTGGCCGGTATCGAAGATCACCACGGTTCCCCGCGTCAACGGAATTCGATGCCCAGTCGCTGGAAAGTGCAAATCCAAGTCCTCGGTATCGCTCAAGAAAAGATTGCAAAAAGCCGCCCCGCCGTATTGCGCGCCATCGTGGTGGTAGCGCGCGCCACGGCATGCCATCAGAGCCACGTCACTGCTGGTCAGCACCTCTTGCAGACCCAAGCTGCGCGTCCAGTCGCTTGCCGCTTGCACGCACAGCTTGTAGTCTGGCCAGCGAATGCGGGCTCTGGGCAACGGCAATGCTTCTACATCGCCTGGTTGCAGGTTCAAATTTTCCGCGATTTCTCTTTGCCAATCCGCCACAAGGCGAGAGGGAGGCGCTGGCACATCAACTGTGCCTGACAAAACCAAATCACTGACACCGCGGCTGCGCAAAGCGTTGCCATGCCAGTAATAGCCAATGTGACGGTCGTTTGCGCTTGAGGGTTGAGGGCGGGCACTCATCGCAACGAGTGTAATGCCGCCACAAAAACCCGAAAGCCACCCTTCAACTCGGCTCAATCCCCAAGTCGCGCAGTCGCTTGGTGATCAATGGAAACTCTTCCGTGTACATCGCCAACGCACGGTCAGCGCCGAAAATCATGGGCTCCAGGCCACGTTCCTTGATGACGCCCACCACTTCTGCACTGTTGGCAATGGCTTGAATTTCGGTGGACAACCTGGCCACCACTGCTTCTGGCGTGCGGGCGGGCACGAGAAACGCCATCCAAACGCTGCGGTCAAAAAAGCTGTCGGAGATACCCAACTCGCGGAACGTCGGCACATTGGGCAAGGCGCTTGACCGATTCGCTCCCATCATGGCCAGCGGCACAATTTTGCCCGACAGGACGTGCGGCCGCGCGGTGCCCGCTGATGTCCAGCCGCAATTGATGGTGTTAGTCAGCAGGTCTTGCAGCACCGGTGCTTCGCCGCGCTGGGGCACGTGCACGGCGCTGAACTTCATCTCTTTGGCCAAAGTTTCGCCTGCCAAATGCCCCAAACTGCCAATGCCCCAAGTGCCATACGACACCTGTTTTCCGCTCGCCGCCACAAAGGCTTTGAATTCGTCAAAGTTTTTCACGCCCAGACTGGCTGGCACCGACACCAGCGCCGGACTGCGGAGGATCGAGGCAACAAAGCGAAAGTCCTTTTGCGGGTCGTAGGGCAGGTTTTTTATCAGCACCGTGTTGCTGATGAGCGGGTCGTTCAGCGAATACAAAAGCGTGTAGCCGTCTGCCGGGGCTTTGGCCACATCAGCACAGCCAATGGCGCCAGACGCGCCGGTTTTGTTGTCAATGAATACGCTTTGCCCCAAAACTTTGGAGAGTTTTTCCCCAATCAAGCGCGCGGTGGCATCTGTGGCGCCTCCTGCTGGATAGGGCACGACCACGCGGAGTCCTTTGGTGGGAAAAGCAGATGTTTGCGCTTGAGCGATGTTGATGAGCGATGGTGCCGCTAATGCCGCCGACAACTGGGCACCTGATTGAATGAAAACTCGTCTTTGCATAGAAATCTCCTGAAATTGGCTTAGAAGGTAGGTTGAGGGGTAGCTTGGATGGTCGCTTGGGTTTCATTCAGCCGCGGCAGCAGGTTGGCTTGCCAAGGTCACGGGGTGGACGCCTTGACCTGCGAGGCTGCGAGCCGTTCCTTGGCGATTTCGCTGTCGACCAAACGCCGATACCGCATCAGCGCAGCATCCAGGTGCAGCGGGAACATTTTGAAATCTGGCACTTTGGCCAAGGCCGCACTTTGCGCGCCGATCATGTCTTTGTCTTCATCAAACGCACGCAGCAACATCTGGAACATGGAACCTGCCAATTCGCTGTCGCCTTCGCCCGTACGGTGCCCTTGCTGAAAAAAGTAGTGTGTGCTGTTTTCAGTCTCGGGCGTCAAGGTTTGGCAACTGTGCAGTTCGACTTTGCCAGTGTCTACCAAATTGCTCTTGCCAGGGTGCCCGCCAGACTTCATCAACAGGGTGCCAGGCAGCAAAAAATCGTAGTCCCACCAGCGGTCAATCAAACCCTTGAATTCTTGGATGCGCTGGTACGACGGGGGTGGAGGCACATCTGCCACGGCCCGCTGCACGCGCAGCCCGCGTTGGCCGGGTGCGGTCACGTCGCTCACGTCCGCCCGCGACTGGGCAATGGCTGTGGACCCGCCCAGCGTTTTTTCATGCACATAGCTGAGGTGCGAAAAATCCAGCAGGTTGTCGCAAATCAACAGGTAGTTGGTGTCGTAATGCAGGTAACCCGGCAGGTTGCACCAGTCGGGGCTGCCACTCGAATAGTTGTCTGGCAACATGGCCACATCAGCCTTGTCGGCGTCCCCCATCCAGACAAAAACCCATCTGTTTTTTTCGACGACAGGGTATTGTTTAACGCAGGCTTTGGGCGGCGCTTTGTCCATGCCCGGCACTTCAATGCACTGGCCCGACGGGTCGAACACCAGGCCGTGGTAACCGCAACGCAGGTTGTCGCCTTCCAACCGCCCTTTGGACAAAGGCGCGCCACGGTGACAGCACCTGTCTGCCAGCGCGACCAGCTTGCTGGCTTGTCCACGGGCAGCGCCTGCGCCCGTGCGGTAAACCACAATAGGCTCGCCCAACACGGTTCGCGTGAAGATTTTTCCGTGAGCCTGTTCTGCCGGAATTTCGTGATCCCAGGCGATGACGTACCAGCAATTTCTGACGAACATGAGTTGGCCTCTCTAACGTGGTTTAGGTTTTTTGGCGGGCTGCCCCAGCGAATCCGCAATGTAAGTTTGGGTTGCCAACTCGACCGCAGGCAAGTTTTCATGCAGACGCTTGAGCAGGCGAATCAGTGTTTCTTGCTCGTCAGTGTTCAGCACTCCCAGCAGCGCCTGCTCTCGCGCCAGTGCAATGCCCAAAATTTGATCATGAACATCGCGGCCGTGCAGCGTCAGGCTGGCCATGCGCAAGCGCCCATCGGCGGCGTCCAACTCCAACGCAATCAGCTTTTTGGCCGCCATTTGCTTGAAGCAGCGGCTGACAGACGCTTTGTCCATGCCAATGATCTGGCTTACCTGCTGGGCGCTGATCGTGTCATGAATGGCCAGCAACACCATGCAGCGCCAAACCTCGGCCCCCACACCAAACAGATTAAGGTAATTTTGCGAAGCGCCGCGTGTGAGCTTGTTGGCGATCCAGCAAATATAGGCGGGAACGTAGCGATCCAGGTCAATGACAGCCGACTCGGGCGCGAATTCAGTGACCACATTGGCGAGCCGCCCGAACTTGGCTTGAACCGGTTTGACAGGTTTGATTGGTTTGACGTTGTGCGACAGAGCCATGGTGTGACGGGACAAGAGCGATCTAAAAATCGGCAACAGTGACGGATTCACAATTAGTTGGCAAATCAACTAATTGAATATTCAACCTTATTGATGAATTCGGCATCCGTAGTTTCCCCAATCGGGTGAATGCGCAATGGCCAGTAAATCGGCTCACACCCAAACGACGCTGTTTGCCCCTATTTGAAGCCCAAGCCCTGCGCCTTTGCGAAAGGGGCAAGCGGCGTCCTGAAGTCTCGTCCGATTGTCCGAATAGTTGGAGCTAAACGCCGACCCACAGCGGGGTGGCCGACCGGTTCCACCTACCAGTTTCAAACTGGCATCACCTCATACCGGGCTGCCCGTGCGCCATCGCACAGACCGCCACGCCCTTGCAGATTAGCGTGACTCAACCGTTCGTGGCCAGAGCAGCGAGCGGGCTTACCACCGACCAATCCAGGAGAAGCCTATGAATTCAGCCCCTACCCAAGCATTGGGTGCGAAACCCATCGACCAGGACATTGCCGAGCAAGCCCGCCCGGGCCACGGCATTCCGTCGCAGGACCCGGATCTTTCGGCGCAAACACCATTGAAACCCAAGGAAGCGGACCGCGAGGCGAATTCGGTATTGGTTGGGGGCGGTTTGGTGGCGGGTGCAGCCGCGGGCGCAGCCATCGGCGTGATGGTGGCTGGCCCGATGGGGGTCGTGGTTGGCGCTGCAGTGGGTGCGGCTGCCGGTGCATTAGGGGGTGAAGCTGCTGGAACCTTGGAAAATCCCTCACTTTCGGGAGACGCTGACAAAGCCGGGGCTGACACCGCGCGCCCGCACATTGACCACCCCGATGGCGGCCAAGACCCAGCACCATCTCTTCAAGACCCTGGCAGATGACACACATGGGGCAGACTCAAACGGCCAAGCCAGGCGAACAGTAAGATGGGCATGGCTTGCACTATTTCGCACAAAACCACCGACCAACTTGGCAGGAGACCAACAAAATGACTCACAAAAACACGATATGTATTTGGTACGACGGCACCGCATTGGACGCCGCGAAGTTTTACGCCGAGACATTTCCGGACAGCGCGGTGGGGGCAGTTCTACGCGCGCCGGGCGACTACCCTGCGGGCAAACAGGGCGATGTCTTGACGGTTGAATTCACGGTGGCGGGCATCGCTTGTCTGGGCCTGAACGGTGGCGCAGGGGTCAAGCACAGCATGGCCTTCTCGTTTCAGATTGCGACCGACAACCAGGCCGAGACCGATCGCTTGTGGAACGCGATTGTGGGCAACGGCGGCCAAGAGAGCGAATGCGGCTGGTGCATCGACAAATGGGGGCTGTCATGGCAGATCACGCCCCGCGCTTTGTCTGCCGCCATCGCCGATTCTGATCCGGCGGCAGCCAAGCGCAGCTTTGATGCGATGATGACGATGAAGAAAATTGACATCGCCGTGATCGAAGCCGCCCGGCGCGGTTGACTTCGCCGCCTGATTGAAGTGTCTTGTCGGCCGTTACCAATATAGGCAACGCCTCTTACTTCGGCGCATCCACTACCCGGCGACCGAGTGATATCCCATAAGGCGCTGGCCTGGCCAACAACACCGGGTCTTGCGAAGGTTTAATGCCTTTTGGCAACACCAAGGGATTGAAGGTGACCAGTTCGCACGATCCACCCACGCCCGGTGCCACGCCGTCAATCACCAGTCTGCCCACCGACACGACTTTCCTGCTGTCTGGCCACACTTTGGTGGGATCGGTTAACTGGTCGCTTGGGTCAGCCAACTGCACGCTGAAGTTGAACGCGGCGGGGCTGGCAGCCACACGCTTGCGCAATTCAGCCACCAAAAAGTCATCGGGCATGGTTTTGATTTCGTCGTCGGACAAGCCCACTGTGCCCGCTTCTGGCAAAAACTGCCAGCGCACAAACTGGCTTTCGTTTTTGGTATTGGTGAACTCAAACGCATTGGTTCCCCAGTAGTTCACTGCGGCATAGCTTGCGGGCACGGGTGCCTTGGCCAGGTAAGCGCCTTGCAAGGTGGTTTCAGGGTTTGCTTCATTGAAGGCCTTGAGCTTCTCAGGGTCTGGTTTGCCAGTCGCTGGGTCTGCCGTGCGTGCCTGCAAGAAAGGCGCAAATTGCTCAGGCCTGGCTACAAAAAAGACGGGGGCCGACACATTGGCCATTTGCCAAGTCTCGCCGCCTGGCAGGTCAAATTGCAGTGCCAGCCCGCGCACGCTTCGGCCCCTGTCACTGGCCTTGGGGCTGCCGCCGCCCACTGAAAACCGCGCGATAACGGGCACGCGGTTGCCGCTGAAAGCCGTGCTGCTGGACAAGGCACGCCCCGCTTCATTGCCCACAAAGTAGCCGCTGGCGCAAACGCCTTTGGCCCCCGAGCGACGGGCCCCCGCATTTTTGCCAAACAGACCTTCCAGCGCGTTAACCTGCGCTTCGGCGGGGGACGCCTGAGCCGACACGCTGGCGGGGAGAATGAAACTGCCAAGACCAGCAGCAAGCAAGACAAGCAAGGAATTTTTCATTTAGCGCCTTCTAAATATTGAGGTTGAAAAAATTGTTGTGACACATTGACGTCACCACAATTTGTAGGTCAATCGTCGAATTTCTTACATTGCAGGTAGGACAGCGTGAAAAACTGACCCCAAAAAAATTTGTTGTCAGAATAGACCCATGGAAAACACCCAAAACCTGACTGACCAAACTCCCGAAAACGTCAATGTGCGCCGCCTGGCAGACGCCTGGGCCGATTTGCAAACCCATGCCGAGCAAGGCAATTTGCTGGAGCCCAATGCCTACCGCTTGGCGTTTTCAGACCCTGAGTTTTTGCTGCGGCGCGAGACCCGGGGCATTCGCATTCAACTGGAAATGCTGAAACCCGACCTGGAACAAACGGCCCAGGGCATTGAAAGCACGGTGGTGGTGTTTGGCAGTGCGCGTTTCCCGTCGCCTGAAGACGCCGCAACGCGCCATGCCACGGCGTTGGCCAGTGGCGATTCAGTGGCGATTGCGTTGGCAGAGCGCGGGCTGCGCAATGCCGCGCATTACAACAACGCCCGCCTGTTTGCACGGCTGGTGGCGGGCCACAGCGCACGCAAGCCCGCCAAAGACCGTTTGTTTGTATGCACGGGCGGCGGCCCCGGCATCATGGAAGCGGCCAACCGGGGGGCTCACGAAATGGGCGTGCCCACGGTTGGTCTGAACATCGCCCTGCCGCATGAACAAAGCGCCAACCCTTACGTCACGCCGTCTTTGAGCTTCAAGTTCCATTACTTTGCCTTGCGCAAAATGCATTTCATGATGCGGGCCAAGGCGCTGGTGGCTTTCCCCGGTGGGTTTGGCACGTTGGACGAGCTGTTTGAAGTGATCACCCTGGTGCAAACGCGCAAAGCCAAGCCGGTGCCCATCGTGCTGTTTGGCACCGATTACTGGAAGCGCCTGCTCGACTTTGAAGTGCTGGTTGAAGAAGGCGCCATTTCGCCCGAAGACCTGAAGCTGTTCATCTACACGGACGACCCGCACGAGGCATGGGAGTCGATTCGGGCGTTTTACAGTCTTTAATTGCTATTATATACATAGCAAACTATGCATATTATTCGGGAGCTAGAGATCTATTTTATTCAACTTTTCGGAAATTCACCGATTTTTAGCTAAAATTACCACAATTGTGGTAATTTTTGAAGGTTTTGATGCAGTCTGGTTGAACCAACCGCTCTTCAAACCGTGGCTCAAGCGCCCATCCGTCAAGCCGCCAATTCCTCGGCCAGTCCCCAACTCGCCAGCGTCACCGTCGTTCCGCGAACGGGGCCACCGCCTCGGGCGATGCACAGTTTGCGAGCACGCACGTCTTCGATGAACGCCACGTTGGTTGACGCATCGGCCACCCAATTTGCCAAATCCCGGCGTCGGCTGGGCTCTGGGTAACCCGCAGGCCACTGCGAAGCGCGGGCCATGACCGACGGCTTGAAGCTGCCGTTTTGCACATGTACGTCAAACGCCAAAGCCACGCCGAGTTCGCTGGTCAGCCCCAGTGTTTTGGCAGACCCGGCCGCCGGGACGAAATATTTGTTGTAGGCCTGCTCAATCTGCCTGAATTTGACTTGCGGCTCGTCTCCCAGCCGGGCGAAGGCGGCCGTCCAAGCGAGGGGCAATTTGCCCGCCTTTTTGGGTGGCAGGGTCAGCGCATCGGCCCATTGCAGTTGCTTGGCGCGCGGCATGGCCAGCATGGCTTGCAACTGGGGCAGCAAAATGCCGAATGAGCGCAGGAGCACGCCGGGCTCATCGGCCTCTGCCAGGGCCAACTGCTTTTGCACTTCGCCCGCGCTCAAGGTGTAGCCAATCAGCCCCCAGGTGATGCCCGCCCCGTCAAAATTGCCCTGCGCCAGCGTGAAACCGTGGCCTTCGAGCCAAGCAGTCCACTGCAAGCAGCGCTCAAACAAACTGGGCATGGCATCGGGCGTAAGGCGCGCCCAAGTGGGGGCATCGACCTCGCCTGTTTCAGGCAGCAGCGCCACGCGCTGCAGCGCCTTCACCGCAGCGGCCGTGTTGCCGCCAAAGTCGCCATCGATGAATTTGGCTTTTGGCACGGTCGTCATGCCTTGGCGAAACAAATCGCCTTGAATCCGCTTTGCAATCATGCCCTTGCTGCCCTGCGCAAAGTAACTGCGAGCCATGGTGAGTCCCCCTGCTGATGAAGTGTTTGAAGTGGATTCATCATAGGCAAGCTTGGGGTTTGGCGCATCGCCTGTTTGGGGGATGAATGGGGGTTGAAGGAATGGGTTGATGCGGTGGATTGGGGTTTTGGGACGTTTTTGGCGGTTTTGGGATCGATTTTTGACCATTTTATTAAAAAAGAACCTGCAGGTTCTTTTTTTGAATTTTGATGAGAAAAGTGACAATTTTCGAATAAAATTGGGCTCTAGCTCTCGAATAATATGGATAGTTTGCTATATTAATAATAGCAATTTTAATTACAACCAAATGACGTCTGTGGGCGGGATCAGGCCGACGGTGTACTCAGCTCCGCGGCTGTCCCCGGGCCTGCGGCCTCCTCCTTGATGCCGCTGCGCGGAGCACACCGCCGACCTGATCCTGTTGGCGCTCGTTGGTCGCTTGACGGCTTTGAATTCCTGACTGCCAACCCCGGACGCTGACCGCCGATGATGCTGGGGTGAACAGCGCAGCGAAATCAAGGAGGAGCCGAAGGCGGGGGGCATTCGCGGAGCTGTTCACCACGGCGTCGTCGGCTCGCGCGGCCCTTTCCAACAACCGCAGCACTCGGCTATTTCGGCTATTTCGGCCGTTTGGCTATTCGGCTATTCGGCAAATTCGCCATTTGGTGACCTTCCCGTCAGCCAATTTCAAACCCGTTCATCGCGCCAAACTGCACTTTGCCGCACGCCAGCGCATTTCGTCGCAATGGCAATGCGACGCCGATTCTGCGCAATTACATTCTCTTCAACAGGTCGCAAACGACCTGGATCAACCACAGACTTTATTGGAGAAACGACATGACAAACGCAGCACACACCGCTTCAGCAACTTACACCACCAGCCGCCTGCACAAGGTCCTGGGCGCGGTGGTGGCACTGGCGGTGACCTTCGTGGTGCAGGGCACGATGTTGGCAGGTTTTGACCACGTATCGGCCAAGGCCACGATGGAATCACCTGTTGATGCACCCATCATGAACGCCAAGATGATCACCCTGCCTACCGTCACCGTGGTGCATGGCCGTGGCTGAAACTTTGGGCAATCAGACCCCGGCTTTGGCGACTTCGCCCGCCCAGTGGCGCTCGCGCAGGGCGCTGGGCGCGGGGACGGCCCGCTTGGCGGCGGCCAGCCTGCTGTTGGGCGCGGCGTCCAGCCACGCCTGGACCTGGGAATGGGTCAAAGGCTCGGGGCCTGGCGTCAAAGGGTCGGGCAAGATCGTTAAAACCAGCCGCACGGTGGGGGCGTTTCGGGGCATTTCGCTCGAAGCCCCGGCCCTGGTCACCTTGGTGCAAGGCGGGCCAGGCGGTTTGGTGATCGAAACGGACGACAACATTGCCCCGCTGCTGGAAACCGTGGTGGAACGCGACCATTTGCTGATCAGATTTGCCCGAAACGCAGGCAATTTGAGCGCCCAAGTGCTGAATGTCACCATCAGCTTGCCCGCTGGTGCAACCCCGCTGGAAAGCCTGGCGGTCGGTGGGTCGGGCGTCATCAAATCCGCCTTATTGACCACGCCGTCGCTGCAATGCGCGATTGGTGGGTCTGGCGATATTCACTTCGCCCAGTTGCAAACCGACAAGTTCAAGGTGTCGATTGCCGGCAGCGGCAGCCTGACTGCAGCGGGCCGCGCCGAGGACATGACCGCCAACATCGCCGGGTCTGGCGACCTGAAAACTGGCAAGCTGGCGGCCCAGCGGCTCAAGATTTCCATTGCCGGGTCGGGCGATGCCACGGTATGGGCCAAAACCGGGTTAAGCGTCAGCATTGCAGGTTCGGGCGATGTGGGCTATTTTGGCGACCCGGCGGTCACGCAATCTATTGCTGGCTCAGGCAGCGTGCGCCGCTTGGGGCCAGGGCCTGCCGACTAGGCAAAGCCTGCACTTGGGGGGCATTTGGGCTGTGCGCCTGCGCCGGAGCTGACGCACGAGCATCCGAATATGCCGCCAGATAGGCCCGCGCTCCACCCAAATCAGGTAAGGGCCGGATAATCTGCCGAATGTCTCAAGCCTCTACCTCGCGCCCCGCTCCCACCCCGGCCCGGCGCGCCGCAGCCATGCCCTTCATCATGATCACCGTGCTGATCGACATGCTGGCGATTGGCCTGATCATTCCCGTGCTGCCGCCCTTGGTGGGCAAATTCAGCGGCTCGCAAGCCGACCAAGCCTATTGGTACGGAATCGTCGCCCTCGCCTTTGGCTTGGCTAACCTGGTGTCATCGCCGATTTTGGGTGCTTTGTCAGACCGTTATGGTCGCCGCCCAGTGCTGCTGCTGGGGTTCATGGGTTTGGGCATCAGCTTTTTTGGCACGGCCATGGCCACGGCCTTGTGGGTGTTGGTGGCCGTGCGCATTGTCGCGGGGGCCATGCAGGCCAACGCAGCAGTGGCCAACGCCTATGTGGCCGACATCACCGAACCCGAGCAGCGCGCCAAACGCTTTGGCCTGTTGGGCGCGATGATGGGCCTGGGCTTCATCATCGGCCCGGTCATGGGCGGGCTGCTAGGCGCAATAGACCTGCAATTGCCATTTTTTGCAGCTGGTGGCTTGACCGTGCTGAACCTGCTTTACGGCTACTTTGTTTTGCCTGAATCTTTGCCTGCCGCACAGCGCAAGACCTTCAGCTGGCGGGCGGCCAACCCGTTCAGCGCTTTGGTGACTTTGTCACAACTCAAAGGCGTGGGCGCGTTGGTGGGCGTGGTGGCGTTCAGCGGCTTGGCGCAGTTCATTTTGTACACCTGCTGGGTGTTGTACACGACCTTCAAATTTGGCTGGGGGCCGATGCAAAACGGTTGGTCTTTGGCTGCGGTGGGCGTGATGGCGGTTTTGGTGCAAGGCGTGCTACTGGGGCCACTGCTTAAACGCTTTGCGCCGCAGCGCCTGACCATCATCGGGCTGATTTCAAGTGCCCTGGCCTACGCCCTGTGGGGAGCCGCTACTGAAGGCTGGATGATGTTCGCCATCATCGCCTGCAATCTGTTGGGCAACACCGTCACCGCGTCGGTTCAAAGCATGATCTCCAGCGCGGCAGATGCCAAAAGCCAAGGCCAAACGCTAGGTGCCGTCAGCGCCCTGAACAGCCTGATGGCCGTGGCCGCCCCCATCATCGGCGCCCCCCTGCTGGCCGTCGTGTCGCACCTGCCCCAGGGCGACTGGCGCATTGGCGCTCCGTTTTACTTTTGCGCGGTGTTGCAGACTGTGTCACTGGGGTTGGCAATTTGGCATTTCAGGACGCATGGGGTGGCAGGCGAAGTGAAATAGGCGCCGTTCAGGAGATATCCACAATGCTTTCGACCAAACCCCAAACACTTTGAAGCGCGGCGATAGACACAAATTCTCCTGTCATGGTCGTCCCGCGGGCCACCCAGTCGACATTCTTTAAATGGTCACTTAACACCACGCCAGTCACGGACTTGGTGCTGACCGCCACCTCAAAAGGATAACCCTTGACCTTGGACGTGATGGGACACACAAACGCGCGGCCAATTCGTTGGTTGTAAGCAGTTTTTGAAATCACTAAAGCGGGGCGATGACCCGCTTGCTCGTGCCCGCTTTGGGGGTCAAAGTCGATCCAGACAATCTCGCCCTGCTGCGGTGCTGATTTGTTGCCCGCCTTAACACCGGCTTTGGCAACGCCTTTGAGGGGTTTGCCGCCGACCCCCGCGCTGGTACCAGCCGGAGTCACCATGCCTCAGACCCAACTGGCTTGCCCCAAGCAAAATCGCCTTCATCAGGCAGGTTGCCAGCGGTTACAGCGGCCAGCAGATCGTCCAAATTCGGCCGCTCCAAAACGGGCCGAATCGTGATGCTGCCATCACTCGCATTTTCAATGCGCACGGACTGCCCGACCTTGAGCGCCGACTTCTTGACAATGGCTGCTGGAATGCGAATGGCGGTGGATTTGCCCCACAGGGAGACGGTTGCTTCTTGAATTTGCATAATAGGCAGAATCTCCAGAGATATCATTTGTTAAAAATAGTATCCTTGATATTATGCCATTGAACTCTCCGTTCATAGGCGACCTTGCCAATGCTGATCGCCCATCGCGGTCAAGCAAGGCCAGACGCAACCGCTCAGTGAAGTCCAACTTGGGGAGCGCCTTTTCCAACGCGCGCCAACCTGCCAACAGCGGTCGTGTCCAGCCTGGCCCACGGCCCACCACATCTTCCCAGGTGCGAATCAGCTCATCGCCATCGTTGTCCAGCAAATAGTCGATCAGGGCCCTCGCCTGCGCCAGGTCTTTATTGGCTTTAACAAGGGACGTCTGAATGCGCCCCCACAGCGCATCCGCATACGCGCCATACCCCAGCCAATCGCCATCGTCCGCCAGGGCTTTAGCATCGATTACTTTGGCTTTGGGCTCGGCAGCTTTAGGGTTTGTCATCGTGGCGGGATGGATTTGGGCAATGTGAACGGGTTAAGCGACTTTAAGGAACACTTTAACCGGGGAACCCTGACAATCCAAACGCTATATTATTTATAGCAAACTATTGAATAAATTCGAGATCTATAGGCCAATTTGATTCACAATTTGGCCAAAACCACTCAAAATCGACTTTAAATACCCAAATTGGGTATGTTTTAGTCAAATTTGCCTTAAATCGACCAAAACCGCCCTAAAACTGCATCCCGTGTCGCGCCCGCGTACAAAAATTGCCCGCCGCGTCTCTAGAATGTTTTGCAGCCCGCCCATTTAGCGGCGCAAGCCGCCCGCAAAACAAAACACAACAAAACTGAAAGACAAGCCCATGCGCGCCTACCAACCCACTCTGGATTTTCACCGCCTGATTGCGTCTGAATTGCCTGATGAGCCGAACCCGGCTGACAGCGAGGACTGGGCCGATGCGCAGCGCGGGCTGCTGGGTACCATTGAAGGCGGGGAGATCAAAAACGCCAATGGAAAACCAGTTTGGAGCTTGGGGGGCTACGGCTTTTTGGAAGATGAAAAATCGGCCGACACGGTCAACCCCAGCTTGTGGCGCCAAGCGCGGCTAAACCGAATTCATGGTCTGTTTAAGGTGACAGAGCGCATGTACCAAGTGCGCGGCTATGACATTGCCAACATCACTTTCATTGAAGGCGATACGGGCTTGATTGCGCTGGATGCGCTGACTGTGCCCGACACCGCCGCCGCCGCGCTGGCGCTGTACCGCAAGCACCGCGACCCAGATGCGAAGCGCAGGCTGCACACCATCATGTACAGCCACAGCCATGGCGACCACTTTGGTGGTGTCGCGGGCCTGTGCACGCAGGCGCAGGTGGATGCGGGTGAGGTCAACATCATTGCGCCGTCTGGCTTTATGCACCACGCGGTGGCAGAAAACGTGGTGGGTGGCGTGCCCATGCTCAGACGCGCACAATTTCAGTTTGGCCACACGCTGCCCAAAGGGCCGCTGGGCCAAGTGGATGCGGGGTTGGGCAAGACCATGCCGTTTGGCCGCCCCAGCCTGTTTGCGCCCACCCAGACCATTGAAAAAGAGCACGAGGTGCATGTGATTGACGGTGTGGAGATTGAGTTTCAACTGACGCCCGAAACGGAAGCCCCCAGCGAAATGCACTTTTTCTTCCCCGGTGAGCGGGCGCTGAACCTGGCTGAAAACGCCACCCACACGCTGCATAACCTGTGCCCGCTGCGCGGTGCTGCCGTGCGCGATTCATTGGCGTGGTCCAAGTACTTGCATGTGGCGCTGCACCGTTACGGCCCGCGCAGCGACGTGGTGCTGGCGCAGCACCATTGGCCGATGTGGGGCAACGCCCGGGTTTGCACTTTTTTGAGCGAGCAGCGCGACTTGTACCGCGTGCTGCACGACCAAACCGTGCGCATGATGAGTCACGGCTTGAAGCCCGCTGAAATTGCGGAAGTAATGAAGCTGCCCGAAGGCCTGTCCAAACGCTGGCACGCCCGGGGCTACTATGGCACGGTGTCACACAACGTGAAAGCCGTTTACCAGCGGTATTTAAGCTGGTATGACGCGCACCCGGCCAACTTGCACAGCCTGCCGCCGGTGCCCGCTGCGCAAAAGTACATTGACTACATGGGCGGCATGGCTCAGGTCATGCAACGCGCCCAAAGCGACTTTGACAAAGGCGAATACCGCTGGGTGGCCGAAGTGATGAAGCACGCCGTGTACGCCGAGCCCGAGCACGCGGGTGCCCGGGCACTGGCGGCGAATGCGCTGGAGCAAATGGGTTTTCAGGCTGAATCTGCCACTTGGCGCAACGCCTATTTGCTCGGCGCGCACGAGTACCGCAACGGCCCGCCACTACCCGGCGGTGTGATGAGCAACTCGCTGATCACGGGTCTGACTAACGCCATGCTGTTTGACGCCCTGGCTATTCGCCTGAACGCGTCCAAGGCCGGCGGTCAGGCGTTCACCATGGCTTGGCACTTCACTGATTTGGGCGAGCATTGGCTGGTCAATTTATCGAACGGCGCATTGAGCAGCATTGAAAAAGATGCCAAACCCGGTGCCGATGTGTCGCTGGCGCTGAGCCGCAAAACGCTGGAAGCGATGCTGCAGCAGCAATTGCCACCCATGCAGGCGGTGACAGAGGGCAGGCTCAAAATTGAAGGCAATGCCCTGCTGATGGCGACGTTTTTTGGTCTGCTGGACCGGTTTATGGGCAACTTTGCGGTGGTGGACGCGGCCAAGCTACCGGATTGAGCAGAATCAGCGAGCGAGCCGCGGCTGATTTCAAATCGTGGCGGGTGCTGTGGGCCGGTAAGGGCGGTAGCAGGCCAAGGCGAAAAACACTAATTTGTCGGCATCAAAACGGGCGACCGGAAACCCTGGCAGATAGCCAAACGCCTCTTTGATGGAGTCGTCGATGGCTGCTCCGTCGCGCAAAGACATCCATTCCTCAGGAAAGCTCAGTTCAGCTTGCGGCAAATACCGGCGCACTTCGACATCGGTGTGGCGCATGTCGCCCCGAATGTAGTCAAAGCGCTGGCGCAGAACGCGGGCTTCCCCCTCAAGAACCTGCAAAAAATAGCCATCCAGGTGAATCAGCATGCCCGTCAAACCGAATTGACTGTTGCGATTGTTGGAAACGCGCACGATGTCGTAAACACCCGACGCGTCTATGCCAGGCAAGGCTTTGCTGACATAAACGACCTGCTCAAACATACGGCATTTCCTCCTAGGCCCGCCAAATGGGTGTGTTGTTCAAATTATGTATCAGGTCAAGCAATTCTTGACCAGGACACGGCTGACTGAACAAGAAGCCCTGCACCTCTGTGCAGCCTTCGCTGCGCACTACTTTGAGTTGCTCCAGAGTTTCAACGCCTTCCACCGTGGTGGCCAAGCCCAAGTTATTCCCAAGCCCGGCAATCGCCCGAACAATCGACCGCGCGTTTTGGTTGGTGTCAACGTTTTGCACAAATGAGCGGTCAATTTTGAGGCGGTGCAAAGGAAAGCTAAGCAAATAGCTCAACGACGAAAAACCGGTGCCAAAGTCATCCAAAGCCATGAAAACGCCCAAATCGCGCAGTTCGGTGATCAGGGCCAGGCTTTGCTTTTCATCCTGCATCAGCACCGACTCGGTGATTTCGATCTCTAACCGATCCGCTGGCAAGCCAGCGCCCGCCAAGGCATTGCCCACATCGCGCAGCAAATTACCTTGCGCAAATTGAACGGCAGACACGTTGACGGCCACACGCACGCTGGCTGGCCACCGCATCGCGTCCAAACAGGCCTGCGCCAGCACCCACCGGCCAATGTCAATAATCAACCCAGTTTCTTCTGCCAACCCAATGAACTCAACCGGGGAAATGTTGCCGCGCTTGGGGTGCTGCCAACGCAAAAGTGCTTCTGCGCCTGTGACTTTGCGGGTCAGCAAACTGACCTGGGGCTGGTACGCCAGATGCAGCTGGCCTTGCGCAAGTGCCACCCGCAAGTCCGCCTCCAAAGCCCGCCTTGCCTCGGCTTTGGCGTTCATTGGGGGTTCAAAGTAGCGCCAAGTGCCGCGCCCGTCAGCTTTGGCCCGGTACAGTGCCAAGTCGGCATTTTTTAGCAAATCATCCGGGCGAGTGCCATCAAAGGGCGCGATGGCAATACCCACACTCACGCCGATTTGCGCCACGCTGCTGCCCAGATTGAAGGGCTCACTCAACGCAGCAATCACCCGCTTGGCCAGGGTTTTTGAGCTTTCGGGTTGGCTTGCGCCACACTGAAGAATCAAAAATTCATCACCTCCCAGCCTTGCCACCTGCTCGTCGTGATGCAAACACGACTGAATGCGCATGGCCACTTGCGCCAACAGCCTATCTCCCACAGCATGGCCAAAACTGTCGTTCACCCGCTTGAACTTGTCCAAATCCAGACACAGCACGGCGAACTCGTCGCCAGCGCCGTTGCGGGCTAGCAACTCCTCAAACACGCCGTGCATAGCCGCCAAATTGAGCAGACCAGTCAGTTGGTCGTGCCCCGCCAGGTAAACCACTTGCTCTTGGGAGCGCCTGCGTTCGGTAATATCTTCATGCAAAGCAATCGTGCTGGCATCGGGCAACCGGGTCACCGTGACCTGAATGATTCGACCGTCTGTCAGCGTCCACTCGCGCACGTGCACACCAGACCAGCCCGCGGGCGGCATCGCTTTTAAACCCGTTTGCTGGTTTTGGTCCACTGTGGACGCCGCCATGATGGTCTTGAAGGCGGTGCCAGGTTGGGTGAGCAGCTCGGGAATTCCCCACAGTTCGGCGTAGCGGCGGTTGGCCAGCACCAAGCGATCCTGCCCATCGAACATGCAAAACCCATGGGGAAGCTCCTCCAAAACCAGGCGCAACAGCGCATTTTCTTCAACCAACAGAATTCCTCCTTAGGTTGACCTTGGGTGGCAACCGATTCGGCTTGCATTGGAATAAATACTACATGACCCAAGAGTTCACCAACAGTGCAACAAACATCAGTTTCATCATTAAAAAGCGACTTTTGCTTGGTTTTTGACCTTTTTCAGCACTCAAAACTGAATCACCTAGCCCGCACGCATCATTTTTGGTAAGATTCTTACTTTAAAAGGTAAGAATTCATGAAAATCACCAGCAAAGGCCAGGTGACAATTCCACAGGCGGTGCGTGAGCAGGCGCATCTGTACCCGCACACCGAGGTTGAGTTTGAAGTCCGCGCCTCAGGCGAGGTGGTGATACGCCCGGTGGTGCAAGCGGCCCCCAGCTTGCGCACTGCGTTCGAGCGCGTGCGTGGAAGCGCCAACGCGACGCAATTCAAAGGCATGGGCACCAACGAGTTCATGGCTTTTTTAAGGGGCTGAATTGTGGCCACAGCATCTGGCCGTGTTGCCGCCACGCACGAGGTTCGGGAGCCCGACGCTCACTATTTGAGCCAACCTGCCCTGGACGGCACTTTGGTTGACAGCTGCATCCTGATTGACGTGTTGGCCGACGACCCAACCTGGGCGGATTGGTCACTTAACCAGCTCGATGTGCTGGGTCAGCAAGCGCCGTTGGTCATCAACCCGATCATCTTGGCTGAAATCAGCCCCCGGTTTGAGACGGCCAATGATCTCGAAGCGGCACTTTCTGGCCTGCCCCTGGTGCGCGCCGCCCTGCCCTGGGACGCCGCTTTTTTGGCTGGCCAGGCTTTCAAAATTTACCGCCAATCGATGGGTGCCAAAAGCTCGCCCATGCCTGATTTTTATATCGGTGCGCACGCGCTGGTTAGTCATTTGCAACTGCTAACGCGCGATGCCGAGCGTTACAAAACTTATTTTCCCAAGCTTACGGTCATTGCCCCTTGAAACCCATTAGCGGGAGTTCACGTCTGGCCCGCATCTGTTAGATTTTTTGGGTACCAGGACAAAACTTTAACAAATGCCCATGCCACCGCGTGGCGAATGAGCCCCGTGTCAACGCGCGCGTGAGCAGTCTGGCACCATCTCTGGCATGACAAAATTGCCTCAAGAATCTTGCGAGAGTCTTACCGTGCTTTTTGACGGTTCTTGCCCGTTGTGTCGCCGGGAGGTGGGCGTGTACCGCAGCCTGAAGCCACTTAACGATGGCCCGCCACTGCAATGGCTGGATGTCAGCCTCCCGCAGCCTTCACTGCCCTTGGGAGGCAGCCAATCGACTTACCTCGCACGCTTTCACATTCAACGCGGCAACGGCCAAATGCTGAGTGGGGCCGTCGCGTTTGTTGCGCTCTGGTCGGTGTTGCCCGGCTGGAGGTGGCTGGCGCGCCTGGCAAGCTTGCCAGGCGCCACTGCCTTGCTCGAACTGCTTTACCGCGGCTTCCTGAAAGCGCGGCCTGCCATGCAAAAAGCCGCCAGTGCGTTTGATGCGCCCCGAGTGTCCGCGCAGTGGGTCGGCGATCTGCGTTCAGATCACGCTGGCGAGCTGGGCGCGGTGTGGATCTACAGAGGGTTGCTGGCGGTGTCTACTGACAGTGGAGTGCGCGAATTTGCCAGCCGCCACCTGGCAACGGAGCAGTCTCACTTAGACAAGATCGAGGATATATTGCCTTGGTCACAGCGAAGCCGCCTGCTGTTGGGTTGGCGCATTGCAGGTTTTTTGACCGGCGCACTACCTGCTTTGTTTGGGCCACGCGCGGTGTACGCCACTATTGCAGCGGTCGAGACTTTCGTAAATCAACACTACCAGCACCAAATCGACAAGCTAGAAAGTTGCAACGCATTGAACAAGCCTTGGGCCAAAGACGACCATGGCCAGCACCAAGAGGAAAAGGGGGCAGGAGTTACCAAACTTGACCTGCATACCCTGCTAAAGACCTGCCAAGCCGACGAGTGCGAGCACAGGGACGAAGCTATGCGCCATCAGGTTGACAGCCCGCTTGGCTGGTTGCTGCGCACATGGTGTGCTGTTGTGGGCAAAGGGTCTGCCCTTGCAGTGAGCTTGGCGCGTAATTTGTAGGCCTGAATTTGCAGGCTTGCTACCCTCACTTGCAAACTGCGTTTGCTCTGTCAGCCCGGACTTTACTGCGGCGCATCCACCACTTCGGCTGCATTGCGAAACGCATCCACTGCCGCCGGAAAGCCGCAGTACACGCTGGCATGCAGAAAAATCTCTTGCAACTCCTCCCGCGTCACGCCGTTGTTCAAAGCACCACGCACGTGTAGCTTTAGCTCGTGCATCTTGCCCAAAGCCACCAGCATCGAGACAGTCACAATGCTGCGGGTGCGCAGGTCCAAGCCATCGCGCTGCCACGTATTGCCCCAAGCGTGTACGGTCACCAAGTCTTGCAATGGCTGAGTGAAGGCAGTCGCTTTTTGCAGCGCGGCGTTCACGTAATCGGCACCCAAAACGGCCTTGCGGGTGGCAAGCCCTTTGTCATAAATCGCGTCTGTCATGATGAAGTCTCCAAGTGTTGAAGACTCCAGCATAACGGTGCACGACCTGACGTTAACGCGCGACGATCAAGCCAGATCAAAGCGATCCAGATTCATCACCTTGCCCCACGCGGCCACAAAGTCTTGCACAAACTTCTGCTGTGCATCGCTGGATGCATAGACTTCGGCAATCGCCCGCAGTTGGGAGTTCGAGCCAAAGACGAGATCGACAACGGTGGCTGTCCACTTGATCGCATCGGTCGTGCGGTCACGGCCTTCCAAAACACCCTCTGAAGCTGCAGACTTTTGCCACTTCGTGCCCATGTCGAGCAGGTTCACGAAGAAGTCATTGGTCAGTGCCTCAGGCCGATTAGTGAACACACCGTGCTGGGCCTTTGCGACATTGGCGTTCAGGGCGCGCAGGCCACCAATCAAAACCGTCATTTCGGGTGCGGTCAAGGTCATCAGGTTGGCACGGTCCACCAGCAGCTCAGCCGCCGAACCGGTGTGGCCCGCCTTGATGAAGTTGCGAAAGCCGTCAGCCGAAGGCTCCAGCGCCGCGAAGGAGTCCACATCGGTCTGTTCCTGAGACGCATCTGTGCGCCCGGCGGTGAAGGGCACAGTCACCGTGTGCCCAGCCTTCAATGCCGCAGCCTCAAGCGCCGCACAACCCCCCAACACAATCAGGTCAGCTAGCGAAATTTTCTTATTGCCAGTCTGTGCGGTGTTGAACTCCTTCTGGATACCTTCCAGTGCCGTCAGCACTTTGGCCAGTTGGGCGGGTTGGTTCGCTTCCCAATCCTTTTGCGGTGCCAGGCGAATGCGCGCGCCGTTGGCCCCACCCCGTTTGTCGCTGCCCCGAAAGCTTGCCGCTGACGCCCAGGCCGTTGAGACCAGTTGCGAAATCGACAACCCTGAGGCGAGAACCCGGGTCTTTATTGCCGCAATGTCTTGCTCGCTAACCAACTCATGGTCCACTGACGGCGTCGGGTCCTGCCAAATCAATTCGCCTTGCGGAACCAGTGGGCCTAGGTAACGGGTGATAGGCCCCATATCGCGGTGCGTCAGCTTGTACCAGGCCTTGGCGTAAGCATCGGCAAACTCGGCAGGGTTTTGGTGGAAATGGCGTGAGATTTTTTCATACGCTGGGTCAACCCGCATCGCCATGTCGGCCGTGGTCATCATGGGGGCGTGGCGTTTGGCTGGGTCATGGGCATCGGGCACGGTGGTCTTGGCAGCCGGGTCCTTGGGAATCCATTGGTGAGCACCGGCCGGGCTTTTGGTCAGTTCCCATTCATAGCCGAACAGATTGTCGAAATAGCCCATGTCCCACTGTATGGGGTTGTTCGTCCAAGCGCCTTCAATACCGCTTGAAATGGTGTGGACGCCCTTGGCGCTTTCAAAGTTACTGGTCCAGCCCAAGCCCTGCTCAGTGATGTCTGAGCCTTCGGGCTCAGGGCCTTTATGGTCCTCAGAAGCTGCGCCATGCGATTTTCC
This sequence comes from Rhodoferax sp., assembly GCA_031386665.1. Lineage (GTDB taxonomy): Bacteria > Pseudomonadota > Gammaproteobacteria > Burkholderiales > Burkholderiaceae_C > JANYCG01. The sequence continues at coordinate 19,136 of JANNCN010000225.1, read as the reverse complement.
AAAAGTGTGACCACCCGCTGTGAGCGCAACTGTTTCGTAGTCGTTCATGGCCATGCGGGCAAAGGTTTCGCGGATATCGCGAGCCGAAGCCAGAGCATCTGGAACACCGTCCGGCCCTTGGGGGTTGACGTAAATCAAACCCATTTGTACCGCACCTAGCGGTTGCTCAAGTTCCCGGTCTCCGGTATAACGCTTGTTGTCCAGCCAGGTGTCCTCAGGGCCCCAATAGATTTCCTCGCCGGGTTCCCAAACGTCTTGGCGACCGCCAGCAAAACCCGCAGTTTTGAAGCCCATGGTTTCCATGGCGACGTTGCCCGTTAGAACCATCAAGTCGGCCCAAGAGATTTTGCGACCGTACTTTTGCTTGATGGGCCACAGCAGGCGGCGCGCTTTGTCCAGGTTCACGTTGTCGGGCCAGCTATTGAGCGGCGCAAACCGCTGTGTGCCAAAGCCCGCGCCACCGCGACCGTCACCAATGCGGTAGGTGCCTGCGCTGTGCCAGGCCATGCGCACAAAAAATGGGCCGTAGTGGCCATAGTCCGCTGGCCACCAGTCTTGTGAATCGGTCATTAGGGCGGTCAAATCGGCGACGACTGCGTGCAGGTCGAGACTTTTAAACTCTTCAGCGTAATTGAATGTTTGGCCCATGGGGTTCGACAATTCCGAGTGCTGTTGCAACATCTTCAGATTAAGTTGGTTGGGCCACCAGTCGGCGTTGCTTCGGGCACCTGCAGCGGTGGCTTTGAGTGCGGCGTGTGGGAAAGGGCATTTCGCTTCGGTTGACATAGATCACTCCTTGGGGTTGATGGCGGTTGGCTGACAATGAACAGGGGCGCTCTGGCGCAGGGACTAAACGCAGTACAGTGAATGTAGGCTTCGCACCAAAATACGTAAAGTCAATTAAATATATATTTTCAATAGTTTTTTTATATTCATGGAGCTCAAGATGACCCGCTACCCTGCCCCCGAGATCAAAGACTTGCCCGCCGACATTCAAACCCGCGTCCTGGAAGTTCAGGAAAAAGCCGGGTTTGTTCCCAATGTGTTTTTGGCATTTGCCCGCCGCCCTGCTGAATGGCGCGCATTTTTTGCCTACCACGATGCCCTGATGCTGCCCGAGTCAGTGGGCCGCACCAGCAACCTGAGCAAGGGCGACCGCGAGATGATCGTGACCGCCACCAGCGCGGCCAACAGTTGCCTTTACTGTGTGGTGGCGCACGGCGCGATTTTGAGAATTTACGAAAAGAAGCCGCTGGTGGCGGACCAAGTGGCCGTCAATTACAAAAAGGCCGACATCACGCCGCGCCAAATGGCCATGCTCGACTTTGCCAGGAAAGTCTGCCTGCACTCCGATGAGGTGAACCAGGCCGACTTTGGGCCGCTGAATGCCCATGGGTTTGACGATGAGGATATTTGGGACATTGCCGCCATCACGGCTTTTTTTGGCTTGTCGAACCGCATGGCGTCTTTCAGCAACATGATGCCGAATCCGGAGTTTTACCTGATGGGGCGTCAGCCCAAACTCAAATGACACCCAACTCATTGACTATGAAAAACTTCAGATTCAAACCCGCGGAAATTTTGACCGCCATAGGCCTCGGCGTGTTGATTCTGGGCGGCCCTGGCGCAGGTGCCCAAACACCTGCATCGCAGAATGAGCCCGCACCAGCAGGCCAAAGCGCATTGACTCAATCTGTGGTCAAAGTGTTTGCCACGTCGCGCGCGCCTGACCCGTTCAAGCCCTGGGCCAAGCAGTCTCCGCAAGACTCAACCGGCTCGGGGGTTGTGATAGACGGCAACCGAATTTTGACGAATGCGCATGTGGTGTCTTACGCATCGCTGGTGCAAATTCAGGCCAGCGGATCGGGCGAAAAGCTCACGGCGAGCGTCGTTGCCATCGCCCCAGGCATTGACTTGGCCGTGCTGAAACTGGAGGACGAGAGCTTCTTCAAACAGCACCCGCCCATGGCCCGCGCCAGCGCTCTGCCTGACGTGAAGGACGCCGTGCTGGCCTACGGTTTTCCAACGGGTGGCACGTCCATGTCCATCACCAAAGGCATCGTGTCGCGCATTGAATACGCGCCCTACAACTTTCCGGTGTCGGGCTTGCGCATTCAGATTGATGCCGCCATCAACGCGGGCAACAGTGGCGGCCCGGCGGTGAGCGCCGATCCCAAAACAGGCGACAAGATGATTGGCCTGGCCTACAGCCGCCTGAACAATGCCCAAAACATTGGCTACATCATTCCCAACGAAGAAATCGAACTCTTTTTAAGCGATGTGGCCGACGGCCGCTACGACGGAAAACCCACGTTTCATGACGAAATGCAAACCCTTGAAAACCCCGCCCTGCGCGCGTTTTTAAAGCTCGACCGCAGCGTCAAAGGCGTGGTGGTGCATCAGCCATTGAGCCTGGACCCGAGCTACCCGCTTAAAAAGTGGGACGTCATCACCCACATTGGCGAGACCCCCGTGGACGACCAAGGCATGGTGAAAGCCGGGGCCGAATTGCGCCTGAACATGCGCTACACCGTGCAAAAAATTGCCAAAAATGCGCGGGTTCCAGTGACTGTGGTGCGGGCGGGCCAATCCATCAAACTGGATTTGCCGTTGCCGCAAGATAGGCCGCTGCTGATTCCTGATTTGAAAGGCGACTACCCGCCCTATTTTGTCTATGGCCCGATGGTTTTCTCCAAGGCGACGATTCAGTTTGCTTCGTTCATGAACAACAACGCCAACACGATCATGGCATTTGGCATCATTCGCAGCCCCTTGGTCACGCACCGGGGTGACGCGCCCACGCCCGAGCGAGAGGAACTGGTGGTGATTTCATCGCCGTTTTTTCCACACAAACTGGCCACTGGTTATTCCAACGCCACAGCGTCCGTGATTCGCGCTGTGAATGGCACACCAGTTCGCAGCTTGAGCCATTTGGTGACTTTGTTGCGCGACATGAAAGATGAGTTTGTGAGCTTTGAAACCGACAACCGGGGCGGCGAAACCCTGGTTTTTGTGCACAAAGACATGGTGGCGTCAGTGGAGGACATTTTGAGCGATAACGGCGTGCGCTCTCAGGGGTCACCTGCGCTGATGAGCGTTTGGCAAGGCAAGGGCGGGTAACAAAGGTCGAGCAGCAGATTGCTACTATATTTATAGCAAACTATTGAATATATTCGAGAGCTAGAGGCCTATTTTATTCATATTTTCAGCATTTTCAGCCCAAAATTAAAAAGTCATATCACCGGTGATATGACTTTTAAAAAACAAGCCAAATGCAAAAAGAGATGCAGATGGAGATGCAGATGCAAGCTGGCTTGTGATCAGCTCACGATGTCGCGCATCCAGTCGGGCAACGCAGCTGCCTTTTGCGTCGGAAAATCCACCCAAATCGTCGTCGCGCCACCCGCTGCAAAAATCACCCCAGACTGGTCGTCCCGCTCCATGGTCGCCCAGCTTTCAAACGTGGTGCGGCCTGGGTCGCTGACGTACATTTTGATTCGCACGTTCCCTGGGTATTCCAGCTGTTTGTAAAAGTTGCAAAACGCATTGACGATGATGGGGCCTTCGCCATCGGCTTTGGGGACAGCGTTGATCGAGTACATCCAGTCGATTCGGCAGGTCTCCAAAAACCTGAAATAGCTGGCGTTGTTCAAATGCTTCATGGCGTCCATGTCGCCCCAACGAATGGGCATGACCATCTCGTAGACGAGTTTTTTCTTGAGTGGAATTTCAATTTTCATGGTGAAGGGAGTTAAGTGTGGGCGCGAATAGATGCCAGTATGCCGATCAAAAACAACACACAAGCCGCCACTTGCATGCCGCTGGGCCAGGTGTGATCCCAGGCGAACGAATACACCAGTGCGAAGATGGTTTCGCTCACGATCAACTGGCCGCAAAGGCTGGCGCTCAGTCGCTGGCTGGCGATGTTCCACAAAATGGTGGACAACCAGGCAGAACTGATACCGGTGACCACGCACACCGCTGCCAACCACGCGCCATTGTCCAAAGCCATCAGTTCGCTCAAAGGTGCGCCAGCCACTGCCCACAGCACCCATGCGCCTAGACCTGTGGCAATGCCGAGCCAATTGGTCCAGGTGCTGGCGCTGACTTCTGGGTGGCTTTTAAGCCAACTGGCGTTGACCAGTCCAAAAACTGTCCAAGACACCATCGCCAACATCGCCAAACCCAGCCCCAGCCAGAAAGCGCCGTCGCCACTGCCCGAAATGCTTGAGAAGCCATTGGCCTGCCAGCTCGCATGGGTCATCAAGACCAGGCCCGCCAGCGTCAGCGCCATGCCAGGCAGCAAGGCAGACCAGCGCAGTGCGGCGGGCTTACCCCAAATCATCATCCAAATAGGAATCACGCCGATGATGAGCGTTGGCACTTCGGTGCCCGCCTTGACGATCGAAATTGCCAGGATCAGGTAGTAGCCGGTGTAGCCCAAAACGCTCATGCCAAGCGCGGTCAGTGCCTGCCTGGGCGTCGGCAGCCTGAACGACTTTCGGGTGAACCACACCGCCAAGACCGAAATTGCCCCAAAACTAATGAATCGCCCCGCCGTCAAATCCACCTCCGACAAGCCCGGCGTCATGCGTGGCACCACAAAAACCAGCCCCCACAGCGCCCCGGCAGCCAGGCCAGCTGCAATCCCTTTGATCATTTAGCTGCAAGCCACACGCAGTGGGCGACCGAGGGGGCAAGTTTTCCCTCAGGGCCGTCCCAAGGGAAAATGCGCCCCCTCGGGGGGCAGCGAACCGCGAAGCGGCGGAGCGTGGGGGCCATATCTTCAAGCGCCAAAGCCATCGTCAGCTGAAATGACCGCTCCGTTGATAAAGTGGCTTTGGTCGCTGCACAGCATCACAATCAGCGCATCCAGGTCAGCGGGCTGACCCACCCGTTTGCGTGGCAACATTTGCACAAGCTTTTTGCCCTGCTCGGTTTGCCAATGCAGGTGGTTGATTTCAGTGTCAATGTAGCCTGGGCAAACGGCGTTGACGTTGATACCAAACTTGCCCCACTCCAGCGCCATGGCCTTGGTCATCTGAATGACCGCAGCCTTGCTCATGCAATACACGCCAATTTGCGGCAACACTTTAAGGCCCGCCATCGACGCAATATTGACAATGCGCCCGCCCGTGTAATTGCCCGGAGCCGCCCCCTTGGCACGGGCGAGCATGCGCTTGCCCACCTCTTGCGCCACAAAAAATGCCCCTTTGACATTGGTGTTGAAGGTGAAATCGAAATCTTCAACCGCCACATCCTGCAAGCGCTGCGTGGTGCTGACGCCCGAGTTATTGACCAGAATATCAATCGATCCCACCTCGGTTTCCGCGTGGGCAACGCCCGCTTTGATGGACGCCTGGTCAGTCACATCCAGCTCAATCACATGAGCGTCGCCACCCTCGCCTTCAATCTGGGCACGCAGTTCTTTCAATTTTTCAACGCGCCTGCTGGCTAGCACCACAGCGGCACCCGCCCGCGACAAGGTTCGCGCAAACTGCGCGCCCAAGCCACCCGATGCGCCGGTGATGAACGCAACCCGGCCCGAAAGATCAATGCTGTACGCCATTTAGAGAGACTCCACGAAAGATGTTGATAGCGACCATTGTGACAGCGCCGCCCCCTTGCAGCCTCTAAAATCACAGCCAACCCCTGACACCTTCAAATTGTGAGCAAGCCATGACCCCCCAAGAAATATTAGCCCAATACGGCCCACGCGAAGCCATGGAATACGACGTGGTCGTGGTCGGTGGTGGCCCGGGTGGGCTGGCGACCGCCATTCGCCTGAAACAGCTGGCCGCTGCCAAAGGCGCAGAACTCTCGGTGGTGGTGCTGGAAAAAGGCTCTGAGCCCGGTGCCCACATTCTCTCGGGGGCCATCATGGACCCGATTGCCCTGACCGAACTCTTTCCCGACTGGAAGGCCATGGGTGCCCCCTTGAACCAGCCCGTCACCGATGACGCCATGATGTTTTTGGGAGAAAACTCTGCCTTTCGCACCCCCAACTTCCTGCTGCCAGACTGCTTTCAGAACCATGGCAACTACATCATCAGCCTGGGCGCGGTGACACGCTGGCTGGCAACCCAAGCGGAAGGCCTGGGCGTTGAGATCTTCCCCGGCTTTGCCGCGGCTGAAGTGCTTTACAGTGAGACCGGCGCGGTCAAGGGGGTCGCCACCGGCAACTTGGGCGTTGGCAAAGACGGCAAGCCCGGCGACAGCTTCCAGATTGGCATGGAGTTGCTGGGCAAGTACACCGTGTTTGCTGAAGGCTCACGCGGCCACCTAGGTAAAGAGCTGATTGCCAAGTACAAACTTGACGAAGGCCGTGACCCGCAAAGCTACGGGCTGGGCATCAAAGAACTGTGGGAAATTGATCCGGCGCGGCACCAACCCGGCTTTGTCATGCACACCGCTGGCTGGCCGATGGACAGCAGCACCTACGGCGGCGCGTTTTTATACCACTTGGACAATAACCAGATCGCCATGGGTTTCATCACCGGGCTGGACTATGCCAACCCGTACTTGAGTCCGTTTGAAGAGTTTCAGCGCTGGAAGACGCACCCCAATGTGCGCTATTACCTCGAAGGTGAAGACCAGGGCTTGAAGCCTGCCAAACGCCTTGCTTACGGTGCGCGCGCCATCACAGCCGGTGGTTTGATGAGCCTGCCCAAGACGGTCTTCCCGGGCGGTGCTTTGGTGGGCTGCGATGCCGGATTTTTGAATGTGAGCCGCATCAAGGGCAGCCATGCCGCCATCAAAACCGGGATGTTGGCCGCAGACGCTGCCTTTGACGCCCTGCAAGCGGGTCGCCAGCACGATGAACTGGCCGCCTACCCTGAAGCGTTCGAGAAGAGTTGGCTGCACACTGAGCTGAACAAGTCTCGCAACTTCAAGGCCTGGTTCAAAAAAGGCCTGACTGTGGCCACGGTGATGAACGGGGTTGAGCAGTTTGCACTGCAAGGGCACATTCCCTGGACGCTGCGCCGCAACAAGGCTGATCACCTTTACCTGAAGCCCGCATCCGAGTGCAAGCCGATTGATTACCCCAAGCCCGATGGCAAGTTGACGTTTGACCGCCTCTCCAGTGTGTTCATCAGCAACACCAACCACGAGGAGCAACAGCCGGCGCATTTGACCTTGAAAGATGCCTCTGTGCCGGTTGGCATCAACCTGGCCAAGTTTGCCGGGCCTGAGGCGCGGTATTGCCCAGCGGGGGTTTACGAGTTCGTCAAGAACTCTGATAACTCTGACCGCTTGCAGATCAATGCGCAGAACTGCGTGCATTGCAAGACTTGCGATATCAAGGATCCGACCCAAAACATCGTCTGGGTCACGCCTGAGGGCGGCGGTGGGCCTAATTACGCGGGGATGTAGGGTTTAGGGTTTAGGGTTTAGGGTTTAGCGTTTGGCGTTTGGCGTTTGACGTTTGGCGCGATGCCTTCGAGGGCTTGCGCTTGCCAGTTTTCTATACTGCAGCGACCACTTAAAAATTGGAATCATCAGTATGCACATCGTCATCACCGGCGGCGCGGGGTTTTTGGGCGTTCGCCTTGCGCAGACCCTGCTGGCTCAGGGCCAATTGAGCCTGGCAGGCGAGCCTGCCAAAGCCATTCAGACCATTCGCTTGGTCGACCGTGCGGCACCACCCGCAGATTTGCTGGCCGACCCCAGAATCACCACGTCGACAGGTGACCTGAACGCCCTGCTGGAAGACCGCAGCCTGGCTATATCCGTGTTGGACCAGCACACCGCCGTGGTGTTCCACCTTGCGGCAGCGGTCAGCGGCGAATGTGAAGCCGACTTTGATCTGGGCATGACAAGCAATTTCAAGGCGACGCTGAATTTGCTGGAAAACTGCCGGGCGATTCACACCCAGTTTGGCCACCGCACTATGGTCGTCTTTGCCAGTTCGTTGGCGGTATTTGGCCATTCGGTTGAGACGCCCTGCCCCGCCACCATTGAAGACACCACGCTGCCCACGCCACAAACCAGCTATGGCATTCAAAAACTGATTGGCGAGCAGCTGGTCGCCGATTTCACCCGCAAAGGTTTTATTCGGGGCCGAAGCGCACGTTTGATGACGGTCAGCGTGCGCCCCGGCAAACCCAACGGCGCTGCGTCCAGTTTTTTCAGCGGCATGATTCGCGAACCTTTGAGCGGCATCAAAGGCGCATGCCCAGTCACACCCGACACTGAAGTGGCTTTGTCATCGCCCAGCCTGACGATTCAAGGCATTATTCGGGCCGCCGAAGCGACGGATGCGCAATGGGGGCCGCGAATCGGCCTGAACCTGCCAGCATTCACTACCACCACGGGCGACATGGCGGCAGCGCTTGAACGTGTCGCAGGCAAGGCGGCAGCCGACCTGGTGGATTGGACGCCCGACCCCAAAATTCGCCAAATCGTGGCCACTTGGCCCGCCCGCATCAATGCCCAGCGCGCCAAAGGCTTGGGACTGCTGCCCGTGGCCAGTTTTGATGACATCGTGCGCGAATACATCCGCGAAAATCCCGCTGCCGTCCGGCTGCCCGCTCAATCCGGAGAGTAGAATTCAAAACGTCAGGAGAGAGCTTATGAGGCGTTCCATGCATCACAAGCCGCCGAAGGCGCAAGACCCGCTGATTCCAGCGGTCTGAACGCTCAGGCAAAAGGACTGACAACCGCCCTGCACTGGTGGCTTGATCGGCTAACTCGACTCAAGACTTCAGTTCGTGGCGTTTCCCCACTGGAGAGAGGTTTTGCAACGCGAAACCCACCGAAGGAGCAACCCGCAGCCACAACGGCCCGGCGAATCTCTCAGGTAAAGCGGACAGCGGGGGCAGCTTGAGGATCCAACTTGGCGTTGGATCTTCTCATCAGTTGTTGCCCTTGCCCCGGAGATCCGCTTTGACCACCACCTTACATACGACCCCTCTGCACGACCTGCACGTCCGCCTGGGTGCCCGCATGGTGCCGTTTGCGGGCTATTCAATGCCTGTGCAGTACCCAGCGGGGCTGATGGCCGAACACTTGCACACCCGTGCCAGCGCCGGGCTATTTGATGTGTCTCACATGGGCCAATTGCGTTTGGTGGGGCCCGAGGCTGCTGCAGCGTTTGAGTCCCTTATGCCCGTCGATGTGATCGACCTGCCAGTTGGCAAGCAGCGCTACGGCCTGCTGCTCAATGAGGACGGTGGCATCATCGACGATCTGATGTTTTTCAAGCGGGAACACGACATTTTTGTGATCGTCAACGGGGCTTGCAAGATCGCCGACATCGCCCATATTCAGCACTCAATTGGTCACCGCTGCGAGGTCATTCCCCTGCCGCAAATGGCCTTGATGGCTTTGCAAGGCCCGCTGGCGGTGACTGCCCTGCAGAGGCTTTGCCCGGGCATAGAAAAGCTGGTGTTCATGACGGGTGGCAAATTCAACATTGCCTGCGACAGCCACGGCCCACACCAAACGATTGAATGCTTTGTCACCCGCAGTGGGTACACCGGCGAAGACGGCTTTGAAATTTCTGTCCACGAGATGCAGGCTGAAGCGTTGGCGCAAGCCTTGTTGGCGCAACCCGAGGTCAAACCTGTTGGCCTGGGCGCCCGCAATTCCCTTCGACTGGAAGCAGGTTTGTGCTTGTATGGGCAAGATATCGACACCACCACCACGCCAGTTGAAGCCGGGTTGAATTGGGCCATTCAAAAGGTCAGACGCACGGGTGGCGCTCGGGCTGGCGGATTTCCGGGGGCTGACAAAATTCTGGCTCAGCTCCAAAACGCGTCGACCAACAGCCCCGAGTCGGGCCATTCAGCCGAATTCAAAAAGCGCGTGGGCTTGATCGCGCAGGTGCGCATTCCTGTGCGCGATCACACCGAATTGCGAAGCGTTGCTGGCGAGCTGATTGGCGAAGTGACCAGCGGTTTGTTAGGCCCCAGCATCGACCAACCTGTTGCTATGGCCTATGTTGATTCGGCTTATTCAAGTCTGGGCACGATTGTGCACGCCATGGTTCGTGGCAAGCCGGTGCCCATGCAAGTGTCAAGCATGCCGTTCATCCCCAATCGGTATTTTCGGGGTTAAGGGCGGTATCGCAATTTTCCCAAATCAGTTCGACACAAGTCCCCCGCTTCATCTTTCATTTCATTTTCAATTTTTTTCAGGAGATTCTTCATGAGCATCAAGTACACCGAAGACCACGAGTGGCTGAGCATTCAGGGCGACATCGCCACGGTGGGCATTACCCACCACGCACAAGACGCTCTGGGTGACGTGGTCTTTGTCGACTTGCCAGAAGTTGGCAAAACACTGGCCTCCAAAGACATTGCGGGCGTGGTGGAGTCAGTCAAGGCAGCCGCCGACGTCTACATGCCCATCAGCGGCGAAGTGACGGAAGTGAACGAAGCGCTGCGGGCAGATCCATCTTTGGCCAATTCAGACCCCTTGGGCGCAGGCTGGTTCTTCAAGGTCAAGATGACCCAAGCTGCCGAGTTGGACGCCTTGATGGACGAGGCCGTCTATTCTAAATTTTCTACCGCCGCTTGATTGGGTTTTGCCATGTTGATGCAAGCCCAAAAAACCCTCGCTGAACTTGAAAACGCGACCGAGTTCATAGCCCGTCACATTGGCATTGACGAGGCTGATGAAGCCTTGATGCTCCAGGTGGTGGGGTCTGCGTCGCGCAAAGAGTTGATTGACGGCATCGTGCCACGGTCTATTGCCCGAAGCAGCAGCATGGACATTCCAGCGGCTGTGTCTGAGGCGACCGCTTTGGCCGAACTCAAAGCCATGGCGGCGAAAAACAAGGTGCTTAAAAACTTCATTGGTCAAGGCTATTACGGCAACCACACGCCGGGTGTGATTTTGCGCAACATCCTTGAAAACCCGGCCTGGTACACCGCCTACACGCCCTACCAGGCAGAAATTTCCCAGGGGCGGCTTGAGGCGCTCATCAACTTTCAGACCATGATCTGCGACCTGACGGGCATGCCGATTGCCAACGCATCCATGCTGGACGAAGCCACGGCCGCTGCCGAAGCCATGACCTTGGCCAAGCGCAGTGTCAAAAGCAAAAGCCAGGTGTTTGTGGTCGCAGGAGACGCGCATCCGCAAACCATTGAGGTGATTCAGACCCGCGCCGCACCTTTGGACATCGAGGTCAAGCTGGCCAATTCAAGCGAAGAATGGGATGCATTGCTCAAGGGCGGCGACTATTTTGCGGTGCTGGACCAAACCCCATCGAGCAGCGGGCGATTTGGCGACATGACGGTGGACATTGCGCTGGCACATTCGCACAAAGCGGCCTATATTGTTGCGGCAGATTTGCTGGCTTTGACGCTACTCAAACCACCGGGCGAGTACGGTGCCGACATTGTCGTGGGCACCACGCAGCGCTTTGGCATGCCGCTTTGCAACGGCGGCCCGCATGCCGCCTACCTGGCCTGCCGTGACGAATTCAAACGCTCTATGCCGGGGCGTTTGGTGGGTGCCAGCGTAGACGTCCATGGCAACCCCACGTACCGCCTTGCGCTGCAAACGCGAGAGCAGCACATTCGCCGTGAAAAAGCCACGTCCAACATTTGCACGGCTCAGGTTCTGCCCGCCGTTGTGGCCAGCATGTACGCGGTCTATCACGGCCCGGCTGGCCTTGTGCGAATCGCCCTGCGCGTGGCGACTTTGACTGACTTGTTGTTCAGGGGCTTAGAGCAACTCAAGCTTGGCATGGGCCAACACCAGGCAGTGGCCTTTGACACGGTGACTGTCAATGCAGGCAGCCGAGCCGCTGACATCATGGCCCGGGCGCTCGCGCAAGGCATGAACCTGGCGCTGCGTTGGGACACCTGGATTAGCATGTCGCTGGACGAGACCACGACCCGCGCTGACGTGACCCAACTGTTGTCAATCTTTGCGCTGGACGGCCAGGCCGTGCCGAATGTGGACACGCTGGCAGAGGGTGCCCGCCCGCGCATACCCGCAGAGTTGCGCCGTATCAGCCCGTTTTTGACCCACCCAGTGTTCAACACCCACCACTCTGAAACCAGCATGCTGCGCTACATTCGCCGCCTGTCAGACAAAGACCTGGCTCTGGATCGCAGCATGATTCCACTGGGCAGTTGCACCATGAAACTCAACGCCACCAGCGAGATGATTCCCATCACCTGGCCTGAGTTTGCCAACATTCACCCGTTTGCGCCACGCGACCAGATGCAGGGCTACACAGAGCTTGACGAACAGTTGCGCGCCTGGTTGTGCCAGGCCACGGGTTACGCGGGCATCAGCCTGCAGCCCAATGCGGGCAGCCAAGGCGAGTACGCGGGGCTGCTGGTCATCAAGGCTTATCTGAAGGCCCAAAACCAGAGCCATCGCCATATTTGCCTGATCCCCAGCAGCGCCCATGGCACCAACCCGGCCAGCGCCCAAATGGCCGGTATGACGGTGGTGGTCACGGCCTGCGATGCCAATGGCAATGTCGATATGGCCGACCTGAAAGCCAAATGCGAACAGCACATCGCCAACCTGGCCTGCATGATGATCACCTACCCCAGCACCCACGGCGTGTTTGAGGTGCAAGTCAAGGAGCTTTGCGCGCTGGTGCACAGCCATGGAGGTCGCGTGTACGTGGACGGTGCCAACATGAACGCGCTGGTCGGCGTTGCCGCACCCGGCGAGTTTGGCGGCGACGTCAGCCACCTGAACTTGCACAAAACCTTTTGCATTCCCCACGGCGGCGGAGGGCCAGGCGTGGGGCCGGTTTGCGTCGTGGCCGACCTCGTGCCCTACTTGCCAGGGCATGTGTCCGGCGGGTTGACGCCTCAGAGCGCGGCAAGCGTGGGGGCACAATTTCCCGACGGGCCGCCCCTAGGGAAATTAGCCCCCTTGGGGGGCAGCGCAGTACACGAAGTGACAGGCGTGGGGGCCATATCAGCCGCTCCACTGGGAAACGCAGCGGTCTTACCCATCAGCTGGATGTACTGCCGCATGATGGGGCCAGACGGATTACAGCAAGCCACCGAGATCGCTATTTTGAGCGCCAACTACATCAGTGCGCGCCTCAAAGACCACTACCCCACCTTGTACGCAAGCGAGAACGGGCGCGTGGCGCATGAATGCATTCTGGATTTGCGCCCACTCAAAGAATCGAGCGGTGGTGCTCACGGCGTCACCGCCGAAGATGTGGCCAAGCGGCTGATGGACTACGGGTTTCACGCGCCCACCTTGAGCTTTCCCGTGCCGGGCACACTCATGGTCGAACCGACAGAAAGCGAGACGCTGGACGAGCTGGACCGTTTTATTCACGCCATGATTGCCATTCGCGAAGAAATAGCCAAGGTAGAGCGTGGCGAATGGCCGCAAGACAACAACCCGCTGAAACACGCCCCGCACACGGCCGCCAGCCTGATGGATGCCGAGTGGCAGCGACCGTATTCGCGCGAAACAGCCGCCTTCCCGCTGGCCAGCCTGAAACAGGTCAAATACTGGCCACCCATTGGCCGGGTAGACAACGTTTACGGTGACCGCAACCTGTTTTGCAGTTGCGTGCCTTTGGCGGACTATGCCTGAGCTGATGGCGACCGAGGCAACGGCACGGGGAACGACAACGGCTAACCTTCGCCGCAAGGCGCTGGAAGCTTTTTGCGAGCCAGATCCAGAGAAAAAGTGCACATTGGCCCACGTATCATGGGCACAGTTAGCTACACTTTCTATAGCAAACGATAGGGTAAACACCGTGCCGGATGCCCAGCCCGGGCGCCCAAAGCGCCCCCTGCTGACCCACCCGGCCAAGGTTCCGCGCCGCTCGCCGCTCACCTTGGATGGCCGGGCCGCCATGATTCATGCGATTGCCCACATCGAGTTCAACGCGATCAATCTGGCGCTCGACGCACTGTGGCGCTTTGATGGCATGCCAGACGCGTTCTATCAGGACTGGGCGCTTGTTGCCAAGGAAGAGGCCTACCACTTTTCGCTGCTGCGTGAGCATTTGCGGCGCATGGACGTCACGCCAGACGGCACCCCACGCTGGGACTACGGCAGCTTTGAAGCCCACGACAACCTGTGGGCCATGTGCGACCAGACCCGTCACGATGTCGTGGCCCGCATGGCTTTGGTACCGCGCACCCTGGAAGCACGGGGGCTGGATGCCACGCCGCAAATCCAGGCCAAGTTGCGCCAGATAGGTACGCCGGACGCCCTGCGCGCGGTGGACATTCTGGACATCATCCTGCGTGACGAAATCGGGCACGTGGCGATTGGCAACCACTGGTACCACTGGCTTTGCACGCGGGATCGGCTGGAGCCTATGGCGCACTACGCCGTGCTGACCGAGCGCTTCAAAGCCCCCCGCCTCAAGCCTCCGTTCAACGAGAGTGCCCGTTTGCGGGCGGGCTTTACCGCCCATGAACTGCGCGAGCTGAGTGACCCCGCAGACAAACCGGCATCGGCCCCTAAAATGAAGCCTAAACCACTTCAGACTGAGCCATGTCCAACCCCTCAGACACTGCGCCCGCCCCACTAATGGCCGACCCGACGGCCATTGCCCGTCAGGCCATCGTGGACGAAAACCGTGCCGTGTTCGGCTACGAGCTGTTTGACCGGTCAACCCGGCCAGGTATCCATACGGCGGCCACCGATGCCGAGCTTTTGTTCAATGTGCTGTCCCACGCCGACAACGAGGTGCTGGTGGGCCGCAAGACCTTGTTCATCAATTGCACGCACGACAGCCTGGCTGGTGGCCATCTGGAACTGATCCAGCCCGAGCGCCTGGTGCTGGAGCTGCCGCCTCTGGAAACGCCTGACCCTGACGAAATTGAAACCCGCCTGAGTGCCATCAAAGATGTGACCCGCCGGGGTTTCCGCCTCGCCTTCAATCACACGGTGCTGACCAAGGCCTACGCCTCGTGGTTGCCCTACGCCACGTTCATCAAGTTCGATATGGCGCTGCTCAAGCCCGAGGCCGTAGGCCCCTTCATCGTCTATGCCCAGGAAGCGGCCAAAGCCCGCCTGATTGCCGAAAAGGTTGAAACAGCGGCGCAGCACGAAATGCTGCAAAAGGTGGGCATCAAGCTTTTTCAGGGTTACTGGTTTGCCAAGCCGGTGCTCGTCAAGGGCCAGACTATCCGCCCTGCTCAGGCCAACATCATCCAGCTGATCAACCTGGTTCGCAAACAGGCCGACACGCTGGAGATAGAAAACGTGCTCAAGCGCGACCCGACCCTGTCGTTCAACCTGCTGCGTTTTCTGAATTCAGCAAGTTTCGGCCTGAGCGTCGAAATCACCTCTTTCCGGCACGCCGTGATGCTGCTGGGTCTGAAGAAAATGTTTCGATGGGCCGCCCTGCTGATGGCCACGTCACGCGTGGGCGGCGCAGCACCAGCTGTGGGTGCCATGGCGGTGGTGCGTGGGCGGCTCATGGAATTGCTGGCAGGCGAGCTTTTGTCACCTGAAGATTGCGACAACGCCTTCGTGACGGGCGTGTTCTCGCTGCTTGACACCATGTTGGGTGTGCCCCTGGAGAAGGCGCTGGAGACGATTTCCCTGCCACAAATGGTGACCGATGCGCTGCTGCACAAGCGCGGTTTGCTGGCGCCCTTCCTGGAGCTGACCCGGGCTTGCGAAACCGTCAATGACGAGGCCTTTGCCCACTACGCCACAGAACTCAAGCTGAGCAATCACCAGGTGAACTGGGCGCATTTGCAGGCACTGGCCTGGGCTGACACGATGGGTGACGAGTAACCCTATTGACGTTTTCACAATGCATCACCGTATCTCCGTCATTGCGAGAGCAGCGTGGCAATCCACTTTTTCAGTGGTCACTATGGACTGCCACGGCCTGCGGCCTCGCAGTGACGGGTATCGCGAATAGCGAAAACCAACAGTCACCCTCTGGGATGATGCTGCGCATGAATGGCCTTCAGCCGTTCCCGCGCCACATGGGTGTAGATCGTGGTCGTCGAAATATCGGCGTGTCCCAGCAGCATCTGCACCGCCCGCAGATCCGCCCCATGATTGAGTAAATGCGTTGCAAAGGCATGCCTCAGGGTATGCGGTGACATGGGCGAGTGGATACCCGCCATCAATGCATATTTTTTGACAATCATCCAGAACATCACACGCGACATGGCCGTGCCCGCCTTGGGGCCGCGATGCGTCACAAACAGGTCATCGGTTTGCCGCCCTTCCAGCAACTGGGGGCGCACTGACGTGATGTAGCGACGAATCCAGTCACTGGCGACTTCGCCAAAGGGAATCAGTCGCTCCTTGCCGCCTTTGCCAAACACGCGCAGCACGTTCCCTGAAAGACTCACATTCAGGGACTTCAACGTCACCAGCTCGCTGACCCGCAAACCACTGGCGTACATCAGCTCCAGCATGGTGCGGTCGCGCATGCCCAGCAAGGTGTCGGCATCTGGTGCCGCCAGCAAGGCCTCAACCTGGGGTTCAGTCAGGGTCTTGGGCACACGCAGCGCCTGGCGCGCCGGCTGCAGCTTCAATGTGGGGTCGGCCGTCGTAAAGCGCTCGCGCAGCGCCCAGCGGAAGTAGCGCTTGAACACGGTCAGCCGGCGGTTGGCTGTTGTGGCCTTTGTCGCGTTGTGCCGGGCTGAAAAATAGGCGTTGAGATCGACCTCCACCGTGTCATCCAGTTTGCTGCCCTGGTCTTTTAACCATCGTGCAAACAAGGTGAGATCTTGCCGGTAAGCCCCCAGCGTGTTTTTGGAGAGCCCCTCTTCCAGCCAGAGCGCGTCGATGAACGCATCGATAGACGCCTGACTGTCCGGGTCAACCGTCAGGCCTTCTGACTCGTCGCTCTCAATGGCTGCCACGCGCCCGTGTCGCAACTCAGCTACCTGACGTAATCAGTCCAGTTTGAGGTTGGCGGAATCAACCACCTTTTTGTAGACATCAAACTCGGCTTTGATCTGCGCTGCAAATTGCTCCGGCGTGTTGGCGATGATGATGGAGCCCGTGTCTTCGATCCGCTTCTTGACAGCCGGGTCTTCCAGCGCCTTGCGTACACCGGCATTGACCTTGTCAACCACCTCTTTTGGCAGACCCTTGGGGCCGTAGATGCCGTAGTAGGCCATGCGGTTCACGGGTTCCAGGCCAACTTCCTTGAACGTGGGCACATTGGGCAACTGCGCAAGGCGCTGGGGCGCGGCCACCACAATAGGCACCAGCCGGTTGCTCTGGATGAACGGCAGGGCCGACGGCATATTGTCAAACGTCATGAGCACCTGGCCCGCCACCGTGTCATTGAGGGCGGGTCCGGCACCACGGTAGGGGATGTGCGTGATAAATACGCCCGACAGGTTCTTGAACAGCTCTGTCTGCAAGTGCCCGATGCCGCCAGTGCCCGACGACGAGTACGAGTATTTGCCGGGCGACTTCTTGAGTTCGGCAATGAACCCCTTGTAATCCTTGGCGGGAAAGCTGGGATGCACCGCAATCACGTTGGGTGTAGCCGCAATGTTGATGATGGGCGTGAAGTCAGTCAGCGGGTTGTATGGCGTTTTGGGGTTGATTGCCGGGTTGGCTGCCGTGGTGGACACCGTCGCCATACCGAGCGAATACCCATCTGGCGCAGCTTTGGCCGTTTCATTGGCTCCAATCACGCCGCCACCACCCGCCTTGTTCTCCACCACCACCGTCTGACCCATGGCCTTGCCCAACGCGTCTGCGATCGTGCGCGCAATGATGTCGGTCGTGCCACCGGGTGCAAACGGCACCTGAAGCTTGATAACTTTATTGGGATAGCCCTGCGCCATGGCAGAGGTGGCCAGGGTGGTGGTGATGGCCATCAGGCTGAGTGAAAAAATCGTGCGGCGTTGTAGTGACATGGTGAGGTGCTCCAGATTGACGTCGTGCAACCAAGCATATTAACCGGGTGGCTGGCTGGTATTCTCTCGCGGTGAACTACGCTCAACTTCTTTTTCCCGATTTCTCCCTGATTCTGTGTGGCTACCTCGTCTGCCGGTACACGGCCCTGAACCGTACCGTGTGGCAGCAGGTTGAGTCACTGGTGTACTTTTTCCTGTTTCCAGTGTTGCTGTTTCAGTCGATTGTGAAGAGCCCGCTCGATCTGGGGGCCGCATCGAACCTGATCGCAGCCGGCTGGGCCATGGCGCTTGTGGGCATTGCGCTGGCCTATGTCATCCCTTACCTTCCGGGCTTGGGGCGCCACATTGACCGGCGCGACCACGCGGCTGGTGCCCAGGTGGCTTTCAGGTTCAACTCTTACATTGCGCTGGCATTGGCAGACCGGCTGGCCGGTCCGCAAGGCCTTCAGTTGATTGCAGTCCTGATTGGGGTGTGCGTTCCACTGCTCAATGTAGCCGCCGTCTGGCCGATGGCCCGGCACGCGCAGCGCGGTTTTATGCGCGAACTATTACGCAACCCGCTCATCATCGCCACGGCGTCGGGCCTTATCG
Organism: Rhodoferax sp.; assembly: GCA_031386665.1. Taxonomy (GTDB): domain Bacteria; phylum Pseudomonadota; class Gammaproteobacteria; order Burkholderiales; family Burkholderiaceae_C; genus JANYCG01. The sequence continues at coordinate 738 of JANNCN010000225.1, read as the reverse complement.
CCAATCTGCTCGGCTTTGTGATGCCGGTTTGGCTTGAGCCGACCGTGACGCGTCTGGGTGCCGCTTCCCTGGCTCTCGGGCTGATGGCTGCGGGTGCCGGTTTGCAACTCAGCGCCCTCACCCGGTCACGCGCCTTGACGGTCGCCGTGTTGTCCATCCGTCATCTGGTTTTACCGCTGGTAGCGCTCGGGCTTTCCCGGTTGATGGGGCTGTCAACCGTCCAGGCCACGGTGTTGATGGCCTTCTCGGCACTGCCAACGGCGTCGAGCTGCTACGTCCTGGCAACCCGTATGGGGTACGACGGGGCTTATGTGGCGGGCCTGGTCACGCTGTCTACTTTGTTAGGTATGGTTAGTTTGCCGTTTGCGCTGGGGTTGTTGCGTTATTAAGGCGCAATAGCTCTCAAGACAAATTTCAAAGGGCGGTGCGGGCCGATGACCCTAAATCCGGCAGTTACCCCGTAGTCGGCAACACATCTGGCGGCCTGAATGGGCCAAGGACTGGTGCAATCCTGTCGCTCACATAGCGAAGCAGTACAGCCCATCGGTCTATCACCTTGAACTGCTCCGCAGTGTCCTTCACGTGCTGCAAAGCCGCATGGATGTTCGCAATCAGCACTTTGAGAATGTTGGCCTTGCCATGCAACGGGGTAAGGTATAGCGTAGTCTGCCCGGCGTGGTTGGCCGCTGTGCCCACTGCGGCCAACAGCAGCGCACGGCTCGTGATGGCCTCCATGCG
>JANNCN010000217.1:0-2015 GCA_031386665.1 Rhodoferax sp. | reverse complement strand
CGCAAAGGCTATGGCTTGGGTGCCATGGCCATGATTGCCGGGGGCTTTGCCGAATCGGCCTTCACCATCGCCTGGCCGACCGGCGAATTTGGAGGCATGGGGCTCGAAGGTGCGGTGCGTCTGGGGTTCAAAAAAGAACTCGAAGCCCAAGCCGAAGGTCCTGCGCGTGATGCGCTGTACCAGCGACTGGTGGCCAGCAGTTATGAAAAAGGTAGCGCCGTCAACATGGCCGCACACCTTGAAATTGACGCGGTGATCGATCCGGCGCACACCCGCGACTGGCTAGTGCGCGGCCTGCAATCGGCCAAAATTGCGCCCGTTTCAGGTGTTTTGGCGGTCGATGCGTGGTAAAACACGAATTGTTACGACCCTTTGTTACGACCCAAATCATTGAAAACTCCATGATCGCCAAACATTTCACCAAAATTTTGTACGTTTGCGGCTTTTTGACCATGACGCCAATCATCATGTTTTTCTTGCCTTGGCTGACCTTGAGCATGCTGGGGCTGGACGTGGGGCGTGAAGCCGGTGTGCCGTTCACCAAACATTGGGGTTTGATGGCCTTTTGTTTTGGCGCACTGCTGTTTTACTCGGCCAGCCATGTCGAATTGCGCCGCCCTATCGTGATTGCCGCAGCGGTCGAAAAAATCGGTCTGTGCGTCATCATTGCCATGGCCTGGAATGAGCCCTCTCTGGCAGGCCTTAAACCCACTTTGTTCATTGATGGCATCATGGTGATTTTGTTCGGCCTGTGGCTGCTCAGTGGCGCCTCGTCAAGCTCAAGCGACCGCCGCTGAAGGCTTCGGCGAACCACCTTTTCAGTGTGAATTTGGCACTCGTTTTTTTCTTAGGAGATTCCTATGCCCGGCTTGCTTTCAAACGTTGACCCCGACGGTCTGCTCGAATTTTCAGTGGTCTACACCGACCGCGCGCTCAACCACATGTCCAAAAGCTTCCAGGGTGTGATGAAAGACATTTCATCCATGCTGAAAGAGGTTTACGGCGCGCACTCCAGTGTGTTGGTGCCCGGCAGTGGCACCTTTGGCATGGAAGCCGTGGCGCGCCAGTTTGCCACTGACAAAAAAGTGCTGATCATTCGCAATGGCTGGTTCAGCTACCGTTGGACTCAAATCATTGACATGGGGCGCATCACTGCTGACGCCACCGTGCTCAAGGCCCGCAAAGTCGCCCCAGGCAAGCAGTCGCCCTGGATTCCTGCGCCCATCAACGAGGTGGTCGCCGCCATTCGCGAGAAAAAGCCCGAGGTGGTGTTTGCCCCGCACGTGGAAACTGCAGCCGGCATGATCTTGCCCGACGACTATTTGAAAGCCGTGGCTGACGCAGTGCATGAAGTTGGCGGTCTGTTTGTGCTGGACTGCATTGCCTCAGGCGCGATGTGGGTCAACATGAAAGACACGGGGGTTGACGTGTTGATCTCGGCCCCGCAAAAAGGTTGGAGCAGCTCGCCTTGCTGCGCTATGGTGGCCCTAAGCGCGCGCGCCAGAACGGCGATAGACGCCACCACCAGCACCAGTTTTGCCTGCGACCTGAAAAAATGGTTGCAGATCATGGAAACCTACGAAGGCGGCGGCCACGCCTACCACGCGACCTTGCCCACCGACGCGCTCACGCGCCTGTGTCAGGTGATGAAGGAAACCCAGGCTTACGGGTTTGAAAAGGTGCGCCAAGAGCAAATCGCCTTGGGTGCAGGCGTGCGCAGTTTGTTTGAGAGCCGGGGCATCCCTAGCGTGGCGGCAGTCGGTTTCAAAGCCCCTGGCGTGGTGGTTAGTTACACCGAAGACCCCGAAATTCAGTCCAGCAAAAAGTTTTTGGCCCAGGGTTTGCAAACTGCGGCGGGCGTGCCATTGCAATGTGATGAAGGTGCCGATTTTGCAAGCTTTAGGGTCGGGTTGTTTGGCTTGGAGAAATGGCACAACGTGGACCGCACGGTGGCGCAATTGGCGGCGGCCTTGGATCGGCTGGGGATTGCGGTGCCCGCTGCCGTTGCTAAGGCA
>JANNCN010000186.1:0-14653 GCA_031386665.1 Rhodoferax sp. | reverse complement strand
AACCTCTGACATCGCTGGCGACGGCACCACCACGGCAACCGTGTTGGCTCAAGCCATCGTGCACGAAGGTATGAAATACGTGGCTGCCGGCATGAACCCGATGGACCTGAAGCGCGGCATCGACAAGGCAGTGACTGCTTTAGTCGCCGAGCTGAAAAAGGCATCGAAAGCCACCACCACGTCCAAAGAAATCGCACAAGTTGGCTCCATTTCAGCCAACAGCGACGAAACCATCGGCAAGATCATTGCTGATGCGATGGACAAAGTCGGCAAAGAAGGCGTGATCACCGTGGAAGACGGCAAATCACTCGATTCCGAGCTCGAAGTCGTTGAAGGCATGCAGTTTGACCGCGGTTACCTGTCGCCCTACTTCATCAACAACCCAGAAAAGCAAGCTGCGCTGTTGGACAACCCGTTTGTGCTGTTGTATGACAAGAAAATCAGCAACATCCGTGACCTGCTGCCAACCTTGGAGCAAGTCGCCAAGTCGGGCCGCCCACTGTTGATCATTTCTGAAGATGTCGAAGGCGAAGCGCTGGCAACTTTGGTGGTCAACACGATTCGTGGCATCTTGAAAGTTGTGGCTGTCAAGGCTCCAGGTTTTGGCGATCGTCGCAAAGCCATGTTGGAAGACATCGCCATTCTGACCGGCGGCAAAGTGATCGCTGAAGAAGTTGGCATGACGCTTGAAAAAGTCACCTTGGCCGACCTGGGTTCCGCCAAGCGCATTGAAGTCAGCAAAGAAAACACCATCATCATTGACGGTGCTGGTGCTGCTGGCGACATCGAAGCCCGCGTCAAGCAAGTTCGCGTTCAAATCGAAGAAGCCACCAGCGACTACGACAAAGAGAAGCTGCAAGAGCGCGTTGCCAAATTGGCAGGCGGCGTTGCGGTGATCAAGGTGGGCGCTGCCACCGAAGTCGAAATGAAAGAGAAAAAAGCCCGCGTGGAAGACGCCCTGCACGCAACCCGTGCAGCGGTGGAAGAAGGCATTGTGGCTGGCGGCGGCGTTGCATTCTTGCGCGCCAAGCAATCAGCTGGTGTCATCAAAGGCGACAACCCTGATCAAGAAGCCGGCATCAAGCTGGTGTTGAAAGCGATTGAAGCGCCTCTGCGCGAGATCGTTTACAACGCTGGTGGCGAAGCATCGGTGGTTGTGGCGGCTGTCATGGCTGGCAAAGGCAACTACGGCTTTAACGCTGCCAACGACACCTATGGCGACATGATCGAAATGGGTATTCTGGACCCCACCAAAGTGACCCGCACCGCACTGCAAAACGCAGCGTCTGTGGCCTCTTTGATGTTGACGACCGAATGCATGGTCGCTGAAGCTCCAAAGGCTGACGCTGGCGGCGGCATGGGCGGCATGGGTGGTGGGGATATGGGTGGGATGGGCGGCATGGGCGGCATGGGCATGTAATTTTTCCGCGAAACGCGCCGCTGGCGGCGTTGTAAACCCTGGCCGTGCTGATCGCACTGTCTGTCGGGTTTACGCCTTGCCAGCGACGCGTTGCGCGAAAAAATCCGCTTCCTCCGATTTCAATTGGAGAACAGCCGAAAACCAAAACCCGCAGAGCGTGAGCCTTGCGGGTTTTTTCATGTGCATCGTCAACGTTCAAGAGTAGTAATATTCGCCTATGAATCGCATCACCACTCACCCTGATATCTGTCATGGCAAGCCGTGTATCCGCGGCATGCGTTACCCCGTGCAGTCGGTGCTGGAATGGCTGGCGGGCGGCATGACGGTGGCCGACATATTGGCCGATTACCCCGATCTGGAAGCTGACGACATTTATGCCGCGCTGGCCTATGCTGCACGCCTGACGCAAACCAACCATGTTGAGCTGTTGGCGGCGTGAAATTCATCGTCGATGCGCAATTGCCGCTCAAGTTGGCAGTTGCATTGAATGCAGCGAGGCATGACACCGTTCACACCCTGAATCTGCCAGACAAGAACCGCTCCAGCGACAGCTTCATTGCCCGCCTTGCCGACTTTGAGGGGCGCGTCGTCATCAGCAAAGACGCGGACTTTGTGACTTCTCACATCGTCAACGGGTCGCCACTGCGCCTGTTGCAAGTCTCAACAGGGAATATGCCAAACTCCGTTTTGCTGCCGCTGGTGTTGGACAATCTTGGACGGATTGAGGCGGCTTTTGAGTCCGTCGCTTACGTGGAGTTGACGGCGAGCACGATGATTGCTCACTCGTGAGTCCGGGCTAACTACGTAGTCCTGACGGGGAGCGTTGGACTCGACAGGAACCGTCAAGAAGGAAGGGGTCAAACAGCCCGTCTCCGCCGCGCCACACCCAGCCCCAGCAAAGCCACTGCGGTCAACAGCAAGGTGCCGGGCTCGGGCACGTCGTTGGGTGGGGTGACGGTTCTGAGCACATCGCCATCGCGGACAGCCAAGGCTTGATACTCGACGATGAAACCGCCAGAGGATTCCTTAATATCGTTGCCCTGACTCCCATTGCCAAATCCATATGCAAAAGCATGCGTGGCGTCGGTCGAGGTACTGGTCCAAAGGAAGCCATCCCTGGCGGTGGGTAGATTCTGAAAATCACCCGTGTTGACAATGCCGATCACTTGTTGACTAGCATTCAAGGCATTGCCCAACTCGTCGTACCAAAGATGGCCCAACTCACCGCAGTTGAAACCGCAATTGAACACGCCGGGAAACAAGCGCCAGTCGCTGAAGCTACCCACCGTGAGGTCTGCCGCCCAAGCCATGGCGTTGCTCCAACCCATCCGACCATCTGAGTTGCTCGCCCCATTGTCAAAAGCGGAACCCGCCGCCGCATTGGCGTTGCGCAGCCAGGTGATGTTGCGGTCGGTGTCGTAGAAAAACACGGCGCTAGCGCTGTTGTTGGCGACTGCGTTGCCGCTGAGGTCCCGGCCCAGCAAGGTGGCCTGAGCTGAAATGGCAAGTAAAAGCGCTGCAGCGGCACATGCGGCCTGGGCGAGCAAGGCTTTGACATTGAATTGGTTGGGCATCGGGGGCTTTCCGTGACGGTGGATTGGGTTGTGTGGGGTGGCTTTTTGGGCAACCCACGAAAACACAAGCACAGACGATGCCAAGATCAGCGCTGAATTAAATAGTGAACGATTTCAATAACTTAGGGGCGTGGCGGCACCGTGCAGTGCAGTGCAGTGCAGTGCAGTGCAGTGTAAAAATTGTCGACAGTTTTGAAGCCTGTCAAGTTGGTCAACCCGCCACCAACTCAATCCTCACTCCCCGCCCCAAAGCCGCTGCTGCACTGGCCAAGGTGGTGAGCGTCAGGCTGGTATCCGAGTCATCCAGCAGCCGGTTCAGCGCCGCCCGGCTGGTGTGCATGCGTTTGGCCATGGCGGTTTTGGTGAGGTTTTGCTCCTTCATGCCTTCTTCAATTTGCAGAGCCAGCACCTTTTTCATGGCTGCGGCTGTGCTTTGCTCGTAAATTCCTTCTTCCTTGAGAAAGTCGTCAAAATTGCTTCCAATGGGCATGGTGAAACTCCTGATTAAAAGTCAATTCGGCTCTGTGCCAGGTCAATGTCGGGCTTTGGAGTTGATTGGGTTTTCTTGATAAAACCGTGCAACAAAACCATTTGATTGCTTTTTACGGTGAACAGCACCCGCGCGATGCGGGTTGGCAACTGCGTGCGGACTTCCCATACTCTTCCTGCCAATTTTTTGACCAATGGCATACCTAGCGGCCAGCGAAATTGCACGGCCTGAATATCTTCGCCAATTGCCAAACGCTCATGAGCGGGCAGGCTTTTCAACCAATCTCTAACTGGCTCGTGACCTGCGCCAGACCGTTAAAAGTAGACCTTCAGGACAGGTTCAGTTATTAGCGGCATTCTTAAAATCGTACCATATTTGATTCACCTAACCCCGCATTCATCGATGACCTGACCACCATGCTATTCGTCCGATCCGATGAAATATTCGCGCTGAGATTTCAATTCAAGAGACTGGATCCATCGAGTGGAACTCAGACTTGAATGGCGATTTGATGGGGATTTATTGTGTACAAGTCTTTGTCCGAACGGGCAGGAAACCTGAGAACTTGACTAGTTCAGAGCTTGTTCCCTGGAGTCATACAACCCGGACACGGACTGTTGCGATCAACCGCATCGCCCCACTTCAAAATCGGCCAATTTCCATAAAAAAGAACCTGCAGGTTCTTTTTTATGGAAAACCGACAAAATGTGAACAAAATAGGCCTCTAGCTCTCGAATTAATTCATTAGTTTGCTATTATTAATATAGCATCTAATTTTTTGATCAAACCACAATCCGACGCAAGCCCTAAGCCAAAACTCAAGACGCCCGGTCTATGGCGCTTTGCCTCTTTGCCGCCTTATCGGTCAGGGCGTAAACCCATCAACCCGTCACCCGGGTCACGCAGTTTTTGCCCGCATTTTTGCCTGCGTACATGGCGGCGTCGGCCATTTTAAGCAGGCTGGCGGTGTCTTGACTGTCATTGGGCGACAGGGCATAGCCGATGGTCATGCCGACCTGGCAGCTCTGGGAGGACAGGGCAAACGGGTTGCTGAAGGACGCCAGCAGCTTCTCGCCCAAGTCTTTGGCTTGCTGCTCGTGGCTTAAGTCAGTGGTCAAAATCAAAAACTCGTCGCCACCCAGGCGGGCCAACACGTCGCTGGCGCGCAGGCAGGCCTTCAGGCGCGCGGCAACAGCGATCAACAATTCATCACCCACGTCGTGGCCGTACTTGTCATTCACTTGCTTGAAGCCGTCCAGGTCCACCATGTAAACCGCCAGCATGTTGCTGGGCCCTGAGTTCGCAATGGCGCTTGAGATCGAGGCATTCAGGCTGCGGCGGTTGGCCAAGCCGGTCAATGGGTCGGTGTAAGCCAGCGAGTGAAAACTGTCGCGCTCGCGGTTGGCGGCTTGAACTTCGGATTGCAGTGCCTTGGTGCGCAGGCCCAGCACGCGCATAAAGAGCAGCATGTCCAGCGTGGCCCCAAACTGGAAGGAATGAAGTGTCCAGAAATTGACGCCCACACGGCCCTTGATCACTTCAACCAACACAGCCGTGGACAGAAAATAAACGGCCCAGGCAATCAAAAAATACGCCCCCACACTGTCGCCCCGGCGCACCCGCTTGATCGCCCCGGGTATGCCCAGCAAGGTCGGTGCCAAGCCCACGGTGCTGACAATGTTGGTCACTTGTTGAATGTTGAGCCAGTCGAGGCAGTACAACGCCGCACAGAACATCAAAAGGGCCGCGCCACCTTTCATCAAGCGGCCAAACCAGGGCTTGGCGTCCGGCCCAGAAAGTGCTTGTTCGACGAACAAAAACGAGCCCGTTCCGGCCAAGAGCGCTGACAAGCCGCCCATGTGAATCTCAATCCAGACGTTGCCGGGCCAAATGTATTGCGCGCCCACGCCAAATTGCAACAGCGAGAACAGCAAGCTGCCCGTCACCAAAATGGCGTATTTGAGGAACAAATGCTCTTTGAGGGTGATCCAGTTGGCCAGGCTGTACACCAGCAGGCACAGCGCCAAACCCGTTAACAGACCTTGCAACATCTGCTCTTGCAACGCGCGCGCATGAAAGTGAGTCGGCTTGCTGAGCGTGATCGGCAAAATCATCGACCCGTTGTTCAGTATGCGCAGGTAAATTTCATAAGACTTGCCTGGCTTGAGTTCCAGCGCAATCGAGAGTGCCCGACTTCGGATGGGTCGTTCACCGGCAAACTGAATGTTGCCCATTGTGGCTTCGCGCACCACTTTGCCTTCGGTCACCACATACAGATTAATCTGATTCAGCACCGCGTAGTCGATGTCAAAAACCCACTGGGCATTGCTGTTGGGCGACACCTTGAGCGGGATTCGCAACCAGACGGCGTCCGTGCGCAGGCCCAAAGTGCCATAGGCTGTGGTTGGCACGGTGAAGACGGGCGCATCGCTCAGAATCCGCTCAATTCGAATACTCTTGCCGGCATCTGAGAAGACAGTAACCGCTGGCCAAGCCTGCACGACGGGCACCGTGTCTTCAAGCACCAGCGGCGTCGGGCCGGGTTGGGCTGAAACGCCAGGCGATCCCAACAAGAGCAAGACCGTGACGGCCAGCAGGAATGTCAAACGCCTTGCACTGGCCCATGCACTGAAGATTGTTCGCCATGATGCAATGGGCCAAGGCGTGGCTGTCATGCTGGGAAAACTAGTGCAACGGCCTAAGTTGAGGTTCAATTGACGACCTCAAGCTTGCTGGCACTGCCCAGCGCCCGACCCGAAGCGCCCCAAGACCCGGTTTGGGTCAGTCGGTCTTCAAGCCGGTTGACCCAGCCTGGCGCCTTCGGGTCATCGCTCCACAGGCCCATTGTCGTGCTGACACTATTGAGCATCTGGTCGGGCAGTTTGAGTGGCCGGGTCTGGTCCAGCAGAATTTTGCTCATCATGTGGTAGCCCATCACGCGGGTGATGAATCGGGAAATTGAAAACTCGGGAAAAAGCCACTGCACCACGGTGTCGATGCAGCGGATCACCCCCATCAGCACGGTGAACAAGACGATGGAGAGCAGAGAAGCGCGCTCAACCAACCCGATCTCCTGGGCGTTGGTTTTGCCGCATAAAAACCGTGTCATCAACACGGGGAAAGACTTGAGAGGTGTCCAGGGAATAGCGTCAGCCATGGTGTTCATCAAGGCATTCCCCAAAGCACCGCGCGGGTCTGGCGACACAGGGTCAGCCCGCCCGCGCGCTTGCATGTGTTCAAACAGCACCTCAGCCTGGGCCATGGTGTCGGCCATCAATTCACGGCGAATGCCAAGCACATGGCCCACCACATTCCAGGCATGCAAATAGGCTTCCTCGTCTGATTCAGTCAAGCCGATGCCCAACTTGCGCATGCTTCGCAGGAAGATGTAGCCGAAGGTCAACAGGGTGTAGGCCAGTTCTTCCTGGTTGCAGGGCAGCCCGTCTTCACCCAACTTCCAGCCTTGCGCCAGCAGGGCTTCGTACATGCTGGAGGTGCTCACGTTCACCTTGGCTCCGGGGGCAATCACACCCGCGCCGATGACATGGCGGTCCTCGCCCAAGGCCCGCACGGCGACTTGCGGATCACCTCGCAAAATCAAATTGCGAACCGTGGCGTGAATCAGCCTGACCTTCAAAATTTGCGCGACACCGCTGCCTTCGGGCCGACACAGGCCACCGTGCATCATGACCGGAAAGATCATCGCTGCAGTCGCCCGTATGCGGTACTCGGTGTGCTGTTCAAGCTGGCCCGCCACATGCAAAACAGAAGCCAAATCAGGCACCACATAACACTCTGGCAAGCTGGAGCAAAACAGCAAGGTGCAAGACAGCGCACCGTAGTCCATGAACAGAACTTCAGCCCTGGCGATTTTGGCCCGGTCGGCCCAATCGGGCAGTGCTTGCCCCTTTTGCAAATACGCTTGCAGGGCTTGCGTGATTTCGGGCGACAAAGCCGAGTCAACAGCAGCTGCATGCTGTAGGCTGTCATTGGTGGTCCACTGGGCAAACTGTCGGTTGATGGCGGCGATTTTGATCGCTTTGTCTGCGGGCACAACCGCCTGTGCAACGGGCGGCCAAGGTCCCAGAATGTTGGCAATCGTGTCGTCGGCCAGTGGGTCGGCCGCGTACTGCAACTGTTCCAGCCGGTCGTCTGTCACCGGGCTCTGAACATTCGCACCGCCAGCGGCTGGGACCCAGCGCCACCAACCTGCCATGGCGCACAACAAGGGAATTCCCATGGCAAAAAAGGCGATGGTGCGGGTTTCGACCGGATAGCCTTTGAGCATCTGGAAAACCATCGAAAATCCAAAAATCGAGAAGGGCAGCAGCGCATGCCATTTGACAAAACCTGGTTGCACCTGCACGCCTTGTTTGCGAACTGACAGGTGAAAGCAGTAATTGATCGCGCAGGCCACCGTGACCCAACCCACAAAGCCTTGCAGCGTTTCGCCAAACCACCAGCCATCGGTCTTGGCCATGATCCAGGCTTTGAGCACAAAGACCATGTAGGGGTCGGCCCCCAAGTCATAGGCGGTCACGATCATCGCGGCCAAGACCGACATAAAAAGCGCCCGGCGCAGGCTGCTTGAGCCGTTCACCGGGCTTTGCCAGACAATGAAATTGCTGATGACGTAGGCGCAATAGCACAGCGCAAACCACATCAACGGGATGATCATGGGCACGTCGCCCAAACGCCAGCCCAACACGTCGGTGTAGGTGTAGCTGCCAAAAAACCAGCCGCGCGATGAGCCCATTTGCTCGGCGAACCAGCCGAACGACACAGCGATCAAGACAAATTGAAGGGCAGGTCGGGCACCCATGAGGTGGGTAGCATTGGCCCAGCAAAAGGCAAACATCAGAACGGAGCAAACCACCAGGGCCAGCGTGGTGTCGTTGTGACTTCGAACCGCCATAGCAATCAGGAATGCCGCAAGCAGGGCATAACTGAGCCTCGGTAGCGCGCCAACGAATGATTTCATTTGAACTTATTAAGTAGCGAGCGACGCGGTGAAGTATCGCATTGCCAGTGGCATTATTCTGCAATGCCCAACTCGTGTATACCCTATTCCATACAAGTATTTGCGCTTTCAATGATTGCCAAATTAAAGCCAAGCGCTCACCGCCATGGTGCCGAGCGGCATTTTTGCCCCTGTCACCATACGCTGACAAATGTAGCTATGTGTGGTTCTTATGCGTCACTAGCGCAAGCACCGCACCTGGACGCTCACGCCCCCAGCCTGCGGGCCTGTTGCATGCTTCACAGTGGGCGACTTCACGGGTTCAGCACAGCCGACCACCACGAGTTCGGCATCAGGGGACACAAACTCACTGACCCAATACCGGGTGGGATCCATGCAGGAAATCGTCAACAGAGAGCCAGAAAGGGCACCTGAAGCGGCACTCGGCAAAGTTGACCGATCAGCCGAAATGGTCAGCTCAACCTGCACACCCAACCGCCCATCACTCGACCACCACAAAGCCGGTGGCGACGCTTCGGTCAACTCAGCCGTTTGCCCGTCAACCGACACGGCGAAAAGCCAGTTCCACCGCGCCAACTGTTGGCGCAGGCCAAACATAAACCGCTGTTGCAAAGCCTCGTCGAGTTTTTGGGTCTCAGGGTTGCGCAAGGCCAGCAGGGCTTGCTCTGAATGGGCTTGGTCAAATAGCAAACGCCCGGACAGTCGTTGCGGCTGACCGAGTTTGTATTCAACGGCCAGACTGCACTGCACCGTTCCATGCGGATGTGCGTGCGCTGACGGGGCAAACCATGCCAGCGCCAAGGCTGCAGCACAGACCAGCCCATTGCGCAAAAACACAGTGCCCACCCTGAACACAAGCGGACTCAACGAATCGCAACAGGGTTGATGATGGCCTGCACGCCGCCCGTGATTCTGGACGCACCCAGAACAAACATGAACTCCCAGGCCTTGTCTGCCACCAGCGGGCCAGTGTTCATGTTTTCAAGAATATAAATCCCGTTGCGGGCTAGCAAAATTTGATGAATCTCAAATACGCCGACGTCTTTTTCAAAGGGAATGGCCTCGAGTGCCCAGTTGTCTGCCCCGATTGCGATGACTTCTTTCGATGCCAGGTATAGAGCCCCTTCCTTGCCCAAACCAGGCTCGCCCGCCAAAAAGCGCTTGTTGTCCTTGCCCTCAAGCACCTGCCAGCCCGTGTGGAACAAAACTACATCGCCTTTTTTGATCTGAATGCCCTGGCGTTGCGCTTGCTCATCAATCTCTTTGCGATTGAAGGCGGTCCCCTCCTTCACCATGGGCGTGCCATAGTAAGCGGTCATGTCCAGCACAACGCCCCGCGTCACAAATGGAGGCACCTTTTCAATGCCTAGCTTTTTCAGCCCATTGGCCTGAACAAACTCAGAATTCTTATTGCAGTTGTAGTAAACGTTGTCGATGCCAATGTGGCCCAGCCCGTCAATTTGGGAGCCTGTGCCTACCCAGCCCATGTAAATGTCATCGTTGTAAGTGGTCTTGGTGCCGCCAAGGCTAACGCCACCGGCCTGGCCCGGTTGCAAAACGGTTACCGACCAGGTGCGCGGCGCATAGGCAGCCGTTTGCGCATTGGTCTCAAAACCCAACGCGTAGGTCTTGCCGGTTTTGACCAGCTTGGCAGCCTCAGCCGCAAGCTGAGGTGTGAGCAAATTAGCGGCACCAATTTCGTCATTGGGGCCCCACTTGGATTTGCACCAGTCGTCCTGGGCGAATGCGCTGCCAGCGAAGGCGGTGCCCATACAAACGACCAGGGCTGCACGTCGCAAAGAATTCATTGGGTTCATACATGTCTCCTCTAAAACAAGGGTCTCAAAATTGAGTCAAGGGCTGGGTGTTGAATGAATCAACCCAATCAATTTAGCAGCCACTTCGACCCCCGTCACGGCTTATTTGCAAGTCTAGGGAAAACACCAATCAATGGGTCAGTCCATTTATGCAACAGTTGGTTTGTCGGACAAACTACTTGCTTCTCAATCTCCACATGCCTGCCAGACAAGCCTTAAAACCATCAGCGAAGCCGGTTTTTGAAAAGGTCAAAGTAACACCCGCTTACCAATTGATTTCCGGCGTCGTGGAAAAGCGGATATTGAACGGTGAACTGGCACCCGGCACCCAACTGCCCACTGAAACCGAGCTGGCCGCCCAGTTTGGCGTCAACCGATCAACCGTGCGCGAAGCCATTCGCCAGCTCGAACAAGAAGGCCTGGTTGAGCGGCGCAGTTCCAAGCGACTGCAAGTCACCTTGCCCGGAGTTTTTGACGCAGCACCGCGTGCGGCACGGTCTTTGCTGCTGCAACAAGTCACTTTTGCAGAGCTGTGGCAAGTGGCCATCGTGCTGGAACCGCAGGCAGCAGGTTTGTGCGCTGTGGCGGCGGGCAAGGCCGACATCGAACAATTGGCTGCCAATCTGGAACGCCTGACCCAGCACTACAAAAATTGCGGCTCCATTGACGAGCATTCCGTGATTGACGTGGAGTTCCATGCGCTGATCGCACGGGCCTCGGGCAACCGCGCACTCATGCTTGCACGAGAGCCCATGAACTTGCTTTACCGCCCGTCCTTGAGCAAATTGCAGGCTGTGCTGCCCCAAATGGAGCGGCGCAACCTGGATGCGCACAAGCGCATCTTCAAGGCCATTGCTGCAGGCGACAGCGAACAGGCTCGCGAATGGACCCGCAAACACATTATTGATTTTCAGCGTGGCTACACGCTGGCCAAGATCCCGATGAACACGCCCATTGAGACGCATCACCTGGAGTAAGGACAAGCCATCGGCCTGTACCTCTTTTTTTTGTTTTCCCAACCCACCGGAGATTGAAATGAACACTGTGATCATCCAACCGCCCTCGAAGCCACGCGCCCCTTGGCGCAAAGCGATTTTGGCGGCTACCGTCGCCCTTGTTGCAACGCACACCCAAGCGCAGGAAACCTTCAAGGTCGGCATCGTCAGCTTTTTGTCAGGTCAGGCCGCCGAGAGTTTTGGCATTCCCGCCATCAACGGAGCCAAGGTGTTGATCGACGCCTTCAACAAAGGTCAAGCACCCGCGCCCTACAACAAAGTGGGCTTTGGTGGCATGAAGATTGAGCCGGTTTACCTGGACGAAAACGGTGGCGCGACAAAGCAGGTCCAGGAAATGCGCAACCTGTATGACCGCGAAAAGGTGGATGCCATCGTGGGCTACGTGGGTTCTGGCGATTGCCTGGCGGTAGCCCCGGTGGCCGAAGAAATGAAGAAGTTCTTAATTCTTTATGACTGCGGAACTCCGCGTATTTTTGAAGATGGCAAATACAACTACGTGTTTCGGACAGCGGCGCATGCCGCCATGGACAACGTGGCCCTGGCGCGCTACTTGAAAGCCAAAAACGTCAAAATCGACAGCTTCAACATGATCAACCAGGACTACGCCTGGGGTCAGGACAGCAAAAAGGACTTCACCTTGGCGATGGATCAACTTTACAAGGGGGCCAAGGTCGAGGCCGACTTGCTGCCCAAGTTTGGCGCAGGCCAGTACGGCACCGAGATTTCGGTGCTGCTGACCAAGCCTGCCGACATCATGCATTCCAGCCTGTGGGGCGGCGACCTGCAGGCCTTTATTTTGCAAGCGGGCGCGCGCGGCTTGTTCCAAAAGCAGCAGGCTGTGTTTTCGGCAGCCGACCACGTTTTGCCAGGTTTGGGTGAAAAAATGCCCAATGGCGTGATCTTGGGTGCCCGTGGCGCTTACGGCCTGATGTCGCCCAAGTCGGCGTTGAACGACTGGTGGTTTGACCTGTACCAAAAGGCCAATAACGTCTACCCGGTGCAGGCCCCCTACCGCATGGCGCAGGCACTTTTGGGCCTGAAACAGGCGGCTGAAAAAGCCATGGCTGCCAACGGCGGCAAGAAACCGACGCACGAGCAATTGGCCGCCGCCTTGAAAGGCAGCAGCTGGCAGTCCCCTGCGGGCACCATCAGCATGGCGCTGGGCGACGGCCATCAGGCGATTCAAGACACCGCCATTGGCCGCACCCGCTGGGACGCTGGCAAAAAGATGGTCATGATTGACGACATCATGCGTTTTCCGGCCGAGTGCGTGAACCCGCCTGCCAACATGAAGAGCGAAGACTGGCTCAAAGCCGGCTTCCCCGGCGCCAAGTGCTGATCGAGTTTCCACTTCAATCGGATAGGTCGTTGCACCTCCTAGCCGTGCTAAAGCACTGTCTTCGTCGGTGCGCCTACTCTGCGACTGAAGTGGAAACGCGGCGGTCGCAGGTCAACACTCGCAACATCAGACCATGAACCTGCTCGCCACGATCTTGATTGACGGCATTACCTACGCGTCCTGGCTGTTCATTGTGGCTTTGGGGCTGACGCTGGTGTTTGGGGTTTTGAAGATCCTGAACATCGCGCACGGCAGTTTTTATGCCGTAGGCGCTTACGCAGGGGCCAGCTTGGTCGCCTGGCTTTTGTCCATGAAGGTGTCGCCTGCACTGACCGTGGTGGCATTGTTGATGGCGGCGGTGGGCGTGGCGGCTTTGCTTGCGCCCTTGGTCGAGCGCGGGCTGCTCCGCATGTTTTATGGCCGCGACGAAGTGCTGCTGGTGCTGGTGACTTACGCCTTGTTTTTAATGCTGGAGGACATCACCAAACTGGTTTGGGGCACCAACCCCTACTACGTGGCCGACACCTACCAGGCATTTGGCAACCTGCAATTGGGCGGTTTGAGCTATGTGGGCTATGACTTGCTGCTGGTCGGCATTGCCATCGTCTGCGGTGTGGTGACCTGGTGGGCGCTGAACCGCACACGGATGGGCAAAATTGTGACTTGCGTCATTCACAGCCCGGAGGTTGCCGCCAGCATGGGCGTGAACGTGTCGCGCATTTACACGGGGGCCTTCATGGTGGGCGTTTTTTTTGCCGCTGTTGGGGGCGCGTTGACGGCACCCATGATTTCGGTGCAGCCGGGTCTGAGCGTGGGCGTGATCATTGTCAGCTTCGCGGTGGTCATCATTGGCGGTTTGGGCAGCATTGAAGGGGCCGCCATTGGCGCACTGGTGGTCGGCATTGCCCGGGCGGCGTCTGTCCACATTTGGCCACCGGCAGAGCTTTTCAGCATTTATGTCGTGATGGCGGTCATTTTGGTGTTCAAACCCGAAGGCCTGTTTCAGCGCATTCAAGCGCGAAAAATTTGAGTTTTTTTGATTGCACCTTTGCCGACACCTTCCCCCATGCCTTCATCGACACAGTCACTCATGCAGCAACCCCTTGAATCTGTCAAAAATCCGGTGAATCGGCTGATCGGCATCACCTTGGCCGCCTTGGCATCTCTGCTGGTGGCAGGTTTCATCGCGCCCACCTGGCTAGTTTCCTTGGGCACCATTTCATTGGCCAACGGCCTGGTGTCGTTGGGCATTTTGATCATGATGCGAAGCGGTGTGGTGCCATTTGGCCAGGGGCTGGTGTTTGCAGCGGGCGGCTACAGCGCGGCGCTGGCTTTCAACCGGCTGGGCTTGACAGACATTGTGGGTTTAAGCGCCTTGGGCGGTGTCTGTGCCCTTTTGATTGCAGCCCCGTTTGCGCCCTTGTTGGCCCGCTACCGGGGTATCTTTTTTGCGATGCTGACACTGGCTTTGTCCATGGTGCTTTACGGCGTGTTGGTCAAAACCGAAGCTTTGGGCGGCTCAGACGGCTTTAACGTGACCCAACCGACCCTGTTTGGACAACGCGCGCCCCAAGGCAAGGTGCAGTTGATGTTGTGGTGCGTCACGGCCACCCTGTCCTGCGTCTTGGCTGCCTTGGTTCGGCTTTATTGCGATTCGCGCCGTGGCCTCCTGTCCATGGCGGTGCGTGAGAACGAGTTGCGCGTGGAATACCTGGGGCAATCGGTGGTCAACGTGGTGGCCTGGAACTACGTCATTGCAGCGGCCTTGGGCGGCATTGGCGGTGCTTTGAGCGTGATGGCGCTGGGCCATATTGACCCGAATTTCAGCTATTGGACGACGTCGGGCGAATTCGTCTTTGTGGCTATTTTGGCGGGCCATCACAGCGTGGTGGCCATTTTGGCGGGATCGTTTTTGCTGGAACTGGTGCGGTCTTTCTCCAGCGCCTACTTTCCCAACACTTGGCAATTGGCTTTGGGGCTGTTTTTGCTGCTGGTGATCCGGTTTTTGCCCGATGG
>JANNCN010000155.1:0-8265 GCA_031386665.1 Rhodoferax sp. | reverse complement strand
GCACCCGATATTTCGACTGAAGCCTTGCTGCGTGCCGCTGTGTTGGCGGCGGGCAGCATCAGCTATTCGACAGGCCCGAGCGGCGTGGCGCTGGCCCGCTTGTTTGAAACTTGGGGCATTGCCGCGCAAATTCAGGGGCGCATACGGCAGGCTCCGCCAGGCGTGCCTGTCGGCGCGCTGGTGGCGAGGGGTGAGGTCGAATTGGGTTTTCAGCAGTTCAGTGAATTGCTGCACCTTCCAGGCATTGACGTACTGGGCCCTCTACCTGCTGCTATTCAGATCATCACCACGTTTTCTGCAGCGGTGTGTGCAATCTCCAGCCAGGCTGACGCCGTGCGCACGGTGTTGAGCTACATGAATTCACCCGAGGCCGCAGCAGCCAAGCGAAACCAAGGCATGGACCCTATTTGAACCCGAGGAGACAACAATGAGCCAAACCAAACCCATCATCATCGACTGCCACGGCCACTACACCACGGCCCCCAAAGCGCTGGAGAATTGGCGCAATCAGCAAATCGCTGGCATCAAAGACCCAGGCCTGATGCCCAAAGTGGCCGACTTGAAAATCAGCGACGACGAGCTGCGCGAAACCATCATCCAAAACCAGCTCAAGCTGATGAACGAGCGGGGCAGCGACCTGACCATCTTCAGCCCGCGCGCCAGCTTCATGGCGCACCACATTGGCGACTTCAATGTCTCCAGCACTTGGGCGGCCATTTGCAACGAGCTTTGCTACCGCGTCGCACAACTCTTCCCTGACAACTTCATTCCCGCCGCCATGCTGCCGCAAAGCCCCGGTGTAGACCCCAAAACCTGCATCCCCGAGCTGGAAAAGTGCGTGAAGGAATACGGCAATGTCGGCATTAATCTGAATCCCGACCCTTCAGGCGGCCACTGGACATCACCCCCTCTGAGCGACAAACACTGGTACCCCATTTACGAGAAGATGGTGGAATACGACATTCCCGCCATGATCCACGTGAGCACGAGCTGCAACGCCTGCTTTCACACCACCGGTGCGCATTATTTGAATGCTGACACCACCGCCTTCATGCAATGCCTGACCAGCGATTTGTTCAAAGACTTCCCTACCTTGCGCTTTCTCATTCCGCATGGCGGCGGCGCAGTGCCCTACCACTGGGGGCGTTTTCGGGGCTTGGCGCAAGAGCTGAAAAAGCCTTTGCTGGAAGAGCACTTGCTGCACAACATTTTCTTTGACACCTGCGTTTACCACCAGCCCGGCATTGACTTGCTCAACACCGTGATCCCCGTTAAAAACGTGCTGTTTGCCAGCGAAATGATTGGCGCGGTGCGCGGTATCGACCCGCAAACTGGCAACTACTACGACGACACCAAACGTTACATCGAAGCCTCCAAAATTCTGAGCAACGATGACAGGTATCAGATTTACGAAGGCAACACCCGCCGCGTGTTCCCACGGCTAGATGCCGCTTTGAAATCAAAAGGAGAATGAAATGACCACCCTCGGAATCGTAAAACGCAACATCGTGCGCGCCGACAAGACCGCTGTGGCCCAGCTTGCCAAATTTGGCGTGGCCACCATTCACGAAGCCCAAGGTCGAGTTGGCTTGATGAAGCCCTACATGCGCCCGGTCTACCCAGGTGCCAAAGTGTGCGGCACGGCAGTCACTGTGCTCACCCACCCCGGCGACAACTGGATGCTGCACGTGGTGGCCGAGCAAATTCAGCCCGGCGACGTGGTGGTGCTCGCCTGCACGTCAGAAAACAACGATGGCATGTTTGGCGACCTGCTGGCCACATCGTTCCAGGCGCGCGGCTGCGCAGGTCTGATCAGCGACACCGGCGTGCGCGATGTGAAAGACCTCACGTCGATGAACTTTCCGGTGTTTGCCAAGGCCATTCACGCCAAGGGCACCATCAAGTCCACGCTGGGTTCAGTCAACATTGCCGTGGTGTGCGCAGGCGTCAGCGTGAACCCCGGCGACGTGGTCATTGCCGATGACGATGGCGTGGTGGTCGTGCCAGCAGCCGACGCCCAAAAGGTGGCTGATGCCTCCCAAGCCCGTGAAGACCTCGAAGGTGAAAAGCGCGCCAAGCTGGCCGCTGGCGTGCTGGGGCTGGACATGTACAACATGCGCGAGCCTTTGGCCAAGGCTGGCTTGAAATACATCGACTGAAGGCGCGATATGTCCAAATTGACATCCGGTGATTTCACCAAAACCCCAGGCTGGATGGACTGGTACTCGGGTCCTGCCAAACCCCAATTCAAGCTGCCTGCGGGCGCAGTGGATTCCCACTGCCACGTGTTTGGCCCCGGAGCGGAATTTCCCTACGCGCCTGAGCGCAAGTACACGCCTTGTGATGCGTCCAAAGAGCAGCTTTATGCCTTGCGCGATCACTTGGGGTTTGACAAAAATGTGGTGGTGCAAGCCACCTGCCACGGGGCCGACAACCGCGCCATGATGGATGCGCTGATTCATTCAAAAGGCAAAGCGCGTGGTGTCGCCACCGTTAAACGCAGCGTGACCGATAGCGAATTGCAAGCCATGCACGCAGCGGGGGTGCGCGGCGTGCGGTTTAACTTTGTCAAGCGCCTGGTGGACTTCACGCCCAAAGACGAGTTGATCGAAATTGCCAACCGCATCAAGCCGCTGGGCTGGCATGTGGTGATTTATTTTGAAGCGGTCGATTTGCCCGAGCTGTGGGATTTTTTCACCACTTTGCCGACAACTGTGGTGGTCGACCACATGGGCCGACCCGACGTGAGCAAGCCGGTGGATGGCCCCGAGTTCGCTCTGTTTGAAAAATTCATGCGTGAGCACCCCAATGTGTGGAGCAAGGTGAGTTGCCCCGAGCGCTTGTCTGTCACGGGACCCAAGGCATTGAACGGGGAACAAAATGCCTACCAGGATGTGATTCCATTTGCGCGGCGCATCGTCGAGCAGTTTCCTGATCGCGTGCTGTGGGGCACCGACTGGCCACACCCCAACCTCAAGGATCACATGCCGGATGATGGTCTTCTGGTGGACTTCATCCCGCACATTGCGGTGACGAATGAGCTGCAACAAAAACTGCTCGTGGACAATCCGACGCGCCTGTATTGGGCAGATTGACCTGACGCGAATTTGACATCAAAAGAATGAGACCTGAGGAGACAAAATGAACGTAAAAAATGCCAATTTGGTGAACGAAAATTTGACGAACGCAAAATTGAAAGTGGCGAGAGCGGCGAGTGTGGCGGTAGCGGTGACTTTTTTGGCCGCTTGCAGTGCTGTGGGCCCAAATTCGTCCTCTTCACCATTGACATCCTCGGTGCCCGTCACCCCCATTGCGCTGGGTGCCATTGGAGCCCAACCCTGCGCTGCCTTGGGGGCCACCATCAATGCCACAGCCATCGGCTTGCCCACCCAAGGTGCCACGATTGATTCAGCCGCCATCGTGGCGGCAAGCCCAGTGGGTGTCGCCCCGGTTGGTGCAACGCCTGCGGGCCGCGTCAACCCTGAGACACCTTCAAATTGCAAGGTGATGGGCCGTATTTTGCCGATGGACCCTGCGGCACCGCCCATCTTGTTTCAGGTGAATCTGCCGTTAAGCTGGAATGGCCGAACCCTGCAATACGGTGGCGGTGGCTTCAATGGCACTGTGACCACAGGCTTGGGGCTAGTTCCTGCTGGCCGATGGGATCAGCCGTCACCCTTGGCGCAGGGCTATGTGACCTACGGCACCGACTCGGGCCACCAAAACAAACCCGGCGAGGCGCCCCAAGCGTTTGCCGCCAATGACGAGGCCTTTGTCAATTTCGCCCACGCTTCGTACAAAAAAGTGCGCGATGTGGCGGTGGTGTTGACAGAGCGGGCTTATGGCCGCGTCCCCTACAAAATGTACTTTGCGGGCAGTTCTGAAGGAGGCCGCGAAGGGCTGACCATGGCACAGCGGTACCCGAATGACTTTGACGGTATTTTCAGCCGTGTGCCAGTGATCAACTGGACTGGCCTTCAGCATGCGGGAACCCGTGCAGGGCTGGCCAGCATGGGCGATGCGTGGTTGGCGCGTGACAAGGTTGAACTGGTGCACATCGCTGTGCTGGCCGCCTGCGACGAGCTTGACGGGCTGAAAGACGGGTTGGTTGCCAACCCGGTGGCCTGCAAGCAGCGGTTTGACGTGACCCGGCTGCAATGCAGTGCTGCAACTGGAACCTCGGCCAATGCCTGCCTGACGACGCCGCAAGTCAAATCGGTGCAAACGCTGCATGCCGCCTACACGTTTCCCTTTGCGCTGGCCAACGGCATCACCGACTACCCGGGCTATGGTGTTTCTGGGGAGGGCACCCCTGCTGCGGGGCCAACCGGCGGCTGGAGCGCTTGGTGGTCAGGTGGTAGTGAGCCTGCCCAACCGGCCAAGCCCAACAACGGCATTGCCTGGATTTTCGGCAGTGGCACCTTACGCCACGTCATCGTGCGCGATCCCAGTTTTGACGTGACGAAGTACCGCCCGGAGCTGTACCAGACCCGCGTGCTCCAAGTTTCGGCTTTGATGGACTCTACCAACCCCGACCTGAGCGCGTTCCATGCGCGTGGCGGCAAACTGTTGATGCTGGAAAACATGGCGGACTACGCCCAAAGCCCGTATGCTGGAATTGCCTATTACGACAGTGTGGTGCAAAAAATGGGGCGCGATACGGTGGCTCAGTTCATTCGCCTTTACACAGCGCCGGGCGTTGACCACGTTGGAAGCGGCGCACCCGCCAATGTCGATGCGCTTTCGGCCCTGAGCCGCTGGGTCGAACGCGGCCAGGCACCTGACAATCTTTCGGTGGTCGAGCAAGAACTCAAAGTCCCTTTCGCTGTCACCCGCGAGTTGCCATTGTGCGAATGGCCAACCTGGCCAAAATACAGGGGTGGTGATGTCAATCGCTTATCGTCGTTTCAATGTTCCAGATAGGCTGCACCATGTCCCTTGAAAAAAATTACCTTGACGTCCCCGGCACCACTATTTTTGACGCGGAGCAAAGCCGCAAAGGCTATGCCCTCAACCAGTTCTGTATGTCACTCATGAAGGCCGAGAACCGCGAACGCTTTAAAGCTGACCAGCGGGCCTATGTGGACGAATGGCCCATGACCGAAGAACAGAAGGAGGCCGTGCTGACGGTCGACTTGAATCGCGCCATTGCCGCTGGAGGCAACATTTACTTTTTGGCCAAGCTCGGTGCCACCCATGGCAAAAGCTTTCAGCAGATGGCCGGCAGCATGACTGGCATGACCGAAATTGAATACCGCGACATGATGATTGGCGGCGGTCGGTCTGCAGACGGCAACCGCGTGGTGGGCGAGGGCGGTAACGCCCAAGCGAATCGCCAACCCCAGGGCTCAGGCACTGGCCTGCTTTGAACACAGAAAGTATACAAAAACATGGCAAGAATTACCGCCTCTGTCTTCACCTCTCACGTGCCCGCCATTGGCGCGGCGCTTGACTTGGGCAAGACCGCTGAGCCCTACTGGCAGCCGCTGTTCAAGGGCTACGAATATTCCAAGCAATGGATGAAAGACAACAAGCCCGACGTGATTTTTCTGGTCTTCAACGACCACGCCACCGCCTTCAGCCTGGAGATGATTCCCACGTTCGCCATTGGCTGTGCCGAGTCGTACATCCCAGCGGACGAAGGCTGGGGCCCGCGTCCAGTGCCCGTGGTGCAGGGCCACCCAGACCTGGCCGCGCACATTGCGCAGTCGGTTATCCAGCAAGACTTTGATCTCACCATCGTCAACAAAATGGATGTAGACCACGGCTTGACTGTGCCTCTGTCACTGATGTGTGGCCAGCCGCCCGCGTCTGATTTTCATTGGCCTTGCCCCGTGATTCCGTTTGCCGTCAATGTGGTGCAGTACCCTGTGCCCAGCGGTCAGCGTTGTTACAACCTGGGGCGTGCCATCCGCAAGGCCATTGAGTCGTATGACGAAGACTTGAACGTGCAAATCTGGGGCACAGGCGGCATGAGCCACCAGTTGCAGGGCCCGCGGGCTGGCCTGATCAACAAAACGTTCGACAACGCCTTTTTAGACCAGTTGATTGCCGACCCGGATGCGCTGGCCAGGAAGCCGCACATTGACTACGTGCGCGAAGCGGGCAGTGAAGGCATCGAACTGGTGATGTGGCTCATTGCGCGCGGCGCGATGGCCGACGTGACGGGCCTGAACGGCGAGCCGGCGCGGGGTGCCGCCCCCACAGTCAAGCATCGCTTCTACCATGTGCCCGCATCCAACACGGCCGTTGGCCATCTGATTCTGGAGAACAACTGACATGACCAAAACCCTCAAAGGCGAAAAAATACGTGTAGCTTTGGCGGGTGCTGGGGCCTTTGGCATCAAGCACATTGACGGCATCAAAAACATTGCGGGTGTCGAGGTCGTCTCGCTCATCAGCCGCAATCTGGAAAAGACCAAGGAAACGGCCGCCAAGTACGGCATTCGCCACGTCACCACAAACCTTGAAGACAGCTTGGCGCTCAAAGAGGTGGATGCCGTCATCCTGTGCACGCCCACGCAAATGCATGCCGAGCAGACCCTCGCTTGCCTGAAAGCGGGCAAGCACGTGCAGGTGGAAATTCCGCTGGCGGACACCCTTAAAGGCGCTACCGACGTGGTGGCGCTGGCCAAGAGTAGTGGACTCGTAGCCATGTGCGGCCACACCCGCCGCTTTAACCCCAGCCACCAGTACGTGCACAAAGAGATTGCAGCCAAGCGCTTCAACATTCAGCAAATGGATGTGCAGACTTACTTTTTTCGCCGCACCAACATGAACGCGCTGGGGCAAGCGCGCAGTTGGACAGATCATCTGCTGTGGCACCATGCGGCACACACGGTCGATTTGTTTGCTTACCAGTGCGGCAGCCCCATCGTCAAAGCCAATGCCGTGCAAGGGCCAATTCACCCTGCTCTGGGCATTGCCATGGACATGAGCATCCAGCTCAAGGCGGCGAATGGCGCGATTTGCACACTGAGCCTGAGCTTCAACAACGACGGGCCGCTGGGCACTTTCTTTCGCTACATCGGCGACACGGCCACCTACCTGGCGCGTTATGACGACTTGTACAACGGAAAGGAAGAAAAAATCGACGTAAGCCAGGTGGACGTCAGCATGAATGGCATCGAGTTGCAAGACCGTGAATTTTTCGCCGCCATCCGCGAAGGCCGCGAGCCCAATAGCAGCGTAGCCCAAGTGCTGAATTGCTACCAGGTGCTGCACGACCTGGAACAGCAACTGGCCTGACCCCGACCCGACCCGACTCGACCCGGCCCGACCCGCGACGATTTCCATGAAACAACGACAACTCGGCCCCTTCCAAGTCTCAGCCATCGGCTTGGGCTGCATGAACCTGAGCCACGCCTACGGCACGCCACCCAGCGCAGAGCAAGGCGATCGGGTTCTTCTGGCCGCGCTCGATTCGGGTGTCACGCTTTTTGACACAGCGGCGCTTTACGGTTTGGGCGCGAACGAAACCCTGCTGGGCAAAGTTTTGAAGTCGCACCGCAGCCAGTTCACTTTGGCCAGCAAGGGCGGCATGGCAGGTGTTGATATCGCGGGCGATGGCAAATTGGTTCGGGTGATAGATGGCCGCCCAGAGACAGTGCGCAAAAACTGCGAAGACAGTTTGCGGCGCTTGCAAACCGATGTGATTGACCTGTATTACCTGCACCGCTGGGACAAAAAGGTACCGATTGAAGACAGTGTGGGTGCGATGGCAGATTTGGTAGCGCGGGGCCATGTGCGATCCATTGGCCTGTCTGAGGTGTCGGCGGTCACCCTCAAAAAAGCCCACGCTGTGCACCCGATTGCTGCAGTGCAAACTGAATATTCACTGTGGACGCGCAACCCCGAAATTGCCGTGTTGGACGCGTGCAAGGCCATTGGTGCGACCTTTGTGGCGTTCAGCCCCGTGGCGCGTGGTTTTTTGACCGACCAGCCGCCTGTTGAATCCGACATTGCCGCCAATGACATTCGCAAAACCATGCCGCGTTTTGTGGGCGCGGCTTACGACACCAACCTCAAGTTGTTGAATGGCTTCAAGGCCTTGGCGAACGAGGCAGATTGCACGGCAGCCCAGCTTTCGCTGGCTTGGCTGTTGCACCAGGCGCCGCACATCATTCCGATTCCGGGTACGCGCAGCGTGGAGCATCTGAAGGAAAACCTCGTGGCGATGGACGTGAATTTAAACGCGGAAACGCTGGCACGATTGAATGGCTTGATCAACCAGGTGACGGTGACAGGCGAGCGTTACAGCCCGCA
>JANNCN010000146.1:0-19394 GCA_031386665.1 Rhodoferax sp. | reverse complement strand
AAAAATACTTCGCCGCGCGAGGACTGGGCGCGGTCATTGGCGTAGTCGTTTTCAACCTCGTGATCGTCCCAGGTCACTACCCAGGGGCAAGTGGCGTGGGCGGTTTGCAAGTCAGGGTCCGACTTGTAATGGGCGTAGCGCGCGCGGTAATCCGCCAAGGTTTTGCAGGTCGGGCTGTTGTGCTGCCGCACCCGGCCAGGCGTTACACCGTACTCGTAAATGTAGTCACCCACAAACAGCACCAGGTCAATGGCCTCGCGCGCCATGTGGCGGTATGCGCTGAAATACCCGTGTTCAAAATTTTGACAAGACGCCAGGGCCAGGCTTAGCGGTACGTTGCTGTCATGCGCGGGCAAAGTGCTGGTGCGCCCCACGGTGCTGGTGGCGTCTGCCACCCGAAAGCGGTACCAATAATGCGCCGGGCCGGGGGTATCGGCCAAGCCGTTGATTTCAACATGCACGCTGTGGGCAAACGCTGGCTCGGCCAAGGTGCTGCCGGTTTTGACAATCTGCCGAAACCCTTCGTCGCGCGCCAATTCCCAACGCACTTCAATTGCCGTATTGGGCAAAGGTGGGCCATTTGGTATCGACATCAGCCGCGTCCACAGCACAAAGCCATCGGTCGCAGGCGAGCCCGATGCCACGCCCAGGCTGAACGGGTTGTGCTGCAGGGTCTGCGCTGCCAGGCGGCTGCACGCCAATATTAAGCCCGCTGAGCTTGCCTGCTGCAAAAAATGCCGTCGGTTCATGGCGGCATTATTGACCAAGACCGCAAAGCCTGTGATAGCAGTGATCACCAAAAGTGTGACCCGTTAGGTGACGTAACAAATCCTCGCGTCACAGGCAGGGTCAGACCGCATAATTCTGCAATGACCGATGCCAAAACCAGCCCCACTTCAGAGATCGAACTTCGCCCGCGTGGCCCGCGCCGACCGCGCCCGTCACTGGACCATATTCCCAGCACAGGCGACTGGCCATTGGTCAGCGAGGCGCGTTTTTTATCCAACACCCTGGCGTTCGCCCAGCGGGTCCATGCCAAGTGTGGCCCGGTGTCCCGTGGCTGGTGGATGTTTCAGCCCTCGGTCTATTTGATGTCAGCGCAGGCCAACGAGATCGTGCTGTTTGACCGCGCTGGCAACTTCTCGGCCAAGCAGGGGTGGGATCGCATCTTGGCGGGTTTGTTTCCGCGTGGCCTCATGCTTCGCGATGCGGAAGACCACCGCTGGCACCGCAGGCTTATGTTGCCCGCCTTTCGCAAAGAAGCCCTGGCGCGCTACCTGCAGGCCATGAGTCCCCGCATCGAAACCAGCGTGGCACAGTGGGGGGCCAAGCGCGATTTGCACTTTTACCCCGCCATCAAACGGCTCACTCTGGCGATTGCGGCAGACGTGTTTCTGGGTGCCGAACTCGATTCTGAAATTGACCAGATCAGCGCGGACTTCACCGACCTGGTGGCTGCGTCTGTGGCTGTAGTGCGCGTGCCTGTGTTGGGGCGCACCTACGCGCGGGGCGTGACTGCGCGGGCGCGGCTGGCGGCATTCATCCGCGAGCGCATCAGCGTGCGCCGCGCGGGCGAGGGTACTGACCTGTTCACCCAGCTGTGCCACGCACGCGACGAAAATGACCGCCAGTACAGCGATGAAGAAATCGTTGACCATCTGATCTTTTTAATGATGGCCGCACACGACACCACCACCAGCGCCATCACCACCATGGTCTATGCGCTGGCCAAGCACCCCGAATGGCAAACCCGGCTGCGGGTGCAGGCCCAAAGCACAGCACTTGCGATTCAAAAAAACCAAGCCCAGCAGGGCAGTGGCGCGGCGCTACTTGCACCCACCCTGGAAGATTTGGCGCTGATGACAGACATCGAGCTGGTGTTCAAAGAATCGTTGCGGCTGTACCAACCCTTGCCCACTATCGCACGGCGTGCCTTGGCGGACGTGGAAATTCACGGTCAAAAAATCCCGGCGGGCACGGCGGTGTCAGTGTTTCCAATTCAGGTGCATCGCTCACCCGAATGGTGGACAAACCCTGAACAGTTTGACCCCGAGCGCTTTTTGCCCAGCCGCGCAGAGCATCGACGCCATGCCTTCGCCTGGGCTCCTTTTGGTGGCGGTGCCCACATGTGCCTGGGCTTGCATTTTGCGGAAATGCAGGTCAAGGCGGTGTTGCTGCCGCTGTTGCGCAATTGGTCTTGGAGCGTGCCCGCCCATTACGCCCCCACCTATTCCTTTGCACCGATCGCCAAGCCCAAAGACGGCCTGCCCATTCAGCTGACTGCGGTCTGAAATTGAACGCGGGTTAAAGCGCTGCAGCAAGCCTGGGGGTGAAGCTGCCAATGCGCCGCTCGGTTCCCCGAAAGTAAGGGACAACTTTGGTGCGTCGCTCCTCAATGCAAACGGTCTGCATCTCGCGCAGTAAGCGCGCGACACGCTGGCTGTTTGGGCGGTTGCTTATCACCGTCCCTAAAAAAACTTTGTCCATAAAACCCCCTTTGGCAATGCGCGGTCTTTGCGGCTTGCGTCCTGGGTGAACTTTAGACATTCAGCGCTTTGAATGCATCACCCGTTTGAATGACGCGTGGGTAAGTGTTTGTTACTTACGCTGCGCTTTACACTGCAAGCTCTCACTCCCTTCGATGAACCCAAGGCCCCCACCATGAACTCTGGCACTTTGCGCTTTAACGACAAAGATTACCTAGACGGTATCGCCTCTGACCCCATCACCATGGGCTGGATGCAGGGCTCACCCCCGCCGCTCGACAAGCGCATTCGCTTTGAAGACGACCGGGCTTTGGGGTTTCCGCAAAACCGCTGGTCGCTGTCGCATTTTCGGGAGTTGATGCCCACCGTCAATGTGTGGCGCGGCGCGGGACCTGCCAGTGATTTGGGGGTTGTGGATGAGTCTTTGGCCACTCAAATTGACCGCCTAAGCTTCAAAGACATGCAAGGTCAAACACGGGTTTGGGCCGACACATTGCCCGACACCTACACCGATGGACTGATTGTTCTGCACAAGGGCTGCCGTGTGTACGAGCGTTACGCGGGCGCATTGCAAGCGCATGGCTCGCACGCCTGTTTCTCCATGACCAAGTCTTGCGCAGCCACGCTGGCGGCCACCCTGGTGCATGAGGGTGCACTGGACGAAACCCGGCTAGTCGCCCATTACCTGCCAGAGCTTTTGAGCACGGCGTATGCCGACGCCACCTTGCGCCAAGTGATGGACATGCAAATTGGCGTGGCGTATTCAGAGCTGTACTCCGACCCCAAAGCCCAAATTTGGGACCACGCCCGCGCGGGCGGCATGCGCGCGCGCGCAGCCGGGTACACCGGCCCCAGCAACTTTTATGAATTTTTACAAACACTGAAAAAGGAGGGTGAACACGGGCAAGCTTTTGCCTATAAAACCGTCAACACGGACGTGTTGTGCTGGGTCATGAAACGCGTCACCGGGCAGGACATGGCGGCGGCCTTTAGTGACCGCATTTGGCAGCACTTGGGCTGCGAAGAAGACGCCTGCGTCACCGTCGATTCCATCGGTGTGCCGTTTGGAGGCGGCGGTTTGTGCACCAGCCTGCGCGATCTGGCGCGTTTGGGCGAAATGATGCGCTGCGAGGGTGCCGTGGGTGCCAAGCAGGTCATTCCCGCCGCCGTGGTCGCCGACATCGCCAAAGGCGAAGACCCAGCCAAATTTGCCAAGGCTGGCTACCACCTGCTGGCTGGCTTTTCGTACCGCAACATGTGGTGGAACACGCACAATGAACTGGGTGCTTATGAGGCCCGTGGCATCCATGGCCAGCGCCTTTATATCGCACCCAAAGCCGACATGGTGATTGCGCGTTTTGGCTCGCACCCGATTGCCGCCAGTGCCTCCAATGACCCGATTGTTTTACCTGCTTTTGCGGCCTTGGGGCAAATGCTGATGCAGGCGTGAGGGATTAGAAAATTCTCTTGCCGCCACCCACGATGTCGGCTAACGTAGCGACTCACTCGTTTTTACCAAGGGAAATCCAATGACCGTCGCCAAAATCCTCGAAATCACCTCCAGCAGCAAAAAAAGTTTTGAGGACGCCATTGCCCAAGGCATTGCCCGCGCCTCAGAGACAATTTCTGACATTCAAGGCGCGTGGGTGCAAGACCAAAAAGTAGTGGTGAGCAAAGGCAAAGTAACGGAGTACCGCGTCAGCCTGAAGATCACTTTTGTCTTGGCGGGTGGCAAGAAAAAGTAAGTCACCCGAATGGAGCGGCTTGGCCAGTAGGTTAAGGCCTACCCCCTGAGGCGCTGCTGGTTTGGATTTGGCTGGAGGGGTCACCTCATCCAGTCAATCTGCCACCAGTTGGGCAGCAAGCTGCGCACCTCGTCTTTTGCAAACCGATCGTCCATCAAAATCACCACACCTTGGTCTTGCACCGTGCGAATCACGCGGCCGGCCGCCTGCACGACTTTTTGAATGCCAGGGTACAAGTAAGTGAAGTCGTAACCGACACGTTGTCGAAGCGCCTCGTTCACCGGGTTGACCTGCACCATGCCCAGGGTAGCAATGAAAGCGCCAATCAGCCGAGCGCCGGGCAGGTCGATGCCTTCCCCAAACGCGCCCCCCAGCACTGCAAAACCAATGCCCTGTCCCTCAGCGGTGAAGCGGGCTAAAAATGCATCACGCTCTGGCTCGTTCATGCGCCGGGTTTGCTGCCAGGCTGGAATGTCGGGGTGCATGACCATCAGTTCGTCGGCGGCTGTTTGCAAATAATCAAAGCTGCTGAAAAACGCCAAATAGTTGCCCGGTGCCCGGCGGTACTGGTGTGCCATCACGTCCACCAAACTGCCAAGCGACGCGGTGCGGTCGCGCCAGCGGGTCGAAATATGCTGAGCCACGGTTACTTTGAGCTGGTGCGCCCCGAAAGCCGATGGCACGTCAACCCACGCGGTAGTGTCGGGCAAACCCAGCATTTCCAGCAGGTAGTGCGCAGGCGTCAAGGTGGCTGAAAACAGCGTGGCAGACTGTGCGCCAACCCAGCGTTCTTTCAAGTGCGGCGCTGGCACGAGGTTGCGGATGCACAGGGTTGAATCGCCATTGTCAAAGCTCAGGCCATGGCCATCGCCGCGCAGGGCCAGACCTGCCGTGCCCTCCAGCTTAGGGCGCGAAATGTCAAACAGCGAATGGCTGCCAAACAGCTCTGCCAAACGCAAAAAATGCAGCGCGTCAAAGTGAAAGGCCTGCAGTGCCGGGTCAATGCGCGTGGGCTCTTGTGCAAACAGCTCTGCGATTTCAGCGGAGAGTTTTTGCAAAGACAGGACAAATTTCTCTGGCAAGGCGTCAAGAATTTGGTAGTCACCCACTGGCTTGCCTGCGCGGTCTGTCAGCAGCGCAGTCCATTGGCGATGAACCTGTGTCAACGCCTTTTTGATGACCACCGGGAGCTGCACAGCATGGTGGCCCAGGCTTTGCAGCTGATCGTGGTGCAGCTCGGTCGAGTACATTTTTCGCCCGCGCTCCACCAGGTTGTGGGCTTCATCTGCCAGTACGCTTACCCGCCATTCTTCCTGAACGGTGTGGGCAAAGAGTTGGGCGCTGAGGTCAAAGTAATGGTTGTAGTCGCCCACCACCACATCGCTCCAGCGCACCATTTCTTGCCCCAAGTAGTAGGGACACACCGAGTGGGAAAGCGCCAGTTCGCGCAAATCAAATTTGCCCAGTGCACCCTGCTTTGCAGCAGCGACCCTGGCCGCTGGCAGGCGGTCGTAAAAACCCTTGGCCAGGGGGCAGGAATCGCCGTGGCAAGCCTTGTCTGGGTGCTCGCAGGCTTTGTCGCGGGCGACCAGCTCTAGCACCCGCAAGGGCAGGTTTTGGGGCTGTTTGTGCAGCAATTCCAATGCGTCCATTGCCAGTTGTCGCCCGGGCGTTTTGGCCGTCAGGTAAAACAGCTTGTCCAGCCGTTGGCCGGGCATGGCTTTCAATGCTGCAAATACGCATCCTATGGTTTTGCCAATGCCAGTGGGTGCCTGGGCCAGCAAGCAGCGAGCGGACACGTTGGCCTTGTAAACGTTGGTGGCCAGGGTGCGCTGACCGATGCGAAAGTCGGCATGAGGGAAACCCATTGTTAACAGGGCGGCGTCGCGGGCGTTTCGGTGGGCGGTTTCTTGGTCAGCCCATTGTAAAAAGCGCTGGCACAGCATTTCAAAAAAACTTTGAAGGCTGCCAGCCGCGTGGCGTTCGGTTAGGCAGGTTTCTTTTTGGCTGCCAATGTCAAAGTAAACCAGGCTCACCTCAATGTCTGCCAAATCGCGCTGCTGGCACATCAGCCAGGCATAGACCTTGGCCTGCGCCCAATGCAACTGTCGGTGGTTGTCTGGCAGCCTGGCGATGTCGCCCCGGTGAGTTTTAATTTCTTCGAGTCGGTTCAGTTGCGGGTTGTAGCCGTCGGCCCTGCCCCGCACCTGCAAATTCAGGTAGTTGCCCGTTAAAGTTACTTCGCGCTGGTACAACGGCCCGCGCCGTGCCGTAACCTCTGCGTGGCCCGCCATGCCCTGCATAGCCGTAGGCGCTGGGGTGAAACGCAAATCCAAGTCGCCTTGCTTGGCGGTGAATTCGCACAAATTGCGCACTGCGACGGTGTAGACGGGTGCGGTCTTGGCGCCAACCAGGCCTCGCTCTTCAGAATTGCATGTGGGCATTCCGATCACTATACTGTACAAAATGCCAGTTAAACTGCCGTCGGACACGTCTCCTTTGCCTTCAATGTCGCCCGAAACCGCCTTTGCCATCGTTTTGACACGAGTGCACTTCAAACGCCTGCGCGAGGTTTACCGGTCTGCCGGGTGGCCGTCGCAAGACACGCTTGAAATCGAGCTGCTGGCCGCTGGCTTGCTGGAGCGCGTGACGGCACCCAGCGGCCATGAACACCTGCGCGTGACCGACGCCGGGATGGTGCAATTAGCGCACACCTTGGCCGACAACCGGGCCGTGCGTTCCGCCCACGAGGCGCTGGTGGAGCGCGTAGCTCTGGAGATGGGCCGCGCCGGACGACTGGTGTGGCGGGGCTTGAGCTTGCGCGCGCAGGTGCCTGAGCCGCTGCCAGACAAGACCGCATGGGTCATCGCCTGCCCCGACGTGTTTTCCATCCGCAACACATCTGTTGAGGCCTACCTGGAGCCCATCGTTCATGAGATCAAGGTCAACCGCGCTGATTTACTGGGCGACCTGAAAAAGCCGCTGAAACGTGCCGCCTATTTGGGCATGGGCGGTGAGTGCTGGTACGTGCTGGGCCAAACCGCCAAAGGCAAACCCATCGCCAGCCCTGACGAAGTACCCCCCGAGTGCGGTGTGATGCTGAGTGAGGGTGACCGCCTGGTGATCGCCCGCGCAGCACCGCGAAAACCAGTTGCGAAATTGCCTTTTCACGTCTGGATGTCATTGGCCAAAGCAGGCCCCGCCGTCCGAGGGGGCGACGACGCGCAGGGGGCTTTTTAGCCGGATATTGTTGAGCGTTAATTGACGCTAAATTGCTATACTAATTATAGCAAACTATGTATATTATTCGAGAGCTAGAGGCATATTTCGATCATAATTTGACCAAAATCGCGAATTCTGTCTGTTTTGAGAGCAAATTTACCACAAATGTGGTAAAAAAGGCTACTTTTCAACCCCATGACCCTAGGCGCGAAAAAATCAGCCAGTCGAGACCCAAGCAAAGCTTCCCTCACCCTTATTTCGTTTGCCCCCCTGCTGCATGACCCAAGCTAAACGCCTCTTCAAACACCGAATAACCAGCCCAGTCGCTGTGGGCAAACACCAAGCGGCCAGCGCGAAGTGAATTGGGCGATTGGCCTTGTACCCATGGCACAGGCAACGGCACAGGCACCGCCATGGCATGCCCATAGCGGGTGACGTCAATGTGGGTGGTTTTGCCAGCAAGATCCGGGTGCGCGATGCTCAAGTCGGCCAACACCACGTCGCGCCAATCGCTCCAGGATTTGTCCCGGAGCAGTTTGCGGCCTTGCGGCACGTCGCCCAAGCTGCGGTAATGGGTCAGCACCGTGGGGCCAGGCACGCTTTGCAGGCTTTGGTGCATGGCATCGACATAGCCCAAGCTAGTGCCGTTGGCAGGCGGCGCCTTCAAGGCAGCATCTTCAGCATTCGTGGCTTTGGCATTGCCCGCTTGCTGGTGGATAACGTTGTCCCAGCTGGGTGGCGCACCCGGACGGTCATTTAGCGCGGCATCGATGTGGATATTGGCCACCAACCAAGGCGCGTAGCGGGTGGCAGTGGCAGCTTGGCGCAAAAAATCGGGCGGGCTCTCAATCACCCGGGCGGCCATAAAAACCGGCAGAGCGACGATGCATTGCTCGGCCACCCAGCGCTGCGTTGTCTGCGTATTGGGGTTGAAGGCGTCCACCTCGACACCGTGTTTCACAGCAGCAATGCGCACCACCAACGAACTTGTGTGCAGGCGTTCCTTCAAGGGCAGCGCCAACTGGCGGGTCAACCAACCATTGCCTTCAGGCCAGGTCAACACTCCCTCGCGCTCTGCGGGCTCTGCGAGTTCAATTGTTTCTTTAGGTTGAGCCCCATCCTGGCCGTCTGGCCGAGGGGCACTGAAGCCATGGCGACTGGCAAAGTAATGCAGCCCCGCCCAGGCTGAAACGGTGGCAATGCCTGCGCCGTAATCGTCATTGCAGCAGTAGTTGAGGTACCAGAGCAGGTGCGAGTCGGTCAGGCCGTTTTGCGTCAAATAGACGGCAAAGCTTATTGTTTTGTAGGCTTGCAATGCCGGATTTTTTGCAGCGGCCTGAAGCCTGGGTGCCGGTATCGTCCACCCTGGCGTTGTGCGAACCTGAGCGACCAGGGTTGCAAATCGTTGGTACTGCAACACGGTGTCGCGTCCCACACCGCGCAGCGGCAGCAGGCCTTCTTGCCATTCGCCTTCAAAAAACAACCGCTCTTGCGGGCTGTGGCACAGGTGGCGCTCATCGTAAATCCAGCGGCCACTCACCCGCTTGCGCAAGCCCAGTTCTTCCAGCAGGTTTTGCACGTCGGGCGCTGCGTCACCGGGCACTGGCAGGTAGTGCGCACCCAGGGGGCAAGCAAATCCTTTCACCATGGTGCCCCGGCTGTTGCCGCCTGCCTGGTCTTCCAGGTCCAACAAGGCAAAGTCGTGCAGGCCTTGCAGGCGCAAGCTGCGTGCGGCGGCCAAGCCCGCAACGCCACCTCCGGCGATGACCACGCGGGTTTTGACGGTTTGAGACGGCAGAGGCCAAGTTTTGCCTTCGCGCAGCAGGTGACCCCGCGCCGCGTTTTGTCCTGTGAACCCGCCCGTGATGTCGCGCACGCGGTCACAACCCAAGACGGGCAGCGCCACACCGGCCAAAAAATGGCGACGTTGCATCAGTGCCCCGCTACCTTGCCCCACTCAGCCTCGTAGGTGGTAACCAGCACCTGGTTGGACAGCCGGTTCACATCAGCAGGGACTCGCGCCATGTCCAACGGAAAGTCAAACAGCGACGGCAGCGTTTGCAGGTTCAAAAACCGCAGTTGTGGCACCAATGCGGTGGGCATGCGCCACGGCCTGCGGCTGGCAATGACAAACCCCCATTCGCCAAAGCTGGGCACATTGGCGTGGTAGGGCGTCGCTGTCAGGCCCACGGACTCGATGGTTTGCACGACCGTCCAGAAGCTTTGGCGCGCCACCAGTGGTGAGGTGGTTTGAATCACGGCATAGCCACTGGCCGCCAGGTGCTGATCGAGCAACGCGTAAAACGAATTGGTGTAAAGCTTGCCGATGCTGAAATTGGTCGGGTCGGGGAAGTCCACTACGATGACATCAAAGACCTCGGTCGTTTGCTCCAGCCACTGAAACGCATCGGCATTGATGACTTTGACCTTGGGTGACTTCAAGGCGTTGCCGTTCAACGCGAGCAAGGTCGCCTGGGTTGAAAAGAGTTGAGTCATCGCCGGGTCTAGCTCGACCAGGGTGATCGACTCGACGCCGGGGTATTTCAGAATTTCGCGCACAGCCATGCCGTCGCCACCGCCCAATACGGCTACTTTTTTTGGGGAACCCGCACTGGCTGAACCCGGAACACCGCTGGAGGGGTTGGCAATACCGCTGGCATAGGCCGCCATCACTGGGTGCACCAGCGCCTCGTGGTAGCGGTATTCGTCGCGCTCGGAAAACTGCAAATTGCCGTTTAAGAAGAGGCGATGCCCGGTTTTACCTTGTGTCACCACAATGCGTTGGTAAGGCGACTGCGCAGTAAAAACCACGCTGTCCTGGTAAAACTTGTCCTCGGCCAGAGTGGTGATGTGATCCGCCCCAGCAAAGGCGGCGCCCAGCAGAGCCAAAGTCCCCAAGCACGCTACTGCATGAGACGCGAAGTGCCGCAGCTCATGGCGAAACAGCCACAGCGCCCAAAAGGCGACGGCGGCATTCATCAGGCCAAACAGCAAGCCCGTGCGAATCAAGCCCAATTGCGGCACCAGCACCAGCGGAAACGCCACCGACACCGCCAATGCGCCCAGGTAGTCAAAAGTCAGAACCTGAGAGACAAGGTCTTTCAACGCGACATCGCGTTTCAATATCCGCATTACCAACGGAATCTCCAGCCCCACCAGTGTGCCGACAGCAAAAACCAGCGAATACAGCAAAAAGCGGAACGATCCTGGCGTGTAGGCGTTGGCTATGAAGAGAATGGCGGGCAATGCGCCGCCAATCAACGCCACCAGCAGCTCAATGCGCAAAAAGTGCGCAGGCAGTTGGCGTTCAAAAAACCGGGATAGGTAAGAGCCGACACCCATTGCAAACAGGTAGGCACCGATGACAGTGGAGAATTGCAGAACCGAGTCACCCAGCAGGTACGACGCCAGCGCACCAGCCGCCAGTTCATACACCAGCCCACAGGCGGCAACCACAAAAACCGAGGCCAACAAGGCGACCTCGACCGGGCCAGCATGGGGCGCAGCCCCTGAAAGCTGCGCCGCGCTTGGCTTACTCATCCATGGATAGCCGCTGCGACGATGATGCTAATGCCCAGCGACATTGCCGCCACCACCAGCGCCAGTGCGACGTTTTGTTTTTCAACAATTTCTTCCCACAGGTTATAGGGGGTCACCTTGTCGATGATCACAAAACACAGCCAAAAAATCACCACGCCAATCAGCGCGAAGAGGATGGAGCCGAGGAAAGCGGCAGGTTTCAGCCATTCAAGTCCCATAAGGATCTCCTTCAAATAAATCAGGTCAAAAAACTACTTGTGTCCGCCGCCGCCCGAGAACCCGCCAAACGAGCCCCCTGACGTGCGGCCACTGCTGGCGGCACAGTTTTGCGTGTTGGGGTCGCAATTGGAGCGGGAGCAGCGGCTCATCAAAAACAGGAAAAACAAAATGATCAAAATCACAATGATGATGGTGCGAATGCTCATGCCATTCAAAGCGCTGGCGGGCGAGGCATCGCGTTTCAACAACTCTTTTTTATCGTCCAGCTTGAATGCTTTGGCCACGGCATCGCTTTCAATCTGGGCGCCTACCGACCAAGTGACTTCGTTGGGGGTTCGCTCCATGGACAGCATGCTTTTACCACTGGCAAAGTCGCGGTTTTCGGAGGTTTGTCCGCGCGTAACTTGCCAGTAAAACTCGCCCGCCACGTAATTGGTCTCAGCCCGGTAGTTTTCTTTAAGCTGGTAGCGCTGGCCCAAATAGGTCGCTGAACGCCCGCCCTCAGCCATTACTGGGGCACCGGTTGCGGGCTTGACAACGCTCCAGCCTTCGGTTGAATCGACCAAAAATGTAAAGCCGCGCTTGGCGTTGTAAAGCAGGTACTCGCTCCAGCCAAATTGTTCACTGGGGTCACTGGGGTCCGTGCCCATGCGGTGCTGAAAACCCACCACTTGCCACTGTACGCCCTGCAACTGCCCCGTGGTACCCAATTTGATCAGGGGCTGAACAGGCTCGGACTGAATCGCATGTTTGAGCTCGCCGCCAATGCCAGCGCTGATGTCAATCAAACTGTTGCAAGACGCGCAGGTGATGCTCTTGCTGGTGTCCAGCGTGACCTGCACTGAGGCCGCGCAGTTCGGGCAGGCAAAGTGCCGCCCCTTTTCATCCTTGGCAGATTCGTCTTTCAAACCGGTCAGTTGCAGGTCTTCGAGCAGCACGCTGCCACCCATCGACAAAGTGGCAGGCTGGGTGCTGTAGTCAATTGACAGCACTTCCCCGGCGGCGCTGGTTGGGGCTGCTGCAGCGCTGGCACCGGTGCCCAATGATTTTTCGAGCGCTCGCCCAATGATGCTGTCTCGTGCAACACCTGCGGGCGGCGCTTCGCCTTGGCTGCGCAGTTCCACAACCGCAAATTCTTTGCCCAACTCGGGCAGGCGCGGCAACTCGCCCTGTGCCGATATCAACATCACCAACTGGTTGGACGCCACGCTGAAGGCGCGGCCGTTGATGCGGGTGGATTGGCCCAGCCTGAAACTCGCCGCAGCGGGCACGTCGGGCTGACCATTCAGCGGTGTCGTGAAAACGTAAGCGCCGTTGTCCTCGCTCAAATAGGCCGAACTTCCATCGACCAACAGTGCGTGCCATTCAGTCCAAGTGCCTTCTGCGTACTTGTACTGAAGTCGCCCAACCAACGTGAAAGCGGTTTTGCCGGCGGCCCGCGTCCAGACACCGCTGGCTTGCAGTTGAAGTGGGCTGTGGTCGTCAAACAGCTCAGCCATTTTGCCGATGCGCGACAGCACATCGCCATTGCGCACGACCGTGCTTTGGCAATAGCCGCAGACCGCATGGGTCGATTGCGCACTTAAAAAGTTGACGGGCGCACCGCAGCCAGGACAAGGTGCCCGGTAGCTGCGTTGGGGGGAGTCAGTGGCCACGAGTAAGAGAATTGGCGGTCGCCCGGAGCCCTTAAGCTTGGGTCAGGGCAACGTCGATGCGATGGAAGGTGAAGAATTCGGCCTGCTCAAAAGCCTAGATCAGCTTTTTGAGCAGTTCAGCTTTCTTCGTGTCAAACTCATCTTGCGTCAAGATGCCTTTGGACTTCAATTCGCCCAGCTTTTCAAGCGTGGCCATCACGTCCTCGGCTCTCACGCCTGTGATGGCGGCCTGTGGTGCCGCGCCTGCTGCCGCGCTGCCGCCTTGCAGACCGGCGGCCAAGTTTTGCGCCAGTACTTGCCCCAGCGCCACGCCCGCACCCAGGCCCATGGCGTCGCCTGCAATGCCGCTGCCGCCACCGCCGCCTTCGGCAAATTTTGGAATCGCCTGAGCGGTTTGGTACTGCATGAACTTGCCCATGTCGTTGCCCACCATGCCCATGCCAATTTTTTGATCCAAAATCTTTTGCAGCTCTTCAGGCAGCGAAACGTTTTGAACTGTCATGCCTTCAAGCTTCAAACCGATCTTGGCAAACTCTGGTGCCAGTTGCGCAGTCAAGGCCGCTGCAAAAGTGAGCTGGTTGGACGCCAGGTCAAGGAATGGAATGCCGCTGGAAGCAATGGCGTTGCTGATGTTTTGCAGCACCAAGCCACGCAACTGACCGTCCAAGTCGCTGGCCGCGTAGCTGGCACGGGTGCCTGAAATCTCGGTGTGAAACAGCTTGGGGTCAGCCAGGCGGAAGTTGTAATTGCCAAACGCGCGCAGCCGCACGGCACCAAAATCTTTGTCGCGAATGGTGATGGGCTGTGGCGTGCCCCATTTTTGGTCGACCTGTTGGCGTGTGCTGAAAAAGTAAACATCACTTTTAAAGGGCGACT
Organism: Rhodoferax sp.; assembly: GCA_031386665.1. GTDB lineage: Bacteria > Pseudomonadota > Gammaproteobacteria > Burkholderiales > Burkholderiaceae_C > JANYCG01. The sequence goes on along the minus strand of JANNCN010000146.1, from coordinate 5,651 downwards.
CAAACAGCTTGTCCCAGTTTTTCAGGTAGGTCAGCACCGGCAGGGTTTGGGTGCTTAGTTTGTGGGTGCCAGGGCCAAACACATCAGCCACTTTGCCCTCATTCACAAACAAGGCCACTTGAGATTCGCGCACCGTCAACGACGCGCCGTTTTGAATCTCCATGTCGGCCATGGGAAAGCGCCAGGCCAGCGTGCCGTCGGACTCTTCGGTCCATTGAATGATGTCAATAAACTGTTTCTTGATGAAGTCCATCAGCGCCATGGTCAGCTCCTGGTAGTTAAAAACGAATGGTGATGATACCCGTCTCAAGTGCGAAACGGCCATAAAACAGGCGTTGCTTTTTTGTAGGCCTGGTAAGCTGGGTCTTGCCCCCAGCGTTTGTTGGCATGGGCTTCAAGCATGGGCACACCGCTGACCTTGGTGAGCAAGACAACTACAAAGGCGGGCGAAATCAGGGCAACCCATTGCCAGCCGTGCAATTGAGGCACTGCGCACACAAACACCCCTACCCACAACATAATTTCACCCACGTAATTCGGGTGGCGCGACCAAGACCACAGCCCCTTTTGAATGAACCGCCCCTGGTTGCGTGGGTCGGCTTTGAAGACGCGCTTTTGCGCGTCTGCCACCACCTCCAGCCCAAAACCAATCAGCCAAATGCCAAAGCCCACCACAGTGAAGGCGGTGATGGGATGCGCCCCCGGCACGGTGGTCACGATCAAAACCGCACTGAGCGTGAGAAAAACCCACAGGCCTTGCACAGTCCAGGCCATCAAAAAACGCAAAAAAACGGGTTTGATGGCGTCAAAACGATGGTCTTTCCCATCTTTGTGAATGCGCAATGACAAAAACGCGCCCAAACGCAATGCCCACACCGCGCACATTAAAAGTAGCAATACATCTGTGGCTTCGAGCGGCGGGCCGAAAACGGCCACCAGCCCCAGCACTGACAGGTAGGTGAGGCACCCGGTCAGGTCGTAAAATTTTTCTGTTTGCAACGCAAACGCGGGCAAAAAAGCCAGCCATTGCATTGAAAACGCCAGGGCAGCGCAAAGCACCAATAATGGCATTGCACCAAGTCGAATTGAACCTTGGCCACCCGCCCAGGCAACGCCCACCCCAAAAACGACGGCAAAAATGGAGGTCACTGCAGAAATTAAGCTGGCTTTTTTCATGATGTGAGCCATGGTATCTTGTCGATACAGCGCAGGCCCTGCGTTGTTCACCCTACCCTCACGATGCTCACCGCACAGCAGCAAAACTTTTACAAGCAGAACGGTTACCTGGCGCTACCAGGTTTCAAAACACAAGCCGAGCTTGCCAGCGTGCGCGTTCGGGCCGCCGAAATCGTTGAAAAATTTGATGCCAATCGGCATCGGTCGATCTTCACCACCCGAGAGCAATCGCGCCAGGTTGATGACTACTTCATGGCCTCCGCTGCCAACATCAGCTGCTTTTTTGAAGAAGAGGCTTTTGACGAAGCCGGTTTGTTGAAGCAGCCCAAAGCCCAGTCAATCAACAAAATCGGCCATGCGCTGCATGACTTGGACCCGGTGTTTGACCGATTTTCAAGAGGCCCCAATATGGTCGCCTTGGCGCGAGACTTGGGGCTGCAAGCGGCGCAGGTCTGGCAGTCGATGGTCATTTTCAAACAGCCGCGCATTGGGGGCGAAGTGGGTTGGCACCAGGATACATCGTTTTTTGAAACCGACCCAGTCAGTGTCACGACTTTTTGGTTTGCACTAGAAGACGCCACCCTGGACAACGGCTGTCTTTGGGTCCAGCCCGGTGGTCACCGTGGCGCATTGCGCGAGCGGTTTGTGGCCACTGCTGGCAGCCGCGCTGAAATGCAAGTTTTAAACACCACACCATGGCCAGATCAAACCCAGGCGATTGCACTGCCCGTACCTGCGGGCACGCTGCTGGTGTTGCACGGCTTGCTGCCGCATTGCAGTGCACCCAATCGGTCTGCGGTGTCGCGTTTGGCCTACACCTTGCATGTGACAGACGGCCGCAGCGTTTACTCACCGCAAAACTGGTTGCAACGTGGGCTTGACTTGCCGGTGCGTGGGTTGGAGTGACCGTGAAGTTCGGATTGCCGTGGCTGCCGAACCAGCCATGATCAGGCGGCTGCTCCAAGCTGTGCAGCAAAGGTTTTGAACCCACGCAAAAGCATTTCAACTGACACGGCCACCAATATCAAGCCCATCAAACGCTCCACGGCGGTGATGAACCGCTCGCCCAGAACCCGTTGAATGCGCTCGGCCAGCACCAACACCACAGCGCAAACCAGCATGGTTACGCTCAAAGCCGCAATCCACTCCATGCGGCGCTCTGGCGCTTGCGACACCAGCAGCAGCACTGTGGCCAGCGCGGATGGCCCGGCCAGAGCAGGAATCGCCAGCGGCACGATCAGCGGCTCTTGCAAGGACTCGGTGGCAATCAAGGCTTCAGGCGGCGGAAAAATCATCCTCAGCGCGATCAAAAACAAAATAACCCCGCCTGCAATTTGCAGCGATAGCGCGCTCAAATTCATCACCCGCAAAAAGCCGTCGCCTACAAACATGAACAAAAGCAGCAAGGCAAACGCAATCAGCACTTCGCGCAAAATTACCCAAGGGCGGCGCTTTTGCGGCACGTTTTTGAGCGCGTTGGCAAAGATGGGAATGTTGCCAAACGGATCGGTGATCAATACAAGGAGAATGGTGGCGGAGAGAAAGTTGTAATTCATAGCGGGTGCTCGTGCGCACTTTCTTGGCGCGGGGGTGCAGGACTGCGGAGTTACGGGGGAAACGGAAGTTTAAGCTCAGCTCTGAATTTCTTGAAGCGGCGATTTGGAGCCTAAAATCTAAAAGGGTGTACCCAACGTATTTCAAAAGTCCGGAGTCTCTATGAAGATCGCCGTCTCAACAGTCGTCTTTGCGCCAATGCGCGAGGTGTGGCGCGCCTACACCACGCCAGAAGACATCAAGGCTTGGAATACAGCCTCTCCTGACTGGCACACCACGACGGCCTCAGTCGATTTGCGGCCCGGCGGCAAGTTTTCGTCTCGAATGGAGGCTAAAGACGGTTCTTTCGGATTTGACTTTGCTGGTGAATACACCCGGGTCGTGCCCCACCAACTCATTGAATACACACTTGGCGACAGAGTTGGGCTTGTCGAGTTCGAGGACAGCGGCGCGGGTGTCACCGTGACAGTCACCTTCGACGGCGAGCCGACCCACTCAGAGGAACAACAGCGAACTGGCTGGCAGGCTATCCTGGATAGCTTCTCGTGTCATGTCGCAGGGAAGCTTGCAGCCGGGTAGAAATTTGGGCCGTAATGGGTGGCTTTGTTTCCTTTCCCGTTCAACAACATGAAAACACCCACAGCCACGCCGCAACGCCTTCACGCTCTGGACAATCTTCGAGCGATGATGATGTGGCTTGGCATCGTGCTGCACGTGGCAGCCAATCACCTGACCGGGCCGATGCTGTTGCCCTGGCGAGACAGGGCAACAAGCCAATTTGCTGACCTGGTCGTGGCGGTGATTCACGTCTTTCGTATGCCAGTATTTCTGATCCTCGCGGGCTACTTCGTCGCTCTGTTGGTGCAGCGCCGTGGAGCGGGGCATATGCTGCGCCACCGCATGCGACGCCTTGCGCTGCCCTTTGTCGTGTTTTGGCCCGTCGTATTCGCACTCACTGCCGTGATGGTGGTGCTGTACGCCCATAGGGCCGAGCGTGGCTACTTTGGGTTCTCTCTTGAGACTGTGCCCAGGGTGCCCCATGCGCCGCTCATCAACACCATGCACATGTGGTTTCTGTATCAACTTACTGGCTTCGCGCTGCTGACTTTTGCAGTACTGTGGCTGGCTCCACACCTGCCGCAAGGTCTGAGCAATCGCATCGCGGTTTCATTCCGTTTGCTTGGTGAACGCGGGTGGGGATTTGCGGTGCTCTCACTGCCACTGGGACTCATCGGTGCACAGTACTCCTTCGGCATCCTCGTGGTTTCGGGCTCTTTCGCTCCGCCTCTTTATGAGTGGCTGCACCACGGGCTGTTTTACGCGTTTGGCTATTTTCTGTACCTGCACCGCCACACCCTGCTTGCGCACTACACCACGCATGTCACCCGCTTTTGCTGGTCTGGTGCATTGTTCTGCTTGGCGTCTCTTGGCATGCTCAAAGAAGTGCAACTCCACTCAGAAACCACAGGCTACGCGTTTCGCATAGCGGCAGCATGGAGCTACAACGCCGCGACCTGGCTGTGGAGCTTTGCACTGATCGGTCTGGCCCTGCGCTACCTCAGCCGGCAAAGTCCGCCCTTGCAGTACATGTCAGACAGTTCGTATTGGGTGTACCTTGTGCACATGCTCGGCACCATCGGCTTTGGCGCGCTACTGTACGGTGCGCCCTTGCCCGCGGAAGTGAAGATGTTGCTGAACATCGCTGCAACCACCCTCATGTGCCTCGCGACCTATCAGCTGTTAGTACGCAACACGGCAGTCGGCCAACTTCTCAACGGCAAGCGCGTTCCACCTTCGCGGGCTGCCCTCGAGTTGAAATTGCCTTGACAATTTCTATCGACGCTGGCGGGCAAACGCAATCAGTACCTCACGCAAAATCACCTAAGGGCGGCGCTTGGGCGGCACGTTTTTCAGCGCATTGGCAAAGATGGGAATGTTGCCAAACGGATCGGTGATCAAGATCAGCAGGATCGTGGCGGAGAGGAAGTTGTAGTTCATGGCGGCGGCTGGTGCGCCCCGGGTGTGGCGCTGTTTTGAAGGATAGCAGGCGCGAGGAGCGATCCTTCTCGAAGGACCGTTTCGTTTGAAAGTCTGCGGATAATCGGCGCATGGACATATCACATCTACCCAACAGCATCACCGGCCCTGCGGCATGGGTCGGCCCTGCAATGGCCAAAGATGAACGCAGTTGGCTCTACCACCTTTCGCCGCAAGATATTGCTGATCTTGAAAACGCGGCACGGCACTACCTCTCGTTGCGCCGCGATGTGGGCGAGATTACCGCTGCTGATTTCCCTTTGTTCTCATTCTCCGAACACCTCAAAGCGCTGCAGAAGAAGCTGTTGCATGGCAACGGAATCGAAGTACTGCGCGGCTTGCCGGTTGCGGGCTTCAGCCAGGAATTTGCCGCCACGGTTTTCTGCGGCATCGGTGCCAATCTCGGCAGTGCACGGTCGCAGAATGCGGCGGGCCACATCCTGGGGCATGTGCGCGACCTGGGCATATCGTCCCAAGACCCGAACACACGGATTTACCAAACGGCCGAGCGTCAGACCTTTCACACGGACAGCGCTGACGTTGTGGGCCTGTTATGCCTGCGCGAGGCAAAGGAAGGCGGACGGTCCTTGCTGGTTAGCGCTGAGACGATCTACAACCGCATGCGGGCGCTGCGACCTGACTTGCTCGAGAAGCTGTTCGACCCTATCGCCACCGACCGCCGGGGCGAAGTCCCCGAAGGCGCTTTGGCCTGGATGACGATACCTCCGCTGAGCTGGCATGAAGGCCGCCTGACTGTGTTTTACCAACGTCAATACATCGACAGTGCGCAAAGATTCGAAGACGCCATGCGATTGAGCCCCGCGCACGTCGAGGCGCTCGACATGTTCGATGCATTGGCCAATGACCCCGCCCTGCATTTCGGC
>JANNCN010000081.1:0-98915 GCA_031386665.1 Rhodoferax sp. | reverse complement strand
TGGGCGCGCAAGACGGGGGTGATTTTCATCGCCGTGGGGGCGGCCGGCGGCAAACGACTGGCCCATTGGGTTGACATTGCAGATTTGAGCGCAGTCACGCACGACCCGCTTTTGGCGCAAGTGCGAAACCATTTGCGCAAGTCTCACGGAGCACCACGCGAAGGCAAACGGATTGGGGTGGCCTGCGTCTACAGCAAAGAGGCGGTGATGCAGCCGCTGGGTTCCAGCGAGAAGCAGCTTGGCACAGACTCCAGTTCCTCAGGCCCGCAAGGCTCTGACGCCACCCACGATGCAACGCTGAACTGCCACGGCTACGGCTCTGTGGTCAGCGTGACGGCAAGTTTTGGACAATGTGCGGCGGGTTGGGTTTTAGATAAAATTTCTAAGCCTGTTTCGGACAGCCAGTAAATTCACGCTATAATTTAAGGCTTTGCAGCATCATGAAAGTGAGCTTGCAATCAGGTTAACGAAGCGCCGTTAAAAAGCGCCCGTTGGCTTGGAGAGGGATGTTAGCTCAGTTGGTAGAGCAGCGGACTTTTAATCCGTTTGTCGTGGGTTCGACCCCCGCACATCCCACCAAATTGAAAGCCCTCTAGCCCCCGTGGATAGAGGGCTTTTTGCTATATAGTTTGTAGCGCATTAAAGATTATGCTGCCCTGGCTTGCGGCTTAGGTTGGGACGGTTTGGCAGATTTTTTGCCAATCTTGCCCACCGCATCGGCCAAATGCTGGGTGGCCAAATGGGCGTAAACCTTGGTGCTGACAGCACTTTTGTGGTTGAGTACGTCGCCCACGGTATTCAGCGGAACCCCGGCCTGAATCATCTCGCTTGCGGCGCTGTGGCGGGCGTCATGGAAACGGTGATGGCCTAAGCCCCGGGCGGTCATCGCCAGTTTGGTGTGATGGCTCACAGTTGACTTGTGGACTTTGGGTGGCCAAGCAGCGCTGCGCACCAGGTGGGCGATGCGAGGATGGGCCGGGACAATGTGCGGTTTGCCGTTTTTGCTGTCCAAAACCCCCAACCCAAGCCCGCTGACGGTTTGCACGGCGGTAGAGCGCAGCAACTCACTCAACCGCATGCCGCTGTAAAACGCCACTCGGAACACAGCACGGCTGGGCTGGTAGTGCATAGCCCTGGCCACGCGGATCATGGCGGCGCGGTCGAAGTACACCTGTCGTGGTTTGCCTGCTCGGGGCAGAACCATCCGCTCTGCGGGGTCGTGATCGCCCATGTTGTGGGTCTTCCATGCCCACCGACAGGCGGCGCGAAGGTAGGCCATGCGGTTGCGCACCGTGCCACCGGACAAAATGCCAGCTTGATCAGTGGCGTACTGCCTGGCAACGTCTGCCAGTGCGGTAAGTGGCCGGCCAGCGTACCAAGGCTGGCACAAAGCCAGCGCAGCCGTCAAATCAATCTGGTTTTTGAGGGTTGGAGCGTGCTGCTGCAAGTAGAGCAACACCGCGTCTTCGATCAGGTGCTGGGTCTGGGTGACACCACTCGCAAGCGCGTAGAGACGGGCGGTTTCAACCCGATCGTATTTGTCCGCTTGCGCCCGTGTCCAGCCCGCTGGAAGTACGCGGTTAGCGCGCTGGCGACCGGCACCGGGCAAGACGCGGTCAAACTGGTAGAGCCAGCGGCCGCTGTGGTGGCGGGTGATCGGCATGATTGTTTGTAGGCGTCCAGGTCAGAAGCGTCGAATCGTACCGCAGTGTCAAACCGGAAGCATGCCAACTGCCCAGACGCTGCCAATTCGTAGACTTTGCGTGGCGACAGGCTCAGGAATTTAGCGGCTTCGGAGACGGTGAGCATCATGTTGATATCTGTTTAACCGTCGATGGTGTCGCTCATGAAAATAAATCCAGTTGACGTGTCACCAGTGGCTTGATGTCGATCTGACGGAAATAGCGCGGGCCAACGTGCCATCTTCCTGCGCCTTCGAAAAGGTCTTTCCAGACGTTTTGGCCAACGGGCACTAAGCCATCGAGGTAGCTCATTCCGTGGTGTCCGTCATTCAAAGGCTGCTTGTCGTCGGTCAAGCCCCAGCGCTTGCACTGCCACTGGCTTGGGCCATGTCTATCCAGTGGCACCACGTTGATGACTTCAAGGCAATATGCATAGCGGCCTACTGGCCGGATGAATGAGCCGATCGCCGGGATAGTCATGGCTTCCTCCTGTAAATTTTGGTGTAGTCACCCTTTACTGCATGCCCGCGTTTCAGCAGCACGTCGGCAAGGGTTGCGCGGTCGGTATAGCTGTGGCTGGCTTGGCGCAAGAGGCCTAGGTATGAATTGCCCGCTGCAAAAACATCTGCCACGGGCATCGTGCGCAAACGGCTCACGGCGGTGTTCAGCGTCCGCTTGCGCGTCGTGCGCCTCCACGGCTTGATGAGGTGGCCCACAAAGTCAATGCCACGTTCCACGGGCTGCAAAATGGTTTTGCTTGGGTTCAGATGGGCGCCCAGGCGCTCTGGCAGCCAAGCGGTAATGCGTTGCAGAGCCTGGTGGAGCCATTGCGGGGAATCGTGAAGCAAAACAAAGTCATCCACGTACCTGACGTAGTGCCTCGCGCCGATTTCGTGCTTGCAGAATTGGTCTAGGGCGTCCAGATAAACGTTGGCAAAAAACTGGCTGCTCAGGTTGCCGATGGGCAGGCCGCAGTGGCCAGGCGCATTGAACAGGCTTTTGTGAGGCGGCACTAGCGCCAGCAGCTCGGGACGGCCACGAACCTCGACGTTTTGACGTGGGTCGTGAAACAGGATAGTTTCTGCCAGGCCTATCCACCACGGCTCGGAAACCCGGTGGGCAATTTGCTCCCGCAGAACCCGCTTGTCAACGGCAACAAAGAAGTTGGCCAAATCGCACTTGAGGTAGTGGGCCGGGCGGCTCCAGTTTTGACTGATGGAGCGCACGCCGTGCTCCAGACGCTGGGCCGCGTAGAGGGTGCCCCGGCCAGGGATGCAGGCGCAGCTATTGGCGATGAAGCTGGCGTAAAAACGGGGGCTGATGTGGTTGTACAGCAGGTGGTGGACGATGCGATCCCTAAAATCTGCTGCCCAGACCTCACGCGGCTTGGGGTGGGTGATGACAAAACAAATGGAGCGGCCTGGGCGGTATTGGCCGCTGCACAATTCTTCGTGCAGGCCGATCAGCTTGGATTCCAGCCGCTCCTCAAACGCCAGGGCGCTGGCGGTGTTGCGCTTGTGGGCGCGGCAATCGAGGTAGGCCTGAACAAGGGTTTCGAATGCGTAGGGGTTTGAATCTGCGGACGGCAACGGCCCGGGCCTTGTTGTTCTTGTTGTTGGTGTTCTGGTTGCCGTTGTTAAAGTTCTGATTCCAGGCGTTGTTGGACGACGACTGGGTTGGTGTGTGCTATCGACATCGCCCCGCCGAAGGTGGCCAGCACCGATCAGCAGGGTAACTGCGCCGGACCGGGCCTGCACTGGTGCAGCGGTCTCCGTGGTGCGCTTGGCGGTGGGCTTGTGGCCCAGCGGCACGACCAGATTCAAATTGCGCACAGGCATGGGAGTCTTGACTGTCATGCGGCAGGCGCTTTGTTACGGGTGTTAGTGAGCCATCCATTGGCCTGTTTGCCGATGCTTTCCAGCATCTGCACCGATTCAGCCCAGAGCTTTGGCGAAACCTTTCGCAGGTCAAACGCGACGCGCAGCCAGACCGTGGCGGCCCGGGTGTGCGTGAGAATGCTGCGAATGTGTGCCGCGCGTTGTTCCTGGCCGGTGGCATTGGCCAGCGCCATCAAGTCCAGCATTTCCGAGCAATGGGCGACGAGCTTGTCGCCAATCGTCCGCTTGTACCCGCGCGGCAACTGCTCGTAGATTCTGGCTGCAAGACTGAGCAGTTGGCTGCCCGTCTTGTGGATCGGCAAATGGTGATGGATCATGGCAAGCACCAAAGGACTAAAGAATCAATCTGCGGACGGCAACGGCCCGGGCCTTGGTGTCCTTGCTGAGGGTGCCCTGGCTGCCGTAGCCAAAGTCCTGACTCCAGGCGTGGCCGGACGACGACTGGGTACCTGTCCAGTGCCAGCGTTCAGCAACCAACTTGTCGAACACGTTGGCGTAAAGCAACGCGGACTCGAACCGGGTCGGCAACCGCGCCCCATCGCCCACACTTTCGGCCCACTTCACAGCCTCGTCCCAAGTCATATCGTGTTCAGGCCGATTGGGCAGCAGGACGATGTGGCCATCGGGTTGCTTTTCTTCGCCACGCGAAAGGCTAGCGTAGGTGCCGCCGTGCAACTGTTCACCAATGACTGGCAAGCGCTCTTGAGGCTCCTGTGTTGAAGTCTCTGGAGAACTCTGAAACAGCGACTGCATGAATGCGCGGGCCATGGAAGAATCGCGCTCACCTAAGTTGATGTAAATGCTTTCGATGTGCATGGTCGTCTCCCTTAGTTGGGCTGTGCGTCAAATTCTTCGTGCCAGGCTTTCCAGCCCTTGACCCACTCGATGCACAGAGCACCCGGCATCAGCGGACAATCGGTTTGCGGCCTGTTTTCCGAAGCCGCGGCTTTGCCATCGTCCCAGGCCTTCTTGAGTTCAGCCTTCAGCGGTTGTTTTTTGATGAGCTTGACCGTGGCATCCACCACTTTGTTGTCATCGGTACCGTCCATACCTTTTCCGTCGCCGTTGGGGTCGTATTCATGCCCGAAGTCCATAGCACGCTGGTCGGCTTGCCCGGTTACATCGTCCATGCCACCAGTGTGCTGGGCCGGGTTGGCGACGACGACCAGCACGGCTTTGCCACTGCATTCGTACAGCTCGTGCAAATCGGGTGCGCTGGCGCTGAATTTGATGACGGCCTTAACGCCGTCTTTGATAGTGATCTGGTCAAGGTCTCCGGCAACCACGAAGCGGCCTTCGGCGGCAATCAAGTGCACTGCCATTTTGACTTTGGTCTCAACGCGCTCACGCAGACGGTCGATCACGTCGTCCTGTCTGTCTTTGTTCAACTTAGGCCACACGTCTGGCAGTAACTTGATTTCCTTAACAAGGGCTTGCAGCAGGTCTTTGCCAATGGTCAATGCGGTCATTGAGAGTGTTTCTTGCATTTGATTGTCATTTTTCATAAAAATCTTTCAGGGTTGATGAAGATGAGCCGGGTTAAGCGGCAACAGACTGGGCCGCAAGGTCTTGAATGGCGAAATACACCCGCAGGCAAGCCCGAGCGTCGGCCAAGGCGCTGTGGGCGTTAACGTGTGGCTTGCCTGTAAAGTGCTGCACGGCTTCGCCGAGGTTTGCGCTCTTGTTCTTGAAAAATCCCGCCGCCTTCATTTTTTCAGTCGATGGCAGCTTCATGATTGGCGTGGCCAGTCGCTGGGTGCATTCTGCTTTGCCGGTTTTCCAAGCCGCAAGTTCCATATCTGAGCTGCCAAAGCGATGCTGGGCAATGCGGATGATGCGGGCATCGAATGATTCGTTGTGCGCGATGCGTAGAACGCACTTGCTGTGAAAATCCATAAATTTCTCCAGCGCCAATTTTTCAGAAATACCCTCTTCCGTGGCGCGCTCATTGCTGATGCCATGAATTGCAATAACTTCGTCAGGAATGACCCACCCATCAGGCTTGCAAATGACATCCATGCATTGCAATATTTCACGCTTGTCAAGGTCCACCAAAATGGCAGCAAGCTGCACAATGTGGGGTTGGCGAGGATCTTCGCTGGGCTGGCTGAAAAGCGGCAGACCCGTGGTTTCAGTGTCGTAAAAAAGGGCTGTTTTCATAGTGACTTTCAGTTGGTTGAGAAAAAAAATCAGGCCGCACGCGCGGCCATGGTCTGTTTGACGTAGACGCGCACGCCGGGCAGGTTGGTGTTCATGCCAGTGGCGCGCACCTGGGCGCGCAACTTCACGGTGTCAGCTACCAGCAAAGTGATCAGTTCAGGATGTGCTGCGACGTGCTTGATCAGCGCATGCAGGTCTTCGACAACGTAGTCCACGGTTTTGCTGGTGCTGATGCCTGTGACTTTAGCCGGGGCTTGCACTGCAACCGGCATGCTGATAACCGCAGCGGTTGTTTCGGTGGCTTGCGCTTCGGCTGTGGCTTTCTCTGCGACATCGGCATATTGGCGGGCCTCTTCTTGCGCTTTGGCGAAGGCTTCTTGATCGCCTTTCTCGATTGCAGCCTCGGCTTCGACCTGAGCTTTATGGGCAGCTACTGTCGCCGCGAGGGCAGCGGCTTCTTGCTGGCGTTGTTCCTCGGCCAATCGGTTGCGCTCCTGTTGTGCCAAGGCTTCGGCCACGCGCCGCGCAACTTCCGCTTTGCGTTCTTGCTCTTGGGTGTAGTTCAGCATGCCGACTTTGAGGGTAGATTCGGCTTGATCTAGATAATCTTTGGGTGCGCGAAACATGTCATTGATGGTTCTGATGACTTGATTCAGCGGCCCGACAATGCTGGTGCGTTGCTCTTCAACGCGTTTTTGCAACGTTTTGACTGCCCGCAAATCGTCGCCCGCTAACCCCATCATTTCATCGCTGTCAACGACAAAATCGGCGGCATTGGACAGCGCCCGCTGGGCTTGCCCGGTTAACACAATGGCAGACGTGGCGTCATAGGCCACCTGTCCGGTGGTTGCTTGAGTTTCATTCATGGGTTGCTCCTTTGTAGTTGGGGGTGATGCGGTGCTTTGTGCAGAATCTGCCAACCGTCAGCAGGCTGCAAAAGACAGGCCAGTCCTGCGGGTCGGTGTACTTTTTGAGTTCGTAACCTCCCGGAATCAGGCGCACTGCAAGCCGAGTCAGGGCGGCTGCTGCATACGGACTGGCGGCGTGGGCATAAGCCGATAGTTGCGGGCCGACGCTGGGCATCAGCGCTGAGCCTGATTTGATGTCTACGATTGACAGGCGACCATCGACATGGCCTTGTCGGTCAAGCGTTCCGGCGTATTTCAGGGTCGGGTGATAGACGCGCTGTTCGACTTTTGACCAGTTCACGCCTCGCTCCAAACTAAATTTGCGCCAACCTTCAAGATAGAGCAACAAATTGGGGTCAAGAGCGTTTTGATCAAGCTGGCCCAAGTCATCCAGTTCACACGCAAGGTGCACGGCCGTGCCAAACTTTTGAGCAGCTTGAAGAACGTGGTCATCGACAAAATCAAAGTTCGACAGCGGGGTCAAAATTTGCGTCACACCGGGCACGGTAACGCCGTTGTGCTGGTACTCGTGCTTATCGGCATCAAAGGTCAGCATGTCAATCAGCCTTTGGAAGCAAGTCGCGCAACGCCAAAAAGCCGTCCTTGGTCAACCCTTCAAGATCAGGCGGCAAGCCTTCCAGTCCAGCACTGGAAATCATGTCCAAAATGTCCAAGTTGTTGTTGCGGGCGCGAGTGGTAATCAGTTTGCGTTCGCCGTCCGTTGCCAAGGCACCTGCCGGGTAAATGACGGCTGGTTTTTGCTGTGGCAATTTGATTTCGCCTGTTTCTTGATCGACGTTGGCGCTGGTGCTTGCTGACTCTGCCTGCGCAATGCGCTGCGGCGTCTCAACGCTGGGCTTGGTGGCCTGCTCTGCATCCAGCACCGACACAAAGCCGTCCACGATGACGCTTGAACGGCCAGCATCAGAGGCATGGGAAACCTCTATGGCATTCGCCACCTCAATACTGGCGGGCATGTACTTCAGCACTTGCAGCAAGGCACCTTTGCGTCCGTACATTTCAAAGTTGTTGTCATTTTCAAAAGCATAATGTCGCCCGCCAACTTTGTTGTATTGCTTCAGGTGCTTTTGCACTTTGGCATACGTCCAGACCTCAATCACTGCCATAGAAGCATCTTTGACGCGGCCAATGGCATAGACGTGAGTGAAACGCTCGTTTTCGTCAGCGCCGTCGCCGGGAATGTGGCGGCAGAATGGCGAATCGCCAAGCTGATATTCAAATTTGTCGCCAGGGTAGACGGCACCTGTCCACACTGTGGCCCGCCCGCTGCGCGCAACCAGGTCAACCAAGCCTTTCCATCCCGGAACAAACGTGCAGGTGGTTTTGTAGGGGATCAAATAGCCTTGCCCGTTGATGCCAGGCTCAAGGCCCAATTGGGCCGCTGTCATGATTGAGCCTGCGATGCTTTGGGCGCTGCAGGCTTGCAAATTGGCGTTTGTGCTGAATGCGGTCAGCGCCAAGCGCGTCATTCGGTCGGCGTTCATGTGCTTGGGCAACGCCAGCGCCAACTGTGGCTTGAGCTTGTCCATAAAGCCTGAAAACTTGGCAATTGGCGTTTCTTGTTTTTGAAGTGCAATGGATGTCATTTTTAGGTCTTCCTAAATTGGTTAAAGGGTCAACTAGAGGGGTGTTCTATCGGTCTTTCGGCGGTCGGTGTTGGCGTCTTGAGCGTCAAATCTGTCAACGTTTTTGCTGATCACTTTGCCGCTGGTCAGTACGCCAAAAACGCAAGCAAAAACAAGCAAAAGTAGATAGATGATCATGCTGACTCCAGCAGCTGCAAGTTAAGCAGCTCGACAATCTTGGCAAAGCCAGTTGCTCCAAAAAAATCCTGGGCATCGGGCCACTGTCCATTGATGCAGACACGGCTCACGATGACGCACGGCGAAAAGCCGGGGTCAGTTGCGGTTTCGGCTTGACCAAGTTCAATGTCAACTGCAAACATCAAATCGACGCCGCCCCAGTTCAAGCTCATCTTTTCGAACCGAGAAAGACTTAGCTCTTGCACCCCAACCTTGATAGATTGGAAGACTGACGACTGCGGCGGTGCCATGCAGGCCATGGCGCGGGCTAATGTGAGTGGCAGGGTGGCGTTCATCATGAAGTACCAAAGGACTAAAGAATCAATCTGCGGACGGCAACGGCCCGGGCCTTGTAGCGCTTGTTGTAGGTGCCCTGGCTGCCGTAGCCAAAGTCCTGAAACCAGGCGCTGTCGGACGACGACTGGGTGCTGCTCCAATACCATCCATCGGTCGTAAACAGGCTTGGCGCGACGGCGTAGCACAGCGCCAATTCGCCGCGGCTTGGCAGGTAGCTGTCGCGGAGTAGCTTCTGGATCAGCTCGTTACCAGCCTCAAGCATGGCCAGGGTGTTGGCCATACCGTCATTGCGGCTGTTGGCACCGGCGATCAGCTTGCCGCGCTCACTCCAAGCGACACTTTGAAAGCTGTACTGCGGACCCTTGGGAAGGATCAGGTGCCAGGCTGATTTGCCATCGTCGCTGGGCATGATGCCGATGTAGATGCCGTCTTGTTCGGGCCAGGGCTGGCCGGGTAGGGGGGGATTGGTTGCTGTGGTCACTTTTCACTCCGGTTATGCAGACTGGCTGCGATGGAGTGAATTATCACGATTGTGATTTATGTTGTCAACACGTTTGTGATTATTTATTTAAAAGCTAGGGAAAATACTTACAAACTGACAAAAAAAACCCGCCGAAGCGGGTTGTCGGTTTGCGCAATTTCGCAAACTCAGGGTTTCCAGATGCGGCAAGCCTTCACGTGCGATACAAAAAACGACCCGAATTTACACAATTAAGCCGCCAAAGTTACCGACATAAATACCCACATCGATGCTGCCGTTCAGGGTGTATTTTTTGCCTTTGGCATCTACACCGATAGTCACGGACAAAACAGGCGCGGCGGCTATTTTTCCACCTGCGATCAGGGCGTGAAGATAGCTGCTCGGAATGATGACATATTCATTGGATAAGCCGCGGCGCAGCACGAACACATAGAACATGGTTGAGTCGTGGTGCTGTGTAAAAGAACTGTTGCGAATGGCGAACTGAAACTTTCCGTCACGCTCGGTGGATGTCTTGACTTGAACATGGAAATACTTGCCGCTGCGGCTGGCAATGACATCAACGCCGCTGTCAACCAACATGGCGGAAGCGTTGTAGCCCCAAAACAAAAGCTCGCTGATGACGCTCATTTCACCAGCCTTTCCAATGAATGATTTGTCGGTGTCTGGCGGCTCAATTTGCTTGATGACTGTTGCGCTTCGGTCAATTTTCAATCGGTACCACCCGCGCTTAAATTGTCCTTTCTTTGTGCCATCTACCTTGGCAAAAGATGGTCGCTGAGTCTTGAGTTTTAGGTTGCGCGCCAACGACGATTGAAGCTTGAGCGAAAAATCGGACGCACTCAATCCGCCAGTTTGATTGCCCTTGAGCGCAATGGCGGCGATGTTGTCAACGTGCATCCCTTTAAGACCAGCGCTCTTCAGCACCTCCTTTGCGACTCCAAGAATCGGGGTGAGTTCTACTGTCATGGGTGCTCTCCTTAATATGGCGGTCTATATTTCCGATACTTTCGGTGCTCAACCATCGTGCCAATGATGACAAACGGGCTTGTGTCGCTGCGCAGGCTCGGATGGTCGTGGTTGAGCGGCACCAGCTCCACCACCGGCTTGCCCTGGGCGTTCACGCCGCGTGGACGGTACTTTTTGAACGTCGCTTCGTGCTCGCCGTTCTTAGCCACGACGAAGTCACCCGGGTGGGGCTCAACGGCGGGGTCGATGATGACCCGGTCGCCGGGCTGGAAGTCCGGCAGCATGCTGTCGCCCTTGATCTCTAGCGCAAAAGCGCCATCGGATAGCGCCAGATCGGTCAGCAACCAGTCGCTGGCTTCTGCCGCGATGCCGCCACTGGTGGCCGCTGCCCAAGCGCCGGCCTGAACGTAGTCGATCAAGGCAATGGAGCGGGAGCCTATGGGGGTGGGGGCGATGTTGGACTCCCCCAGCAACATCGGCCCTTTCTCATTCGCAAGCCAGTTGATGTTGACCCCCAACGCCAACGCAAGGTTGAGCAGTTCGCGGGGTTTTTCCCGAGTTCCTGATTCCAGGTTGCCTATTGCGCCCTGGCTGACACCAGCCGCTTTTGCAAGCTGCGCCTGGGTCAAATTCCGGTACTTTCGCGCTTGTTTTACTCGGTCTGCAATGGTGCTCACATCCGTGATTTCAACATGGGCTTGCATCACGTTGGTGTTTGAGTAATAATCACGATTGTGATATTTAGGAATCTCCATGGAACCACTCCAAAAAGCAGTTGACCACGTAGGCGGCGTGGCCGCATTGGCCGCTCTGATCGGCGTTACCGCATCGGCACCCAGCATGTGGAAGGCGCGAGGGCGCGTTCCGGCTGAGTATTGCCCGCTGATCGAGCGTGCAACCGCTGGCGCCGTGCGTTGTGAGGACTTGCGCCCCGATGTGTCGTGGGATGTGCTGCGCCAGCAAACCGACCTGGCCCCTGGTGAAAAAACCGAGGCCTGAGTCATGTTCATCCATTTGCCACTCGACATCCCGCGCTGCAACGGCTTTACGTGCCCGCACGACCGCGAACAATGCCGTCGATTTACCGATCGTGGTCTGGCTACCCTGCACACGCCATGAACACATGGCGCAGCCAATGGCGACACCTGCACAGAGTTGATTCTGGCCGCGCAGGGCTCGGTGTTGGCTGATCAGTGTTGAGATGTCCATGCCCTCACTTTCTTACACCTCCAGTGCAATGACCAGCAAGGCTTTGCAATCGGGATTGCAACTCATTGCAAAGTGCCTGTCCGGCACCGCGCTGGAAACGCTGGCCGCTGCCATTGGCAAGGATGACACGACGCAGGTGTCGCGCATCCGCTCTGGTCAGCTTGGCGCTCAGGTCAGCGATGTGGCCCGAATGCTTTATGCCGCTGGGCTCAAGGTGGTGCCCGTGGATCGCGTGTGTGTGGATCGCGCGACCTACGAAGCCATGAGCACCATTGCCGCCAAGGCCATGAGCAACCCCGAGATCAGCAGAAAACTAACCTGGGATGAAACCGAATGAACGAAGAAATTTTCTGGCGCGTGGCCATCGCGCAATCTGCCCGCAAAGCGGTGAAGGAATCCACCTCAGAAGTGGCACCTTGCTGCCCGTACCCCAAGGGAACTGAGGCCGAAAAAATTTGGAACACGGCCTATCGGCGCTACAGCATGCAAGAGTTTGAAGATTCGGAGGCCAGCGCATGACCGCTTACCTGATCACCACCATCCATTCAGACGGGCAACGCGCCCAACTGCATGGGCTGTTTGCCAATGACTGGGACGCTTTGGACGCTGCGCTGGCGCTGTCTTCAAACCCAAAACGCGTGAGCGTAAGGAGACTTTCATGATTGTCAAAAATCTGGTTGTGAGTCGTTGCGATGCCTTGGGAGCTTGCCAAAGCAATCGCTTATGCGAGGATTGCGATTGGGGTGTACCGTGCCAGGTACAGGCGTTTGCACCCGGCGTGATTCAGGGTCCACCACAAAAGCGCCAAACCGTTCAAAAGTGGCTTTGCAGGTCTGCTGCTTTGGCAGGTTTGGTGGCAATCGGTGGCTTCTGCGCAGGTTATTTTTTCGGTTGATGGCAGAGCCAAATAGCATGTTGTTTAAAGCCGCACCCTATCCACCCGACATACTAGCCAAGGGTTGGCGCTTTGAGCTAGACCATGAGCGGATCAGGCGGTCTGACACATGGGCGCTGGCAGCGCTCGAGCTGCGACCGTGGTTGCTGATGCTTTGGATGACTGCCTGGGAACAATCGCCCTGCGGCTCTCTGCCAGCATCGGACGAACTCATTTCGGCGCGAATTGGAATGCCTCTGAAAACCTTTCTGAAGCATCGTGAAACTTTGATGAGAGGCTGGTGGATTGCTGATGATGGCCGCATGTACCACGACCCGATTGTGGAGTTTGTCACGGACATGATGAACAGACGGCGCAGCGAAGCCGACCGGAAGGCCAGGGGACGTGCAAAGCAGGCCTCAGAAGTCCAAAAAGCTCCCGCGTCTGTCCCGCGGGACATTCACGGGACTCCAAAAGGACTCCACCCCGAATCCGACACCGGAACCGGAACCGGAACCGGAACCGGAACCAGAACCAGTACCTTAATACCAAATACCAAAACACACACGTCTAAACCTTTAACGTCCGAAAGCGCGTGTGCGGCATTTCCCGAAATTTCAGCACCAGAACCGGAAAAGCCGCGACCAGAACCGCCCAAAAAACCGAGCTTTGCAGCCGAAATCACGATGGCCATGCGACGTCACGGCATCAGCGACGGGAACCCTGGACACCCGAATCTTTTGGCCCTGATCGAAGCGGGCGCAACCCTCGCCGAATTTGAAAACGCTGCTATAACTTCAGTAGCAAAAAAAAAGGGGTTTGCCTACGCCATCGGGATGCTTTTGAAGCAACGGGCTGAGGCATTGGAACGAGTCAAAACCCTGCAAAAAGGCCCGCTATTGACCGACGAAACGCCGTACCAAAAGTCGATGCGACAGCGGTTTGAAGTGGCCACCGGAAGACAAAATTCGGCTCAAAACGGATCAGAAACCATCGACGTGGAGACAAAAAATGTCACTGCCCCTGCCTTGGATTGAAAAAATATTTTTAAAAATGTCGCTGACCTTTGGAAAAAATTTTTTGCAGACGTGGGAAGGAATTCCAATCGAGGACGTCAAAAATGATTGGGCTTACGAGCTGCGAGGATTTATTAAATCGCCGGCCGCTCTGGCCTACGGTTTGTCGATTTGCGTCGAAGGCAAGCCGCCCACGGTCGCAGAGTTTCGCGCCGCGTGCGCTAGATACAACGCTGCACCCGGCCTGATGCTGCCAGCGTCACAAGCCAGTCCTGAAATCGTGCAATCCTATATCGCAAACATCAAAACGTTGGGGCAGATGGTGACTGGCGACAAAGACTGGGCCAAACGCCTTCAACACAGGCACGAGGGCGGCGACACCCTGAGCCCGAATCAAATCCGTTGCTACCGTCAAGCGTTGAGGCTGGGGTCGTGATATGCCAAATGACACCCTTTGTGCAGCAACTGACTCACTTGCTGATGCTGGCCAAAAACCCGCATTGGAAAACCTACGCGTGGCATCGGGCGTTGGAGCTGGACGCCGATCCTTCTGGGATTTGGGTCGGGATGTCAGACGCTTTGAAATTGGCGATGAATGGCCTGGCAAACAGCAAGGCATTAGAGCGCCCGAATTTGACGAAACAGCATTGAGCGAAGCTGAAATTGCCTGGGCAACATCATGATGTTGAAATTTACTATTCCTGGCGAACCCGTTGCAAAAGGCCGGGCTCGTTCATTCATCCGTGCGGGCCATGTTGCTCACTACACGCCCGAGAAGACCGCAAGGTACGAAAACTTGGTGAAGTTGGCGGCACAGCAAGCTATGGAAGGACGCGAACCAGCCGAGGGGCCAATGAAGCTGACTGTTCGGGCTTACTTTTCAATTCCCGCGAGTTGGAGTTTGAAAAAGCAGCGTGGCGCAGCAATGGGTGAAATTCAGCACACAAAGAGACCGGATTTGGACAATGTGGTCAAAGCCATCAAAGACGGTTGCAACGGTGTGGCCTGGAAAGATGACAGTCAAGTGGTTAGCCTGTCGGCCAGAAAGATTTATGGCCCGCCAAGTGTTGAGGTAGAGATCGAATGAGGCCCAGCCAAAGAATTGGGCGGCGACGTGACTGGTTTGTCATTTTGCGTGATTTGATGAAAGCAGGTGTTTCCATGGCTCAGGTGGCGCGCCAGTGTGGCCGTGAAAAAGGCTCGGTGATGCACTGGTCAAACGGTGGTGAACCGCGCGAATCAGACGCCCGCATTGTGCTGGCTTTGTATGCCGCACATTGCCCAACCAAGTATTTGTCCCATCAGGCACAGTTTGAAATCAAAGTGGCCGAGGTGTCCAATGATTGCGCGTGAGCTGACGCAAAAGCAAGAGGCGTTCTGTTTGGCTGTGATCGAAGGTATGAGTGCGAGCGATGCTTATAGACGGGCTTATGACGCCTCGGGCATGACCCCAGCCTCCGTCAATCGCCAAGCCAAGGCGACGATGGACAACCCCAAGATCGCCTCACGACTACTCTCGCTGCGTTCTGTGGCTTCGACAAGGGCTGAAATTACGCTGGCCACGCACCTGCGCGATCTGAAACGTTTGAGGGACCTGGCAGAGGCAGCGCAAAAGTATGGCCCAGCCGTGGCGGCTGAAATGGCGCGAGGCAAGGCTTCAGGCCTTTACGTCGAGCGCATAGGCGACCCAAATGGGAATCCTCTTCAAACTGCGGTGCCAGTTTTCAATATCACTGTGGCGAGTTCGTGACGCCTACGTTTGACGTTGCTTTCACGGTCAAGCAAAGTCTGGCGCTCAAGTCGGCAGCGACAGAAATACTTTACGGCGGGGCTGCAGGCGGCGGCAAGAGTTTTTTCATGCGGGCGTTGGCTTGCATACTTTGCGGGCTTATCCCGGGCTTGCAGGTGTATCTGTTTCGGCGGCTGTACGACGATCTTCACAAGAATCACATGGAAGGGCCGAAAAGCTTCCCAGTCTTGCTGGGGCCGTTTGTGGCCTGTGGTTTGGTCAAGATCGTGGAGTCTGAAATCCGGTTTTGGAACGGGGCAAAGATTTACCTCTGCCACTGTCAGCACGAAAAGGACTTGGCAAAGTACCAAGGCGCTGAAATTCACGTTTTACTGATGGATGAGCTGACGCACTTCACGGAATCGATTTACAGATTTCTGCGCCAGCGGGTTCGAGCGCCTGGCCTGAAGATTCCAGCCAGCGCCAGCGAAATGTTTTTAAGCAAGTTTGGTTTGGATTTGCGGGCAAAAATTCCACTGGTGTTGTGCGGTTCAAACCCCGGCAGCGTGGGCCACCAGTGGGTCAAAAGCAGCTTTGTGGACATGCTGGGTGAGTTTGAGTGCAAACGTATGAGCCGTGAAGAGGGCGGCATGATCCGCCAGTACATCCCTGCGCGGCTTGAAGACAATCCTCAACTGCTGATTGATGACCCGGGCTACGAGGACAGGCTGTATGGGCTGGGATCGTCTGAATTGGTCAAAGCCTACCGGTTTGGCGACTGGTCGATCATTGCTGGCGCATTCTTTGATTGCATCATGGAGTCCAAGCATCGACTTCCCGGTTTGATTCCACCCAAGCACTGGACGCGTTTCCGTTCGATGGATTGGGGTTCTGCCAAGCCGTTTAGCATCGGTTGGTGGGTCGTGGCCGAAGCCGAATGGGTCAAGTACAACGACGGCAAAGAGCGCATGCTTCCTGCTGGGGCGCTGGTGCGGTACCGAGAGTGGTATGGGGTCAAAAAGACGACAGACGGGCGGGTCATGCCGGATTCAGGCCTGAGGCTGTCAGCGGCTGACGTGGGGCTGGGCATTTTGGCCCGGGAGGAGGGCGAAGCCATTGACGAAAACATGAGCCGCGCCGACCCGTCAATGTGGAAAGAGGATGGCGGCCCTTCGAACTATGAAAACATGGTGGGGTGCGTGCCGGGGCTCAAAGGGCCGCGCTTCCAGCCCGCCGACAATTCTCGCGTGCCAGGCTGGCAGCAAATGTACTCGCGCCTGAGCTGGGACGGTGTGGACGAGGGGGAGCCGATGCTGTACGTCACGGACGACTGCCGAGACTGGTGGCGCACGGTGCCAGCACTTCAGCATGACGAGCTTAAACGCGAAGACATCAACACCAAGATGGAAGACCACGCTGGCGACGATTGTCGATACGCGTGCATGGCCAGGCCCGTTTCTCGTGTGCCAAAAGTTCGCAAGATCGAGGGCCCCGCGCCGTGGTCTTTGGACTGGATCACAGCAAACGGTTAAAAAACTTTTTGGGCGCTGGCTTTCAATGGCAGCCATGATTGCAGCCGCCAACGTCATTCCCAATTTCTTGCTCCGCCGATCCATCCACGCCAGTGATTTACTGCGCTTGCAGGATCCTGCGGTCATCCGCGAGTACAGCAGCTTTGACGAAAACGGCGAACCTTATTTTGCTTACACAGTCGCAGGATTTCTGGACGGTGAAAACATCGCTGGAATGATGGGTGGCGCCACCGTTGGTGGTGATGTGATCGTGATCAGCGCACCAGATCAAGCCACAGCTGACTACATGGCTGGATTGGGTCTTGAGGACACCATCAACGCCCTGGCGCGAGAGGATGAGCAGGTGATTGATGCTTTGGCCGCAAAAGCCCGTTTGCAAAGCCTCAACCCAATTGCACGGCTCGATTTGTCAATGGCCTCTGATGCCAACAGGTCAGAGGCGTTTGAAGCCGATATCGCCAAGATTCGCCCTCTGGTGGGCGACGACATCATTTTGGCAAGCGGTCACTGAGTTCTTTTGGGGCGGCACGGCCCTTTCATTGCGTGCCCGGCTGGCAGGACTGTTTTCTGCTTAAAAAGGAAACATCATGGCTTTGAAATTCTTGTCTTTGGGTTCGTTTGGTTCGGCAGTGCAGGGCATCTTGATCACGGGCGCAACCAATGCAACGCCGATTGTGCTCACCCTGACCGCAGGGCACGGGCAAAAAACAGGTGATCGCCTGGCAATTGCGGGCATCACGGGCAACACAGGCGCTAACGGTGAATGGACGCTGGGCAACGTGACTGCGACGACTGCGGTTTTGTTGGGCTCAGTTGGCAATGGTGTCTATGGCGGCACGCCACGCGCGGCAGTGATTTGCGACACCACGCCAGCGATGAAGGCTCACAGCGCGGTGTTGTCCACCTCGGGCAACCTGCTTGGCACCGTCGACTTTGAAGCCTACGAAAGCTATGCAGACTTTGCGTTAGCAACTGGTGGCAACACGGGTGGAGCGATTGCGCCTGCACAGTCACCATCGTTTGGCACCAACACCGCAGGTTCTGCCGTTCTGCCAGCCAAGTCCACGCTGGGCGCGGTGGCGACCAATGCCGGGGTTGAAACCGAGGTCAAGCTGTCGCGCTACATGCGGATGAACTGCACAGCGTTTACTTCGGGCGCAATGCAAGCTGGCCTCAAAGCCTGATGCTGGAAGAACAGCCAACAGTTCAAACATCGGGCGCGGACAGGATTGTCCCGCCCGATGAAAAGGCGCTTGTCAAGCAGTGGCAAGAGCGTATCGCGGCGGGCCTGAAACGCGCTGATAAAACATTCAAGCGCTTTGAGGTCAACCGCCAGTTGTTGGCTGGCAAGACTACCGCAACAGATTCAAGCGGGGTTGTCAAAAAGCTGCGCGCAAACCTTCACTTTGGCAACATGGCGGCGATGCTACCGATGATCTACGCCAAAGACCCGGAGTATTCGGCATCTCCATCAGCCAACGTTGACCCCAGTCAGGCCAAAGCCGTGAAAGCCTTTGGTCAAACCTGTGAGCGGGTCTTGACAAAGCTGGTGGTGAAAGATGCACGGCTCAAACGGGCCAGTAAAAAAATGCTTCGCTCGGCCTTTGCAACGTCGGTCGGGTGGTGGAAAGCCACCTGGCAAGAAGATCGCAAGACTGACCCCTTGGTGATTCAGCGGCTGGACGACACCAAAGACAACATCGGGCGCATCCAGATGCTGCTAAAGCAGGTCAATGACCCTTCAGCTTCGTCCGAACATGAGGCTAAGTTAGCCGAAATGCACGAAACCATCGAAGGCCTTGAGACTCAACAGGAAATTGTTGTTGCCCGGGGCATGGTTCTGGACTTCGTGATGGCCGAAGACGTGATTGTGCTGGACGAATCAGTACGCAGCGTGACGGACTACCTCGCGTCCAGCGCTATTGCACACCGCGTTTGGATGACATGCGATTCCTACGAGATGCAGTTTGGCTACAAGCCCAAAACCGCCAAAAGCTATTTAGAGCTGAACGGCAACATGGTTGTTGGAGACGCAAAAAGCACCGGTCTGCTGTGCGTTTTTGAGGTGTGGGACAAGAATTCACAAAGAATTTATACCCTGTGCGAGGGTGAAGAAGGGTTTTGTGAGCCGCCCAAGTCGCCTGATTGGACGGGTCGCCGCTGGTATCCATTTTTTGGAAGCGCTTTTAACGAAATCGACGGAGCGTTTTACCCACTCTCTGACATTGAACTGACTGAGCAGTTGGTCGAAGAGTACAACGACACCCGCGAAGACTTTGCCCGAGATCGCCGCGATGCGTTGCCAATGAACGTCGTGCGCGAGGGTGGCAGTTTGACCGAGGATGATGTCAAGCGCATTCGAAACCGAAACGGTGCCGACATCATTGTGGTGAAGGGTGTTGGTGGAAACCCTCTGACCAATGACATTTTCAGCGGCTCCCTCGCGGCGTTGAATGCAATCAACTATGACACCGGTCCATCTCGGCAGGACATGGAGCAACTGCTGGGCGGCGGTGATGCCAGCCGGGGTTCTGTTCTGAAAGCCAAAACTGCCACCGAAGCCGAAATTTTGAGCCAAGGATTGCGGGGAAGAAGTGCAGAGCGACAGGACACCATGGAGGATGTGCTGAACGAGCTTGGCACCTACGCGCTGGAAATGTTTTTGCGCAAGCTGACCGAGCAAGAGGTCAAAGCCATTGCTGGCCCTGATGCGGTTTGGCCGTCGATGAGCATTGACGAGGTGTTCAGCCTCGTCACGGTTGAAGTGCGTGGCGGTTCAACTGGCAAACCTGACCGGCTGCAGGAGCAAGACCGGTGGGTCAAGCTGATGCCAATCATTGAAAAAACCATGCAGACGGTGGCCGAGCTGCGGGAGCGTGGCCAAGAGCAACTTGCCAACGCCACGATTGAACTGGCGCGGGAAACCTTGCGCCGCTTTGACGAGCGCATCGATATTGAGCAGTTCATGCCGCCCCCGCCGCAAGGTGAAGACGATCCGGCGATGCTCAAACAACAAGTTGTCATGCTGAACCAACAGCTTAAGGTGGCTATGAAGGCTGCCAGCGATGCCCGTGAGCAGGTTGAGAAAGGTTATGTTGCCGCTGCAGCCCAGATTGCCACTTCGGCAAACCCCTTGCTGGCCGCGCAAGCCTTCAGCACGGCTCTGAGGGTGGTTGATGGAGACATGCAGGCAGGCAACGAGCCCCCCATTGAACAGATTTCACAACAAATGACAGCGCCTACGCTGCAATAAACCATGAAAAACCGCCAATACCAATCTCCAGAACCAGGTGAAGCCGGGGGCAGTGATGCACCTGTCGTGTCACCTGTTGTACCAGCAGCGCTGCAACCCGAGGCCGTTTCCCCAGCTGTCTTGGCCAGCCCAACACCGGAGACGCCTACTGTTTTGGCAGTTGACACTTCAGTTGACAAACCAGCCTCTATGCAGGAGGCCATGTTTGGCAAGGAAACGCCTGTCGAAAAAGCCTCACCTGAAGCGGCAAAACCGGAAGTTGCCAAGGCTGAAGAAGCCAAAGAGCCGGAAGTCGACGACTTGACCAAAATGCCGGAGGGTTTGAGCAAACCCGCTCAAGAGCGGTTTCAAAAACTGGCCAACAACAACAAAGAGCTGGTTGATCGTCAGGCGCAGACGATGGCAGCCATTGAGCCATTTCGCGCCACGCTGCAAAACAACGGTGTGCGACAAGAGCAGTTTGACCAGGCCGCTGGCGTCATTGGCATGATGAACAAGGGAGATTATGAAGGCGCTTTGAAGGTCATTGACCAGCAACGCGCCTTGATTGCCTTGGCGCTGGGCAAGCCTTTGCCTGGTGTTGACGCCTTGGCTGATTTTCCTGAGCTGCGTCAGCGCGTGGAAGCCATGGAACTGGATGAACCCACGGCCTTGGAACTTGCGCGCAACCGGGCCAATACCCGCGCTCAAGAGCAGCAACAGCTACAGCAGACCACCCAACATACGCAAACTCAGCAAGGCCAGAAGGCCATGCAAACAGCGCTGCAGGCTGTGGATATGTTTGCCAACCGGATGAAGGCCACCGACTTGGACTATGCGGCCATTGAAGCCAAATTACTGCCCCGGCTACCCGCTTTGTTTGAGGGCGTGCCGCCTGCGCAATGGGCACAGAAAGCTGAATCGCTGTACCTGTTGATCAAAGAGTCCGCAGGGTCTTCACGCACCGCCCAAACCCAATCTAACAGCTTGCGGCCGACTGGCAACGCAAGCCCAGCCCAAAAGCCAAAAACCATGATGGAAGCCATGTTTGGCAACTGAATCAGGTAAAAAAACTTTACCTTTTGGGGCTGCAATAGCGGTCATGGCGTCAGCAGGAGTTCGCCACCTGCAAAACAGACGGGTGTGAGCGTCTTCACCAAACGCAAACGTGACGTAAGTAACGGATTCGTCAGCCGGGGAATTTAAACGTTTGCATTTTTTGGAGTTCCAACATGCCATTTTCAGCACAAGAAATCACGGACGCTGGCAAAGCTGGCCTCGATTTCTATTTGGCGGCCAAGCCCGTCGACCAAGTCGCCCTCAAACGCCCGCTTCTCAAAGCCTTTCAGGCCAAAAAGAAGTCGGCACCTGGCGCAAAGCAGTACATCGTAGAGCAACTACGCAAGGGCTACGGCTCTAACTTTCAGTGGTTCAACGGCTCCAGTATCGTGACGTACAACCGACGCCAGACCTTGGAGCAGGCAAACTACCAGTGGCGTTCGTGTCACGACGGTTTGGCGCTTGATGAAGATCGCCTGGCGCAAAACGGGATCATCGTCACAGACGACAAAGGCCCAATGAATGCGTCACAGGCTGAAAAAATTCAGTTGACCAACCTGTTTGAAGAGCAGTCTGAAGTGTTGCGCCTGGGCTTTCAAGAGCAGTTCAGCTACCAGTTGCACTTGGACGGCACGCAAAGCACCGATGCAATTGCCGGCCTTGATTCGCTGGTTTCGCTCACGCCAACTGTCGGCACCGTGGGCGGCATTGATCGCTCTGTGGCTGGCAACGCCTACTTTCGGAACAACGTGGCGACGGGCCTGACTGTGACCACCAGCACCGGCACAATTTTGAACAGTTTGGAAGTTGGTGCCCGCCAGTGCATGCGCAACGGCGGTAATTTTGACCTGCTGATTGCGGGCTCGACCTTCATTGACGGTTACCGAAACTTCGTGCTCAACACTTATGGGCGCATGGACTTCGGGCCAAGCAATCAAAAGCGGATTGAAGGCGGCACCGAGCAGCTTACGTTTTTGGGCGTCGAAATGGAATGGTCGCCTGAGTTCTTTGAGCTGGATACCCGCTTTGCACCCGCCACGCCGTGGGAAAAGCGTTGTTACATGTTGAACACCCAAACGATCACGCTGCGCCCTTTGCAAGGCCACGACATGATCACCCGCAAGCCGCCACGCGCATATGACCGTTACGAGTATTACTGGGGTATTACCTGGCGCGGCGCCATGACGATGAACCGCTCCAACGCCAACGCAGTGTTTGCGCTGGCTTGATGGACCACTTGGGCGCGGGTCTTGACTCCTGCCCAAGGTTAAGCAGTTGCCAAGCCAGCGCGGCGGCGTTGGCTGGTTTTGGGGCTGGTTTGGGCCACCCCTTTTTTGAGACTTCCGCCACTTACAAAAAGGATTTCAAATGGCCGCCAAAAATTTTTCAACCCGCATCCAGCTTTTGATCAAACGAGACATGACAGAGCTTACGCCTGTCGTTATTTGGGCACATGAGCGGCCCTTGCTTGAGGCAATCCACGACGCTGGCAATGTGCTGGATGTGGACGCATCCAAGTTGGATGAAGGCTACAAACCAAAAATTGGTGCCAATATGTTGCCGCACAACAAAGTGCAGGACACCATTTTTCGTCCATCTGAAACGCTGGGGCTGGGCTTTATTTTTGCTGGCGACCCGGCCAGCGAGTACCAACGGCTGATCGACGTGTACGGCATGCACCCCGAGGTCAAGATGCCCTGGGTGGAAAACGTTTTTGGCCGTTTTCAAGAGGGTCGATTTGAGCGGCTTTTGCCCAAACCCGTCCTCAAAGACCTGCCAGACAGCCAGTTGCGCACTCTGGTAGCTGCATTCGGTTATCCGGGCGATGTACAAAAAGACGCCACGCTTGAGGAAAAACGGGCTCAAGCAGCGCAAGTTCGTGATTTGCGCGTGATGCCCAACGAAGGTTTGCTGAAACTGTGCGCCGATATTGGCGTGGAACTTTAAGGAAAAACCATGTTCATCGTGATTGAAAAAGACCCGGCCACTAAGGTTCCAAAAGAGTGCAGCGAGGACGAAGCGGCAGGTTTTGCCGTTGACTTTCCTGTCACCGTGGTGGTCGATGGAATTCAAGTGCCCTACGCCGATTGGAAGGCGGATCAGGACACCGAGCCAAAAGCCAAAAAAGCCACAAAATCCAGCAAGTAAATGCCATTTCGCACCCTTGAAGACCTGCGCAGTGAACTCTTGGCCCGTTTAGGAATGGGAGGCATGGGCGCGTCTGGGGGCGCGAATCAGGCAGCGATTGACTCCTTCTTGCGCAACGGGCAAGCGCAACTTTACGAAGCCACAAACTGGAAACACCTGACTTCATACGAAGATCAGACGATTGGAATCGATCAAAACCTACTGGACTACCCAGCCCTTGCGCAAAGGAATCGGCGCATTCTGCGCGTAGAGACCGTGTACAACGGACAGTGGCGGGAGCTTGACGAAGGCATCACCACGGCGCACTGGAACACGATGGATTCGCAGTCGTACCCTTGTCGTTATGAGCGCTTGGCGCAGATTCTTTTGTACCCCAAGTCCGATGCGATTTACACCATCCGTCAGTGGTACGTGGCTGATTTGGGTCGATTTACTCAAAACACAGACGCCTGCACGCTGGATGATGAAATGGTGTTTCTGCACGCGCTGGCCAATGCCAAGGCGCACTACAGGCATCCAGATGCCGCCAACTACCAAGGCCAGTTGAATGTGCTCCTGGCCTCGATCAAAGGGCAGTCTTTTGGAAGTAACCGGATTTTCAGGCGAGATTCGATGCCAGCGCCTGAGTCGCGGCCAGCTGTGGTGGGGCGCGATGTATGACCGCCATCACCTACCAGGATTTCTCAGGCGGCCTTGACCATCGTCTGTCGATCAATGTCCAGGAGGCCAACAAGCTTTGGACGTTGAAAAACGCCTATGTCACGCAAGGCAAGCGGATGGCAAAGCGGCCCGGTCTGAAGCTTGTTTCGTCCGAGCTGCTGGGAAGCTTTGGACTTCAAGGCATCAATGGCAGGCTGAAAGTCTTTGCGGATTCCGGTTCTGCTTTCACGGCCCCGGTCGTGCCAGGTTTGGGTGTTGACCGCGTGGTTTTGGACAAGCCCAGTGCTAGCGGGTTGGATCGAATCTATTACGCCGACATTTTCCAAAATGACCTGTTTGTGGTGGCACGCTATGCGGACGGCACGACCAGGCACCACTACCTCGACCAAACCGAAGCGGTAGTGACTATCACTATTGCCAGCCCCGGCGTGGTGACCTGGACAGATCACGGCAGAATCCCCGGCGACTCGATGGCGTTTGCCACTTCAGGCACTTTGCCAACGGGCATCGTGTCTGGAATCGTGGGCGACGTGATCACCGGGCCTTTGTTCTACGTGTTTGCGGTGTTGTCGGCCAACACGTTCACAATTTCAGCGACACCGGGCGGCCCAGTGGTCAACACCACAGGGGCGCAAGCTGGTACCCATGCGGTGTTCTTGCCCAGCTACATTTCAGATGTGAATTGCCCCAACACAGTGGGTACGACCAAAGCAGCAAGCCGGGTGTTTGCGCCGTCGCCCGATGGGCAGACCGTTCGCTATTGCAAGGCAGGCAACGTGCGCGACTGGACGACTTCCAGTGACGCGGGGTTTTTGCCCGTGGCGTTGCAACAAGACACCAAAAGTCAGTGTGTCGCTTGCGGGACTTTTCAAGATGCGCTGGTGGTGTTGTTCCCTGATTCGTCTCAAATTTGGACAGTCAATGTAGACCCCAGCACCAATTCACTGACCAAACGACTTTACGGGGTAGGCACTTCGGAGCCTCTTTCGATTGCGTCATTTTTCAGCGATTTGATATTTCTGTCTCCGTTTGGCTTTCGCTCGATGATGGTGCAGAGCCAAACCAATAGGATCGACGACTACGACACGGGCGTCCCGGTAGACCCCCTGGTGAACACTGATCTTCAGTTTGTCGCATCCTTGACCGATCCTGAGCTTGCAATGGGCTTGTGGATTCGAGAGTTTGGCCAGTACTGGGCAGTGCTGGACATGGGTACTTTTTCAAAGGTTTGGGTTTACACGGTGTCCAAAATCAGCAAGATTTCTTGCTGGTCTGAGTACATTTTTCCGATCAAGATCAAGGCGATCACGGCACTGTCTGGCAAAGTCTATTTGCGCACGGATGACTCTCTGTTTGAAGTCAGCCCGTCGCAGTACACCGATGCAAACACCTTGATCAATGTTGAAATTCAGATGGCGTTTCAAGACGCTAAAAGCCCTGGTGTGCTTAAGCAGGTTTATGGCGCGGACTACGTGTTCCGAGGGTCAGCCAATGTCAGCTTCAAATACGACCCGCGCGACCTGGGCAAAGAAACGATTCCCCAATTGATTTCTAGCGACACCCGCGCGGGCGATTTAGTCCCGGTCGAGGTGTGTTCGCCTTCCATTGCGCCCGTGTTTCGCCATGCGGCCGACGAGGCATTTGAGGTTGACGCTGTGACCTTTTATTTCAACCTGTTGGGGACGCAATGAGCTTTGAGACTTTGACCTTGGCAGGAGCCTTGGCGGTCGTTGGTGGCATTCGAGCGGATGACGCCCGCTGCATTGCACTTGTGTCGGGTGCGCCCGCTGGCGAAGCCTTTGCACTCAATCGCTGGCAGTCTGATGGCCCTGCATGGCAGTTTTTGCAAGATGGAAAGTTTGTCGCCATGGGTGGGATTTCAGTTCACGCGCCTTGGTATGGCGTCGTCTGGCTTGTGTTTGCAGACGGTATCAGCCCGCACTCGTGGCGCAAGATCATCCGCTTTGCAAACAAAGTTCTGACCAACGCCCGCCATCAGTTGCGGCGTATCGAGGCCAATGTTCTGGACGACTGGAAACAGGCCGAAAAGTTTGCGCGCGCCATGGGGTTTGAGCACGAAGGGACGCGACACCACGCGGCCAGCAATGGACAAAGTGTTTTGGTTTTTGCAATGATGGGAGATTCAACATGTTAGGTAACGATTTGGGCGCTGATGTTCTTGCTGGCGGGCAGTCGCAAAAAGTGATTGTCAGCGTCGCCAGTGCGGCGTCAGCAGTGATTGCACAGCCTGTTGGATTTCCACCAGGCGTGCCTGTACCTGTAGTTCTGATTGGCGACGTGCCATTTTGGGTGCGCTATGCAACCGCCCCGACCGCGGTGGCAGATGGCACAGATCAGTATTGGCCGGCCAATTTGCCGTTGCGAACCCAAGTGATTGCGGGAAAGCAGTTTGGCTTGATTGCGGGTGGCGCGGGCAACGTGTACATTACGCCGGGAGCCTAGCCATGGGCGGCGGTGGCGGTGGTGGTGATGGCGGCTATTCAGAGCGCCAAGCCAAAATTGAATCTGACAAACAGGCGGCACGTGATCGTCTGAACCAGACGTTTGGCATGGGGGCAGGCGGCGAAGCTGCCAAGTCCGGGCGCGAAGCCCTTTATTCGACCGTGAGGAACAACGCTTTCACGGCTGGACGGCGCGGAATTGACGAAGGTTTTGGCGAGGCCAAACGCAAAGCCGGTTTTGACTTGTTTGCGCGGGGCCTGAACGGCGGCAGCGAAGACATCAACCAAAATGCTTTGCTGAACCGCACCTACAACCAAGGCTTGATTGATTTGGGGGGCCGCGCTGATTCGGTCAAAAACAACCTGCAATCTTCCGATGAATCGGCCCGCCTTGGTCTGTTGCAGTCGATCAACAGCGGTACCGATGAGAGCAGCGCCATCAGTTCAGGCATCAACCAGATGCAGAACGCGGCCAACAGTGCTGAAGCCAACGCGAACGGGGTGACTTTGGGCGACCTGTTTGCCAACAGCGGCGCAACTTACCTCAAGAGCCAGCAGGCCCAAGGTATCAAGGCTGGCCAGCAAAGCATTTTCAACATGATGCCGAACGGAACCTATAAAGGCTCTGGCGGCGTTCTTTCGCAAGCGAGGTAAGCCAAATGGGGCCAGAACTTCTCATTCCGGCGCTGCTTTCAGGGGGTGGCACGCTGTTGCAAATGTCTGCCGCGCAGGATCAGGCAGGCCAAAAGCGGCGGTTGCTGAACCAGCAGCTCGAACGTGATGCCGCAGTCACCAAACAGGGGCAGGGACTGATTCAACAGCAAGCCGAGTTGTACGACCCAACCACCCGTGCCGCCTCGATGAAATCGAAGGAAGACATGGCCCTGAACGGCATCAATTTGGATATTGGTGAAAACCAAGGTAATTTTGGTACCACGGGTTCGGCTTCGTCGGAAGACTTCATCAAGACCAAAGCCGCGCGTGCCATTTCTGAGGGTGGGCGTTTGTCGGCCATGGCGCGTGAAATTGCAAAGACCCGTGCGCCTGGCCTGATGCAACTTGGCGAAGGCCAAAGCGCTGCCAATCTGGGCAGTGAGTTGAACAGCATTTTTGGCACCAATCGCAACTTGGCACGGGCCACACAGAACGATGCCGACAACGTTGAAATGCCGTGGTACGGGGCGCTGGGTTCGCTGGCGTCTGGCATTGGAAGCGCCACGATGGGCGGGGGCTTTGGGGGCGGCAAGAAGTTACTACCGGGCGGCGTTGGCGCAGTGCCTTATTGAGGGTGAACCATGAGAATTTCTGCTAAATCGCTGTCCCAAGGGCTTGGGAAACTTGCCAGTTCCATCTTGGGCGGGCAGGATGCTTTTCAGCAGGGCGAAGACTACGGCGCAACGGCGCAAAGCCGCATTGGTCAGGCGCTGGCCTCCATGCGTGCGCATGATGCCAATGCAGGTTTGCACAAACAAAAGGCGCTGGGCGAAGCGCAGGAGCAGCAAATTATTGCTGGCAGGCCTGATGAAGCCGATTTGCTGATGGCTGCGCAAGCCAACACCGATGTTCCAACAATCCGGGCCTATCGCCAGCAGCTTTTAAGCGGCACAAAACCCACAACTTCAGCAACTGGAGACCCTGAGACGGACGCCATGATTGGCATAAAACAGCAACCAGTCATTTCGTCCGAGCTGGTCAAGGCGCTGGTACCGCTGATGAAGCAGTTTGCACCGTACCGCACCAATGTGAAAGACATGGCTCCCGAGGGGTTGGCCAAAGCCGATGAGACTTACCGCGACCAAGCGCAACAGCAACAGGTGCTGGATGGCAACCTGAGCCCAATAGCGTTGGCGCTCGCTAACATGGCGCAAAAAGGCGCTCCAGCGTACAACTTTTATGAGTACGGCGTGGGTAATAACTTCACAGGGGCCATGGATGCGACGGGTCAACCCGCCCAAAATTTTGGCAAGTTCCGTCAGGCTGCAACCGATGAGAATGCGGCACAAGGGCGCAATGCGGATGCAGGTGCCATGGCGCACCGCGCGGCAGCGGGTGCATCAAGCGCACGAGCCGGACTGTATGGGGAGCAGAAAAAGGGCGCGGTGATCGACAACGGCATGAGCGCGTTGGATTTTGAAGCCGGAAAATCTGGCAAACCCCTGCCAAGCTCCAATAAGATTCGGGGCACCTCTGGCGAAGATGCGACGATTGCCAAGGCCCGTGGCCGCGTGATTCAAGACATTATCAAAAACGCAGGCACAAGCGCACTCAAAAACCCTGAAAAGCTGCAAAAACTGGTTGACAACGCATTGACGGCTGGCGGATTTGATCCGGTCGACCGCGGCGAACTGGCGACACTGTCGGTTCAAAGCGCACCCACCAAGCCAGATTCAAAGGGCAAGGCCCTCGACATGAACGCGGCTAACAAGATTAAAGCTGATTTCCAAAGTGGAAATCTGACCAATGAACAGGCCAAAGCCAAATTGCTTGGACTTGGGTTTAAGTGATGAAGGCCGATGACTTTCTGAACGATACGCCCAGCGCAGATGACTTTTTGTCCGCCACCTTTGCACCTGTCAAGAGATCTGTCAACCGTGCATTGACCGACTACCCCAGAGACGCGGCAGCCGCTGCGCTGAAAATCGGCCCGACTGCCCTCAAGGGTGTCGGTGATCTGTTGCAGCTGTTCACGGCGGGTTCGGTGGGCGGCGGGCTGTCTGGTTCGATGAAGTCGGGGATGCAGTCGATTGATGAGGTGGTGGGTTCTGACGCTCTGCGTTCCGAGAAAGCCAACATCAACGCCGTGTTGCAAGGTTCAGACAAGGGAATTGGCGACGTGCTGGAGGCCTTGGTTCAGAACCCGGGCGCGGTGGTTGATATGGGAGTGTCAACAGTGGGTAGCATGGCCTTGCCCATGGGTGTTGTCGGATTGGCTGGCAAACTGGCCAAGGCCGGGTTGACCACAGGCAAAGCCACCGGGTTGGCGGTGGGCACCGGTGCCGCTCAAAATGCGGCCGAGACTTTTACAGACGTGAATGGGGGCCTTGGCGACAAGTACACCGGGGCGGCGCTCTCGGGTCTGGCTTCAGCAGTTTTAGGCAAGGTTTTGGGCGGGGGCTTGGAGGGACAGATTGCCCGAAAGATGGCGCAGAAATCGGCGGGCGTGTCGGGTTTTCGCGGTGTGGCGGGGGCTGTTGCCAAGGAAGCCGGACAAGAGGGCGGCGAAGAATTCTCCAACGCGCTGGCTAAAAATGTGGGTGAAAACGCGCCGCTTGACTTGAATTCTGCTAGCAAACAAGCGACTTTGGGGGCTGTTTTAGGTGCTTTGGTCAGTGGCCCGGTGTCGGTCAAACATGCCATGCACGACCCGATTAGCGAAATTGCCAAAGAAATTGACCGGGCGGCAGGCGAGTACCAAGCACCTACCATTTTTGCGCCGCCCCTTGATCAGCCATTTGTTCAAAGCGTACAGCCCAGCCCAGCACGCCCAGCTGCACCGGCGGCACCGGCGCCAGAAATTCCCCAATTGGGTTTTGACCCGACCGTCAAACCTGCGGTGATGCTGGCCGATTCGCAAGGCAATGTTAGACCCATGAGCGCGGATGATTTCCTTCAAGCCGACAACGCCCGCCAGTCTGCCATTGACACAGGCCTGACCGCCGATGTCCGCCGTGCCCAGGAGAATCGCAGCCAAGTAGAGCCGCCACAACCGTTGCCATCTGATCTGCTTGAGCGCTTGCGTGCAGAGGGCTGGAAACCGCCCCAGCAAGTGTTTGACGAAAAGCAAAATCTGTCGCCAGAGAACCAGACAGAACTGGACAACCAGAACTTTGACGACTTCGAAAAAGCTTACCAGGGCGACGTGAAAGACAGCATCAAAGCCCGCCTTGGCGTTGACCAACAAGATGCGCCCCAACCAGTTGAGAAAAGTTATGCAAAGTCGCCTTTTTTGCGGGAGATTGCCGCGCGCGGTGGCATTCACCAAGACGAACGCAGCGACACAGGAATCGACCGAAACCAACAAACGCGGGGCGGCAAAGCAATGCCATTGCCTTACAACATTGGCGGCCAGCCGCTGTACCGCGCTAATGGGCTGCGAGCCGACCAATTGGTTGAATCGCTTGTCAGTCAAGGCTACTTGACCCAAACCCAAGCGGATGAAGCGGATGCTGGCGGCGTGGGTGGGTCTGCCGAACTGGCTTATGACTTGATCCGCCGCGAACTCACAAGCCCAGGGTCGGTTCAACCTATCAATTTGCAAGGTGATGCCGCGCAGGCCGTGAGTACCGCAAGAGTCAGTGCTGAACTGGAAAGTGCGGCCAACGCCATTGGCTTCGACACACGCGGCCTGAATGATGATCAGGTGAATGCTGCGCTGAATCGCATTGGGCGCAGGCGCACACTGGCGGCAGGCCGAAAAACGCAGTACGATGCAAAGCAGGATGCACAGCGTGAGCGTGCAAAAATGCTGGATGTCAAAACCACGCCCACATTTGACGATGATGGCATCGATTGGGATGCACCCAGCAATGCCAGCACTGAAGACGCCATGCGGTTTTTGGGCTTCACCGAACAGGAAATTCAAGATGCCACTGCCAACCGACCCGAAAGTCAGAGCCAATCTGGCGAAGCTGTTCGTCAAGCTGCACAGGATGACGCCAGAGGATCGCAAAGATTACCTGCAAGGGATGCGGGAAATCCAAGCGGACAACGCCAAGCTGAAAACACGCCAGACAGCGAAGGCCTGACCAGCTACACACCTGAAGAATTGCGCGAGCGCGACGAGCGCATTGCTGAACAGGCCAAAGCCGAAGCCCGCCAACAAGCGCAGGCCGAAGCCAAAAACAAAAGCGACCGCGACCGGGCTGATATAAATGCCCGTCAAGATGCCAGCGCGGACAACTTCCAGTTTGGACAAAGTGCCGATGACTCCCTGAGCGGGCAGCAGGGTATGTTCAGCCGCAAGAAAAAGACCCCGGCACAGGAAACGCTGGTTGAGCTTCGCAAGCGCGAGTCGGTGCTCAAAAGTTTGAGAAAGTGCCTTGGATGACTGACAAATCCACCGCTTTCGAGGGTCTGCTCGACGAACTCAGTTCTGCCTTGGCAGAAATGGTATCCAGCATGCAGGCACAACACGCCAATTCCAGCGAGATTGCCGCCACGTTGGCCGAAATGCTGGCAGTGCTGGAGTCGCGCAAAGCAGATACGCCTGTTGAGTCGTTGACTGAGGCCATCAAAAGTCTGCGCGAAGTCACGATTCAGGTGAACCCGACACCCATTCACATTGCGGCTCCAGTCGTGCAGGTGATCGAACGCCAAGCGCCGGCCACTTACGAGATGAAGTTTTCCTACGACAAGTACGACCGTCTGGAATCAGCCCGTCTGGTGCCCGTCAACCAAGCCGCTGACCATGACAAAGAAAATAGGGAAAAAATGTTTGACCGCATGTGGCAAAGTCAACCCGCTTAACCTATGGCATCCTTTAACTTTACCAATCTTGCACGCCACCTGGCCAAAGCCGATATCGATTTTGATACGGCGGCGCTCAAGGTTTTGCTGGTGTCTGTCGTTCCGTCCGGCGCAAATCAAGATGCTTGGAATTTCCGCAGTGATGTGACCAACGAAGTTGCAGGCACCGGCTACACCGCTGGCGGCATTGCTCAGGCCTTCATCCTGGATGCGCTGGGGGCCAACGCGCAAACAATCACTTACACCAACATTGTGAGCGGTTGGACGGTCGCCACTTTTTCAGCAGTGGGGGCCATCATTTACCAAAACACGGGTGCAGCGGCGACCGACAAGCTGCTGCATTTTGTGGATTTTTCCGCGACTGTGACTTGTACGGCTGGCAATTTCAGCATTACGTATTCAGCCCCCTTTCAGATAGTTGCGTGATGCCGGGCCAAGGCACTGTAACTATCGACTTTGGCGTATGGCCGGGTTCACAAGAGGCCAGCGTGACCTTTGCGGACGCGGCGATTGCAGGAACAAGCGCCATTGAACCTTGGGTTATGTCAAACGGTACAGCCAGCAATCACACTGCCCAAGATCACAAATACTTACCCTTGCTGGCGCAATTCACGGCAGAGCCAAATGCAGGAGTTGGGGGCACGGTTTACGGTCGATCTTTGTTCAAATTGATTGGCCCCTTCAAACTTAATTACGTCTGGGCATAGATCATGGCTTTTGAATCACTTGTTTTAGACGCACGCGGCAACCCGTACCAAGGAAGTATTGACGCAATTACTAATGAGACGATCACTGATGCAAGGGCAGCAACTGCTTTGCTTGCCGCTCTCAATGCGGAAGTGGTCATTGACGTACAGGGCAAGGCAGTAGTAAATTTTGATGTCCGCACGGCTGCCGCATCGTTGACTTATGTTTTTGAAGGCTCTGTTGATGGCGTGAACTACATGGCTCTCCCGGGTTACGCGCTGTTTCTATTGCTGGCGGCGGTTGCGGTTGCAGAGCAGTACGTGTCATCTGTCACGGTGGCCACAACCCATTCAGGGATCATTCAAATTGGATGTTCCGGGTTTCGGAGAATTCGATTGCGCGTATCGGCGTACACCTCTGGAAATATCACCGTTGCGGCTCGCGCATCTATTGCGGACAACATCATCAATGTCCGACTTCTGCCGTCTATTTTGGGTGTTACGGCCACCGCTGCGGCGAACACGGCAGCAACGGCCAGTCTGCCCGCCGCTGGGGTGGGAATGTTCCACTACATCACTCACATTGACATTACCCGCAATGCCACTGCTGCACTTGCTGGGACGGCAACCCTCATTCACACGACAACCAATTTTCCAGGAGCAATGGCTTGGTCAGTTGGCAATGCCATGTTGGCGGGCGGCACAGAAAAAGACGTGAATTTTGACCCGACAACACCGGTTAAGTCGCTAATCGCCAACACAGCAACCACGATTGTCGCGGCAGCGGCTGGAGCGGCTGTGCTTGGTCGAGTGAATGTCACGTATTACGTAGGGTCTTAAATGTCCCTTCTGCTCGCGCTGCTTGGCGGGGGTGGTGTTGACGGTTTTGCAACAGGCGCACTGGCGCAGATTTCGCTTTCAGCGCCTACGGGTACGGCAATTGGGACAACCAACGCCAGTGCAAGCGGCGCTTTTAATCAAGTTTCGCTGACTGCGCCGACTGGCACTGCCACAGGCACCAGTGTGGCTGTAGATGGCAATGCAAACGGGGCCTTGGCCGCGCTGGTTCTGTCGGCCCCAACGGCTACAGCAACCGGAACAGGCAACGGAAACGCAAGTGGGGTACTGCCGTCTGTGGCGCTGTCGGCACCGACCGCAAGCGCCAGCGGCACGGTCAATGGGAACGCTGAAGGCGCAATGCCGACAGTCTTGCTGGCTGCCCCAGCAGGTACGGCTAGCGCAACGGAAAACGTTGTGGCCATTGGCGGCTTTGCCGATGTCGTGCTGACAGCGCCCACCGCGACGGCATCCGGCACCAGCACAACAACACCCACAACCCCGGATGCTTCCGCTGGCTGGAGCAAAGCAGATTCTGAACGGGCGCTGCGGATACACAGACAAAATCAAGCACTGATTGCAATGTTGACGGCTTTGGCCGCTGAAGGAGTTTTGACATGAGTTTGACCAATTGCGTGAAAAAGGCGGGTGATGCCCTGCATCCCACGGACAAGGCCGATATTTTTGCGCGCGCGGGGGAGCTGAGACGCGACGGCGTTGGCACGGCTGTAGCGGGACGCACTGCCGTTGATGAGCAGCTTGCCGCCGTGCAGGCAATGATTGCCAAAGCTCCCGCTGCGCAACCTGAACCGGCACCACCAGAAGACCGAATCAGAACCGCCTTGACCCTTCGTTTTGGCGACCTGATTGGGCGTATGGAGGCTCGTGGGTTTCTAAAAATCTGGGCCAACAGTCAGGCTTTCAACCAGGGGCAGCCCTCAAAGCAGATTCGCGGCTTAGCCTCTGGGTTCTACGATGGACAGACGGTTCACCTGTTTGCAAACGGCATTCAGACAGGGGAAGAAATGGCAGTTTTTCTGCACGAGGCTGGCGAGCATGCAGCCATGGAATCGATGCTGGGGCCGAAGGTGTACGCTGATTTGGTAAACCGGGCCAATACGCTGGTGGCGCAAAACGACGCGACAGCATTGGAGGCCAAGGCGCGCATTCCGCTAAACACCAATCCCGCGCACCTTGATTCTGAGTTGCTGGCCTACATGATCGAGACGGCGGCGGCGCAGGGCGCAAAGGTCACGCCTAGCGCTCGCAAGTGGTTGGCTGATGCGGTGGCTGCCATTCGGGCATGGTGGATGACCACGGGGCTAAATCAGGCGCTGGCGACGTATGGAAAAGGGATTGAGCTGACGCCGCAGGATATTGCGGCGCTGGCCGTGCGGGCGGTGAAGTACCAGTCAACGGCTGAACTTGGCCTTCCCCTTCGCCGGGGGCCGATGTACAGCCATGGTACAAACGACCCCATGACGAACAAAGATGTCGTCGGCAACCAAGGCGGGCGCTTTGCCGATGACAACTCACCGGGCGATATAGACGAATCTACTGGTTTGCCTTTAAACAAGGACGGCACAGTCACGGTTTATCATCACACCAGCGCCAAAGCCGCCGAAGCCATACGCCAAACTGGAGCCCTCAGAGCCCAGGCCGAACCAGACGTTTATGTCACGACGCGGCGCGAAACCGATACGGGTTACGGCGATACGGCAGTTCCCATAAATGTGCGACCCGACCAGATCAGCATTGATGACGAATTCCCAGATGGCCGCAAAGACTTCCGGTTGAATGTCGGCAGGCCGGGAGGGTCGATAAAGGTCACCGTGCCGAATGAACCCACCGCGCCAGATAGTGGCGGCGCACGTGGTCAGTTCAGCCGCCCCAAGCCAGCCAGCGCAGCGACTCAGGCCGCCAGCGTGTTTGGCAACAAAGCGCAAGCCCAAAGTCAGCAAGCCGTTGCACCTGTGGCGCCAGCGCCCAAAGGTGTGAGCTGGCGGGATGCAACGGGGCGTTTCCAGGTGGCCCCGACCGCATGGCTTTACGAAAAGCTGGCAGGTGCTGCGGTGCCCTGGTTGGCGCGGATTCAAATGAACACCCAAAGCCCGGAGCTGAAAAAGCAAATCAGGCAAATGAAGTTGGACGTCCAAGCAGCGCAAGAAACTGCAATCTCAATTGCAAAGGATACCGCAAAAATGTCGGCCGGCGAGCGCCGCATGGTGTCTGACATCATTGAAAAGGAGCTTGCAACGGGGTTGGTGCCACCCGCTCACGCGGTGAAACTCGCTGCAACCATGAGCCACACAATGAGCCTGCAAAGCGCTGAGTTGGTGCGCCTTGGCATGTTGAGTCAAGAGGCGGCAACGCGCTGGGATGGGGCTTATTTGCCCCGGTTTTATGAATCGAAAATTGGTGCCAAAGCCAAAGATGCATGGGCCGAAATGGTGCGGGCTTTGAGTGGCAGAACCAGCGCAATGAAGGGTATCAGGGGGCGCAGCCTGAATGGAAGGGGACTTTACGAAACCGTTTCTGTCAGTGATTTGGAAAACTATGAGTCGCTGGGCTGGCAGGTGCGAGACCCAGACTTTGATGCTGCCAAAGACCAGGAGGTTCAAGTTTGGCGCGACTACACGCGGGCTGAACGCGACAAGATGGGGGAGATCAGGGACGCGGGGTTTCGCTTTGTGACCGGGTACATGCAAACCCAAAAAGACATTGCACTAGGACACCTTTTTGAGGGGTTGGCCAGTACTGTGGCGTCGCGCTTGGAGAAACCGGGCTTTGTGCGCGTGCCCGATACCAAGGTGCCTGGCACCGGGGCCAGCCGTTACGGAAAGCTGGCCGGGATGTACGTGCCTATAGAAGTGGCCACCCATTTGTCACAGTTTGAAGAATCGGCCAATGGTGCGTTGCAGATGTACCGCAGAGCCATGGGGCTGTGGAAAGAAGGCAAAACGGTTTTGAACCCTGTTAGCCATGTGAACAACGTTGTGTCCAACATGAGCATGGCGCATTTTGGCGGGGTGGGCTATCACCGGGCTGACAAGTACCTGTCTGCGCTCAAAGACTTTGTAAATCAAGCGCCTGAGTTGCTGAAGGCCAGAGATGCAGGTTTGTTTTTAGGCTCTATGAGTGACGCCGAGCTCATGAACACACTGCCCCCTGAGCTGCAGTTGATTGCAAAACATGCAGACAGCGCGACGGCCAAAGGGGCAAAGTTTGTTTACGACGCGATGACCTGGTTTTTGCGCAAGCCCATGGGGGCCGCCTACGCCGCAGAAGACACCTTTTTTCGATACCTGTTGTACAAGGATGCGCACGGTCGCGGGATGACCACAGACGACGCTGTGGATTATGCCCAGCGCTACATTTTTACCTACGACGATTTGCCCAAGGGGGCCCGCATGATTCGGGACTTTGGCATTCCGTTCTTCAGCTACACCTACAAAGCCATTCCGGCACTGCTGCACACTGCCACGCATTACCCTCATCGCCTGGCCGCTCCAGCGGCGGTGCTTTGGCTGGCCAATGCGGCGGCTTATGCCATCGCCACAGGAGCCGATGACGATGAAGCCTGGGGTGAATCGCTGGAGAAGTACCTCAATGACGCCGACTTTCGAAAACAGGTCAAAGCCAAAGAAGATCTGGAGCGCGAGAACTTACCGCCCTGGATGAAAGGCGTGACTTCGCTTTTGAGCCCCAAGGCCATTCGCTTGGGAATGGATGAAGTTACCAAGCTGCCCTTGTTTTTGGATGTGTCGCGCATTGTGCCGGGGGGCGATATTTTTGACGTGAGTCCGAATGCTGGCGGCCTGCCATTGCCACAGCCGATTACGCCAAGTCATCCACTGTTCACAACGGCAGTCGCC
The DNA here is from genome assembly GCA_031386665.1 of Rhodoferax sp. GTDB lineage: Bacteria > Pseudomonadota > Gammaproteobacteria > Burkholderiales > Burkholderiaceae_C > JANYCG01. Next base: position 61,912 of record JANNCN010000081.1, on the reverse strand, counting down.
ATGCTGGCCAACAAGGATTTGTATTTTGGCAAAGACTTGGTTGACAGCAACGACACCAGCGGCGAGCGTTTGAAAAAGCGCTCTGAGTGGCTGTGGAAGCAAATGTCGCCCGCGATCACCGCTGGGAACTACCACTGGGAACGGGGCATGAATGCCATTGCTCAAGCCAGCGGCGGGACAGTCTCTTGGCTGCCAGAAGCCATTGCAGAAAACTACACGGGCATTGGAAAAGATGGGCTGCCCGTGCAGCCTGCCCTGGCAGTCGCGCAGACTTTTGGCATCAAGCTCAGGCCAATTGACCTTGACAAATCAGAGCAAATCACTGAAGGTAAGCGTGCCCAGATGATTCGGCAAATCGACACAGAAATCAAGGCACTGCAAAGATTGAATGGACTCGGAGCCATCAGCGACCGAGTGACCCAAAAAGCCGAGGAGCTGGGAGATTTGAAAAAATCCAGGCTGCGCGATGGATTGACGGTCGATGGAAAAGAAAAAGACTAAGGTGAAACCGAGATTTCAGGCGGTTGCGGGCAACTGATGTTCGCTGTTTTGAATTCGGCATCGCGCCACACATAGCATTTTTGACCCTCAATGAACCCTGACGCTGAAGCTGTTGGGACATTGAGTATCAGTAGCTCGTGGCCGGAAACGGTGTAGCTGCGAGTGTCTGGCCCTTTGGTCAGGCGGGCTTCAGCATTGGCCAATCTTGCGGATTTTCTGTCTTGTTTGTCCGAGCGTGGCAAATTGTCAGAACAGGCCAACAACCCAAATAGAGCAAACAAAGTGATCACAGTACGCATCACGACATTCTAAGGTGATGGCCCAAACAGGTAAAAAACTTTGATGACCGCATGCCCAAATACCGGGCATGTCACAAGCACCAGCCTACGTCCCCTCAGAGAGCTTCAGCGATGCCGAACTGAACAATGCAGGTGGCCGCTCTTCTGTCAGAACGGCCTTGCTTGACGCCGAGTTTTCAGCGATTTCCGTCACAACCACGGCGCTGCGAGTCAATTTGGCGCTGATTCAGCGTGATGACGGCAAGCTGACAGATTCCTTGGTTGAGCCGTATAACCTTTCGGCCATCACCAAGGCTTATTTATTAGCCACCAAGTGGAATGCGCGTGGACTGTGGGCAACTTTGAACGTCTACGCCCTCAATGATTTGGTAGATGTCGGCGGCGTGGGCTACGTGTGCGCCATTCCTCACGCAGCGGGTGTTTTTGCAACCGACTATGCCGCTGGCTATTGGCAAATTTTCAGCGCACCAACAACTGCAGCGGCTGTTTCGTTTGCGCCCACAGCCAACCTGCTTTCAACCAACGCCCAGGCCGCCATTGTTGAGGCTGATGCCAATGCGCGAGCAGGAATCAACCCAGTACTTTCGACCTTTTACGGAGCTATGTAATGTCAAGTTCACCTGTTTACGTGGGCACGATCAAGACGCCTGCCACCTCGTTTGTCAATGCCGACGGAATTGCGTTCAAAACCGTTTGCATACCAGGCGCCAATGGCATTCGGATCGACAGCCTGATTGCCAGCAATTCAGATGCTGCAAACGCCTACGTGGTGCAGCTTGCCATACAGGCGTCTGGCGTGGATTACCCGATTGGCGAGGTCGCCATTCCCATTGGCGCGGGTACCAACGGGGTTGCAAAGTCGGTGGCACTGCTCAACCCAACCGATATTCCGGCGCTGGCCTACACCGAAAACGGCGCGCTCTACTTGCAAGCTGGGATGCTGTTGCGCGCTAAGTGCAAAACGGCAGTATCCGGTGCCAATGTGGTGTACGTGATTGCTGCGTCGGCGGGCGACATTTAACCGGGTTGCTTCATGATTTCAGGTATCAATGCTAGGCCTTTGAAAAAAAACTTGCTCAGGCTCGGGCTTGATGCAACGACATATGCGCCATTGCCTCCAGGTTCGGTTCAAACCACAGTTACTAAACGACTCAATGAGCAATTGAGTGGCCTGACTTTTTTCAGCGCTGCGCAAAAGGCCGACTACTTCGCACGCTCTGAAACGCTAGATTGCACCGCCGCCGTGCAAGCCATTGAAGACTATGTAAGCGGTATTGGTGGCGGTGCAATCTTTTGGCCTTCTGGCAACGCACGGCACAACAGCATGATTGTGCGCAAGACTGGCACAGTGTGGAGTGGTGGCAGCAAAGAAGGAACTCAGTTTGTCTATTACGGCACAGGGACTGCGTTTGATTGCGAGGGCACAAACCCTAGTCGAAAACAACTTGCTTTTCGCAACATGACGCTGCGTTCGAGTGCGGCAAGCAATGGCGCGAAGTGTTTGAAATTGGCGTGGAATCAGCGCGGGTCGAGCATGCAAATGTTTGAAAACGTGCGCATGTTCAACTTTGGGCATTACGGCATCGAGTTTGTTGGCCCGAACTGGCTGGTTCATTTCGACATTGAAATGGATTCTTGCGGGACGTTTGTCGCCGGGTCATCGGGCATGTACAAGGCGGCGGCGGTGCAAGATTTGGCTGACCTCAAATTCACGCGCCTGGTGGTTGAGGACTGCGGAACGGATACATCTGTGGCTGGCGGCATCAATTTCCCGTGTGTCGGCAATCGAATTAGCGGACTCTGGATCGACAACGCCACGATTGAAAACAATCGAAGCATTGACGGCACGCTCGGCGGCGGTGAAATGTACTTTCAAAACAGCGATGTGCTCTTTTCCGCGCTGTACACCGAATCCACACAATTCGGGGCATTGAAGCCGAATAGCCTTGTCCTAGACAATTGCGTGTCCACGATTTCGCTGGGTCGCCTGGCCAATTCCAGCGCGTTTGCCAATTACGGCATCGTGGCAAAAAATGGCACGCTGCTGACTGGTGTAGATGGCTGCGAGTTCAACCAAAATCAGACGCTTGGCGATATCTTCGTTGACGCCACTTCGAAGCTGTACGACTCAAATTTAAGCCATCGAATCGTCAAAGGCAGCGCGACTACATCCAAGGTGTTTGGCCGTCAGCCGTCAATCTGGGCAATCGGTGTGATTTCCGATGGACGCGCTGGCGTGGCCGGGTTTTTCAACACTGAAAACATGGTTTCGTGCGTGCGTACAGGTGTCGGCGCTTACACCTGGACGTGGCTTAATCCATGTCAGGACTCGGCTTATCACGTCGATGTGGCGTGCGATTACATCAGCACGGGCGTAGGCCTGATTGCCAATGTCAGGCACAACACCAAAACCAACACCTCGGTACAGATTTACACCAGCGTTGGAACCGTTTCGACGGACTGCGAAGGTATGTCTGTGCAGATCACCCAACGCTTGATTGGTTGATATGAATGATCAAACTGGCGTCAGCCATCCCGTGCAAAAGTGGATTTTGATTTTCTTGAGCTGGGTTGGCACTTTGACCATGCAAGACGTTCACGCTTTTGCGTCAACCGTTAGCGTCGTTGTAGGTGCGCTGATGGCTTGCATCATGCTGTGCGAGTGGTTTTACAAACGCGCCATCGAGCGGCGCAAGATTGGCGACACGCAAAGAGGGGATTTGTGATCATCACCCCCAAGCTGCTGATTGACGTGGGCTGCAGCAGCACTCGCGCGGCGATGTATAGCCTTCACATCGCCGAAGGGTGCCAAGCCTACGAGGTCAACACGCCAGCCCGCTTAGCCATGGCATTGGCGCAAATCGGCCATGAATCAGGCAGTTTTCGGTATGTCACTGAGATTTGGGGGCCAACGCCAGTACAGCGGCGCTACGAGGGGCGCAAAGACCTTGGTAATACTCAGCCGGGAGACGGCTCGAAATATCGTGGCCACGGCCTGATACAGATCACCGGGCGGGCCAATCACCGGGCGACAACCCAGCGCATGAGGGCCAAGTTTGGCGACGCGGTGCCGGATTTTGAGCAAAACCCGCTTGAGCTTACCGCGCTACGCTGGGCCGCGCTGTCAGCCTTTTGCTACTGGGACTGGAAAAAGCTGAACAGATTTGCCGATGCTGGCGACTTCGAGGGTTGCACTTTGGCGATCAATGGCGGTCTGAATGGATTTCCAGACCGCAAGGCCCGCTGGGAAAAAGCAAAACTTGCACTTCAACTACCCGTTTAAATTATGAAAACCATTTCAATCATCATCTCGGCCTTGCTGTTGGCGGGCTGTGCAACTGACGGCTTTCTGACAAACCGCGTGAGCTGCGCTGTCGGCGGGGTGCATGGCTTTGTAAATAGCATGTACGGCCCCGTGGGGCTAACAAGCAAGGTAGCTCAAGAAGACGCCGATGTTATTTGCGCCCGCCTGAAGCCCGCCCCAGTTGCCACACCACTTGAAAGCAAAAAATGAACATTGCAGGACTTGATAAAGCGGCTGTGCTGGCTGCTCTCTACGCCGTCGCAAAACCTCGCATTGAAGACCATCCGGCCTACACGCCGGGGCCAATGAATGCCGGACAGGCGGCGCAAGCGCTGGCTGAAAAGCCTTTGCAATATTTCGATTTTGTTGGCGGGCGGTTCATGAAAATTGACATTCACCTCGAAACCGTGGATACTTTTTTGTTCAACCGCGACAACGGGGAAGGTGCTGCTGAAAAGGCAATTGCGGCTTTGCGCAAATGATCAGCCTGGCCCCGCAAGATCACGACACGCCTAGCTGGGCGGTTGTGGCCTATGGCGAGGGCTACAAATACCAGCTCAAAAAAGCGTTTGCCGTCAAGTTGACGTTTTGGCCAGAACCTGAGCCGTTTAAAACTGACTGGCTGGAACTTGATTCTGAGGGCGTTTTCACGCTCAGTTACGGATACGCATGGGACGGCGTGAGCGGCATTGCCATCAACACCAAAAACAACTTGCGTGGCGGGCTTGTGCATGACGGACTTTATGGGGCAATCCGCATGGGCTTTCTGGACTGCGAAATCTACCGCCCGCAAGCTGACGAAATCTTCTACCAGCTTTGCATTGCTGATGGCATGTGGTCGATTCGAGCCAAAGCGTATTACCAGGCCGTGCGCAGCTTTGGCGAAAAGTACGCGAAGCCGCAAGACGAGGTCGTTTTGATTGCACCCTAGCCTCGAAACAGGTTGGGGAATTTTGGCGCAAAGTGCGCCAAAACCGGGGTTTCCAGCAACCTAAGCGATTTGCGCACAGAGGTAAAACAACCCCTGCACTGCCTGCATGCCGTTCTTTTAATCCGTTTGTCGTGGGTTCGACCCCCGCACATCCCACCAAATTCAAAGCCTCGCAGCCCTACGGTTGCGGGGTTTTTTTTACTCCAATATTGCACCTTTGCTCCTTCTGGATTATTGGGTCTCTCTCGGAAATTCGGTTCTTTTAGGTTCGGCTTTGACAAATCGAGCCTTGCTTATCGGGCGGTGGGTTGGCGCTCAAATGCTAGCCCATGCGGTTCCTTGGGTAACCCAAGTCAATCGAGCATTTGAATTTGCCACAATCTTGCGGCGCGCTCAATCATTTCCGTCATTGGCCGTGAGTGGGGCTCGTTTCAAAGACGCCGTCTGCACCCGCTTAAGGGCGCTGTAGACGACGCGGCGCTCCTCAGGCGTCATGACGCCAATGGCCTCGGCCTGGCTTCGCCGCGCCAAGGGGATGACTTTGGCGTGCAAAGCATCACCAGAAGGCGTGATGCTGCAGGTCAACGCCTTGCGTGGCGTGTTGCCTTCGGCGACCAATTCAACAAAACCTCGCTTTTCAAGCAGTCGCAAGGTGCGGCTGACCAGTGCTTTGTCTGATGTGGACTGCACCACGAGTTCGGCGAAAGGCAGGCTCTTTGCATGGGCCAGCAGCGACAACAGGCGCCACTCGGGGACGGTCAGCCCGAACTGCTGGGCGTAGGGCAGAGTGATGGAGCGGCGCAGGGCATTCACCACCTGGCTCATCACGGTTGTCAGGAAGTTGTCTACGGTCAGGCCGTCCCCCGATGCAGGCAGGTCCGACCAGGGGTCTTTTGCTTCTGATGAAGTCATTTGTGAGTCATTTGAGTTCGGCTTTGTTTTCATGGAGGGGATCATTGTCGGCGGGTGCGGGATGGCGAACAGTCAGGGGCAGCTCTGAATTGTTTCACAGCAAAATTTAAGATTTTTTGGGGAAAATCTTGTAAAAAAAATTAAAAAATTAAAAAATTACAAATAGCAATAAAGGTTTGCAGCAAGTTGATCAGTCAACAAAGAAAATTTATAGTTCATCCAGCGAGTGTTTGTGCAGTTGGGATTCGTGCTCCGAATGCAGAAACCTCGGTTGAGTCATTGACGGAAAGCAGCGACCTTTCACTTGTCGGCACTTTTTGCGCCTGTCCGTCGGGCGTAAAAGTGCAATTTTTAGGAGCCTGAAATGAAACTTGTCCGTCGTCACCTGCTTCTTGCCGTAGTCGCTGCCTGCACCGCCATGTGCGGCACGGCCATGGCCCAAGCTTATCCAGCCAAGCCGATCACTGTGATCGTGTCGTACCCGCCAGGCGGCGATACCGATGCCATTGCGCGGCTTTTCGCCGACAAGCTTTCGCAAAAACTGAAGCAGACCGTGTTGGTGGACAACAAGCCGGGTGCGGGTGGCACCATCGGCAACGCTTTTGTTGGCCGTGCTACACCTGACGGCTACACCTTGCTTTTCACGCCCAACCCATTTACTACTGCGCCCATGGTGTTAAACCTGCCACCCAGCACCAGCTACGACGTACTCAATGGGTTTGAGGCGATCACCAAGATCGCCACTCAGCCGTTGGTGCTGGTGGCGCATCCCAGCGCGGGTTTCAGGACCACGGCTGACATGGTTGCTGCAGCAAAAGGCGGCAAGGCCTTGTCCTACGGTAGTCCTGGCGCAGGCTCGCCCATGCATGTGGTGGCTGAATGGCTGAACCGCGCAGCCGGCGTGAAGATTCAGCATGTGCCTTACCGTGGCGTCGGCCCGGCGGTCATTGATGTGGTGGCTGGCCACGTTGGCACCGCCTGGGTGACTTTGGGGCCTGTCACTCAGTACATCGCTCAGGGCCGTTTGCACGCGGTCGCGATTGGGGATGCGCAGCGCTCACCACTGGCTCCCAATATTCCCACGCTGGCAGAGGCAGGTTACAAGGACGTGGTCGTCGGAGCGTGGAACGGCTTCTTCGCGCCCAAAGGCACGCCGGCTGAGGTCGTGCGCTTGCTCAACGGGCATTTCAACGACATCCTCAAAGAGCCCGAAGTCGTACAAAAGCTCGCCACCTTCGGTGCCTTGCCAGCGGGGGGTGCGCCCAGCGTGTTGGCTAACACCAATGCGTCCGAATTCGAGGTGATGAGCAAAGTCATCAAAGAACTGGGCATCACGGCTCAGTAAGCCGACAGAAACCGGAGGCTTCGATGAGTCTGTCCACTCTGGGCACCGATGTGCCGCAGGTCAATGCGCGATCCAAGGTGCTGGGGCGCGCGCAGTACGCAGGAGATATCAAGCTGCCAGGCATGCTGCACGGCAAGGTGTTGCGCAGCCCTTACCCTCACGCGCGCATTGTCCGCATCGACACTTCTGCTGCGCTGGCGTTGCCAGGCGTCGAGGCGGTGCTGACCGGGCTTGATGGGCCGCGCACGTTATGGGGCGGACATCACAAAGAGCGTCGCATTTTGGCCGACGGCAAGGTGCGTTTCGCTGGCGAAGAAGTCGCCGCAGTTGCCGCCGTGACAGAAGAGATCGCCCGCGACGCGCTCGACCTGATTCAGGTTGAATACGAAGAACTGCCAGCCCTGCTGACGCCTGAAGAAGCGCTGGACAACGAAGCCCCCGGCGTGCACGAGGGCCGCAACAACATCTCGCACGACATCCAGTTCGCACGCGGCAACGTAGACGCAGGTTTTGCCGCGGCGCATTTGGTGCACGAGGCCACCTACACCACGCATGCCCAGTACCCAGGCTACATGGAGCCGATGGCGTCGGTGGCGGCGATGGATGCTGACGGGCGCCTGCAGGTGTGGACATCGACGCAATCGGCCTTTCTTGTGCGCGGGCGGCTGGCAGCGGTTCTGGAAATGCCAGTGTCACAAATCCGTGTGATCCAGGCGACCACGGGTGGCGGGTTTGGTGGCAAGTTGATTGAGGACGCCAACAACCTGATCGCGGGCCTGCTGGCGGTCAAAACGGGCAGGCCAGTTCGGCTGGTCAACAACCGGCTTGAAGATTTCTTGGCGTGTTGCTCCAGCTTGCCGGAACGCATCACCCTGAAACTTGGCATGGACAAAGACGGCATCATCATTGCCAAAGACGTGCGCATCGTTGCCGAATGCGGGGCCTACAGCGGCCTGTCGGCGGAGGTCATGCATGTCAGCGCCATGCGCAGTGACAATATGCATCGCTTGCAAAACGTGCGTTCCCACGCCACCTTGGTCTACACCAACAACCCGCCACACGGCGCCTTTCGCGGGTTCGGCGGCACTCAAATGCTGTTTGCGCTGAACAGCCACATCGACACGATGGCGCGCTCGCTGGGCCTGGACGTGATTGAGGTGCACAAACGCAACGCCATTGGGGTCGGAGAGACTTCGGTGCATGGCTGGAAGGTTGGTAGCACGGGTTTGAAGGACTGCATCGACCAGTGCACCCAGGCCATAGGCTGGGACGCCAAGCGCTCAGATGCTGCACAAGCCCGCAGCGCAGGTACCAAGCGCCGTGGCGTTGGAATGGGTGCTGTCATGCATGTCAGTGGCAACCGCACCATAGGCAATTGGGACGGCTCCAGCGTGATGCTGAAAGTCAATGAAGACGGTCGTGTACTGGTGCACAGTGGCGAGGCCGATGCTGGCCAGGGCGCCATGACCATGCTGGCCCAAGTGGTGGCGCATGAGCTGGACATCCCGCTGGCCTATGTGCATGTGGCGATTCCCGACACCGATGTGTCGCCGTGGTGCATTGGCGCGCTGGCCTCAAGGGTCACTATTGCAGGTGGCAACGCGGCCATCGTCGCAGCAGGCTTGGTGCGTGACAAGCTCTTTGCACTGGCGGCAGAGGCGCTCCACGCCACTGTTGATCAAATGGAACTTGCGGCAGGCGTGGTGTCTGTGCGCGGTGACACATCCCGCAAATTCACCTTGGCCGAGCTGGCCCGCATGCACATTTGGCGACACGGTGGCGAGGGGATTCAGGTGGTTGGCAGCTGGGACTCTAAAACAGTTATGCACGACGAGAAGGTTTACGGCAACATCGCGCCGGCTTACTCGTTTGCGGCGCAGGCGGTCGAGGTTGAGGTCGATATCGAAACCGGTCAGGTGACTGTGGTCAACAGCTTTGTCTCAGACGATTGCGGCAAGGCTTTTAACCCGCAAGCCGTGCATGGCCAAAGCAATGGTGCGGCCGCACAGGCGATTGGATGGACGCTGTACGAACAGTTGCAAGTGGAAGGCGGCCGCCTGATGAACGGCAATTTTGCCGACTACACCATGCCCACTGCCGATGCCCTGCCCATACTGCAAAGTGGCATCGTCGAGTCCAACGACCCCAATGGCCCGTACGGTGCCAAGGGAGCGAGTGAAACCGCCATCTTGCCCGGCGCACCTGCCATTGCCAATGCCGTGTTCGATGCCGTAGGCGTGCGCATCACCGACTTGCCCATCACACCAGAAAAAGTTTTGGCTGCGCTGCGCCTACAACCGCGAAATGCAACGCAGGCAGGGGTGGCCCATGCGTGACTTCGACTTTTTGGAACCAGCTTCAGTGCAAGAGGCCAGTCGTATGCTGGCCGATTTGGGTGACGATTGCCGGGTGATGGCCGGTGGCACTGCGCTCATGCTGGCGTTGCGCCAACGCATGCTGAACCCCACTCATATTGTGTCGCTGGCGCGGATTGATGCCTTGCGGGGCATTAGCTTTGATGCGGGCAAAGGCTTGCGCATTGGTGCGCTATCACGTCACTGCGATGTGGCGGCCTCGTCTGTCGTTCAGCAACACTTCCCGATGCTCGCGTCCATGGCGGCCCGGCTGGCCAACCCGCAAGTGCGCAACCAGGGCACGATTGGCGGCAACCTTTGTTATGGCGACCCGGCCACCGACCCGCCAGGCTGCTTGATGGCGTTGGACGCCCAAGTGGTTCTGGCCAATGCGCGGCGCGAGCGGGTGCTCAGCATTGAGGAATTCTTGGTGGACTATTACGTCACCGCGATTGAGCCAGATGAGGTGGTGATTGAGCTTCGGATTCCCGTGCCTGCGCTTGATGCCTCGGGCAGCTACGTGCGGTTTCTGCGCACCGCTGCCGAGCACCGTCCTCTGGTCAATGTGTCCTTGCTGGCCTGCCGCAGCGGAACGCAATGCCATTCGGCACGGCTGGTGGTCGGGGCATCGGTGCCAGTCTCGCGCCGGGTAATGCGAGCCGAGGAATTTTTGGCAGGGAAAACCGTGACGAAGGAGGTGGCACAGGAGGCGGCCGACATCGTGGCGGCTGACATTGAGCCGCTGTCGGACTCACGCGGGTCGGCCGACTACCGCCGCGACATGGTGCGGGTGGTGACGCGGCGCACGATCGCGGGCCTGTTCGGGATAACAAGCAATGAGGGGGCGGTATGAGCAAACATGGTGTGGATATCAATGTCAATGGTGAGGTGCAAAGTGTCGAAGTGCCTGCACGGCGCCTGTTGTCTGATTTCTTGCGTGACGATTTGCACCTGACCGGTACCAAACGCGGCTGCGAAACAGGGACCTGTGGCGCGTGTTCGGTGTTGCTGGACGGTGAAGTCGTCAAGTCCTGCTTGATGCTTGCTGTTCAGGCTAACGGGCATTCCGTGACCACAGTGGAAGGGTTGAGCCAGGGTGACAAACTGCACCTACTTCAGGAAAGCTTCATGCAGTGTGGCGGATTGCAATGCGGCTACTGCACACCAGGCATGCTGATGACGGCGTGCGCTCTATTGGCCCAGAACCCCACACCCACCCAAGACCAGGTGCGCCATGGCTTGAGCGGCAACCTGTGTCGCTGCACGGGCTACTCGCAAATTGTGGAATCGATCCTCCACGCTTCGGAGAAGATGCATGGACATTGAAAAAAACCTGCGGGTTGCTGCGCCTGCGCAGCAAGTCTGGAAAATGCTGCTAGACCCCAACGTGATGGGTGCCTGCGTGCCGGGTATGAAGTCCATTGACGTCATCAGCGATGTGGAATACGTGTCGGTGATCCACGTCAAGATTGCCTTCATCAGCGCCAAGTTCAAGATCAAAACCACCATCGTCGAGCAGCGCGCACCGCACTACTTGCGCACAGAGGGCACGGGTGAAGACGCGTCAGTCGCCAGCTCGCTGAAACAGTCCAGCGAGATATTTCTGACTGAGTGTGACGACGGCGAGACCGAATTGCGCATGAAGATCCACGTCGATGTATTGGGGCGCTTGGGCACTTTCGGTCTGACCGTGATGAAGACCAAGGCCGACCGCATGTGGGAAGAGTTTGCGCAGAACCTGGCCGCTCGACTAGCACCCGCCGAGGCGGCGGGTGCAGCGGCAGAACCTTTGGCAGCCGTGCCGACCCAGGCCTCGGTCGCAGGAGTTTCTGGCGCCACAGCTCTGAAGACTAATCACGCGAACGCTTCCGGGCCAGCCGCCAGCGAGGCCGCTCCAGTGGCGAAGGTGAATGCGAAGCTTGCAACCTGGTGGTCCCGGGTCTTTGGCCGTGACTCGCACCAACCGCCCGCACTGGGCGCCCCTTCTTGGCCGCATATTCGCGTTGATGTCAAACGCGGCAACACATCGGTCAGCGTGTATTGGCCTCTTGAGGCGTCAGCTGACTGTACTGCGTGGCTGCGAGCTTTTGCGGGCTGATCTGCTTGAGCTTGCGTCAGTAGATTGCCTTGTGTAGGGTGTTCAATTTGCTATTATAAAAATAGCAAACTATTCAATATATTCAGGAGCTAGAGGCTTGTTGTATTGAGAACCTGAAAAAAAAGAGGTCAATATACCCAAATTAGGTATTTACTTGCAAAATTTGATCAACTTATGACAAATTTGGTCAACTGGAGCTCGGTTCTTGCGATGTAAGACCATTCATCCACCGCCAAAAACAAGTGCGTTACTACGCGTCCAACACCAATGTGTCGGTCTTGCAACCCGACACGCACACCATCATTGCTTTGTTTCGGGCGCGCTCTTTGGTGCTAAGCACGGAATCCCTGTGGTCGGGAATGCCCTCAAGAACCTTGGTTTCGCATGAACCGCAAACTCCCTCGGCGCAGCTGAAATTGACCTTGATACCCGCATCCAGCATGGTTTGCAGAAGAGACTTGTCGGAAGTGATGGTCAGGGTTTTGCCGCTGCGGCGCAATTCAGCGGTGTACGTTTTTTTGGCGTCTGAAGCTGCGGCCACTTCCACGGCGGCGAAGCGCTCGATGTGGGCATTGGCGTGGCCCAGCTCAGCACAAACTTTCTCGAAGGCATCGAGCATGACCGCAGGGCCGCAGGCATAGTGGTGGGTTTGGGCGTTCGGTGCCCGTTGCCCCAGCAAAACAGGTAAATTGGGCGGGCCGCCTAGCTCATCGTCAAAATGCAAGTGCAGGGGCATTCCCAGCGCTTGCAATTCCGCAACAAACGCCGCGCCCGCGCGCGACCTTGCGAAGTACAGCATCTCAAACGGGCGGCCCAGCGCCGTTAACCGGCGGGCCATGCACAGCAGGGGCGTGATGCCAATGCCACCCGCCACCAGGACGCTGTGAGCTGCATCTTCATGCAAAACAAAGTTATTGCTGGGCGGCGAAATTTTTAACGGCATGGCGACACGCAGCGCCTCGTGAACACAGCGCGAACCACCACGGCTTTTCGCGTCGCGCAAAACACCCACCACATACCGATGTTGCTCCTCGCAAGGGTTTGAAAGCGAGTAACTTCGCACCAGGCCATTGGGCAGGTGCAGGTCGATGTGCGATCCTGCATCAAATCGCGGGAACACTTCGCCAAGCGCGGGCCGCAACTCTACGCTGATGACGCCTTCGGCCTCAAAACGCAGGGTGTGTACAAAGGCGTTAAGCGTGGCGTTGGCTGTACTCATGACGTGGTAGCGCCTTGCAAAGCCTCTAATTGCTCATCGGCCAGGTTGCGCAAATGGCGGCGCAGGCGCACCAGGCCGATGTCGTGGGCGTACAGATTTTCACGCTGGTTGGCGTCAAACTCCATTTGCTCCAGCATGACCCGGTCTTGCTCGAGCACCGCCCAGTGGCGAGCTTCCAGACGGTTGCGGTAAAGGAAACGCCAGGTATCGCGCTGCCATGTGGATACTTTGCGGCAGCGCCAAAAGAACACGCTGCACAATTCGGTGCTGATGGGGGTGGCGCAAGAGACGATGGCAAAGTTGCCGCCGGGGCCACCGGTCTTGGGATAGGGAATCTCCAGGCGCATCCAGTGAATGCGGGTGTCGCCCCATTCGGTCCAGTCGAAATTGACACCGCGCTGGCCAACTTTTTCGAACACAAAGCCGGTGTCGGTATCGCGCACCTGGAAGGCTGCTTTGGTGTCACCTTCGGCCATGGAGTGAGATTGCTTGTGCAAAAACATGCCGTGCATCGGGTCCATCACGTTGTCCATCGCGTAACGGTAGTCGCCGCGCCACTCGGCGTAGCAAAGAAAGTGCGAATACTCAGGTGAGCTTAGCTCTTCGGGCATTTGCAAGGGCGGTGGTGTGTCTATGTTGGTGTCGCTGTTGAACAAAAACACCGCGCCAAAGGCCTCCTGGGCGTGAAAGGCCAATGCAGCACGGGTTCCTTCAAGCTTGCAGCCAGGGCTGCCCGGTACCTTGGTGACGACGCCATCGCAACGCACCTCGATACCGTGGTAGGGGCAAGCCAGCCGGTCGCCCAGCATCACGCCCTGGGACAGTGGCGCACCCCGGTGCGGGCAATGGTCTTCCAGCGCGTGAATTTGGCCCGCCGCGTCACGCCACAACGCAATTTTTTTGCCAAAACGGCGGATTGAAATCGGGCGCTCTTTGACGTGGTCAGATGGGCACACGGGGTACCACAGCTCTTTCAGACCCACAGTCAGCAGCACGTCAATAGGGTCTTTGTCGTGGTTGGTCATCGTCAATTTCCTCGGCTTTGGACTTAGTGACCCAGGCGTGCCATCAGCGCCTGGAAGTTGTGTTCGGTCCAGGCCTCGCCATTGGCGCTGGATGAGCCGCTCTCGTTCAGGTGCGCGACCAGTTCTGGCAAGGTGTAGGCACCCGCTGCAAACGCCCGCTCGATGGCGTCGCCCAGCAAGTCTTCAAACAATGTAGGAGGGCGCAGGCGTGCCTGGTTAGGCTCAAGAGAGCGAAGGGCTTGCATGATGGGTTCTCCTTGGCAAACTCAGTCAGCTTGTATGCCGAACTCTTTGACGATCTTGGCAAAGCGGGTGTGGTCGGCGGCGCTGGCTCTTTCCAATTTGGCAGATTCGCCCCCGACTGGCAGCGCACCGAACACAGCCATTTTGCTGACCACATCAGGCATTTTGAGGATTTCGTTCATGTGCTGGTTCAGAGTTTTGACGACTGCGTCCGGCAGGCCTTTGGGGCCGAACATGCCTTGCCAGGCGGCCACTTCAACGTCTTTGTAACCCAGTTCGGCCAGCGTGGGTACGTTGGGGGCGAGCTCAGAGCGTTGGGCATCGGCGACGGCCAGCAAGGTCATTTTTCCGGTTGCCACGTGCGGAGCCACTGGACCCAAGGTAACGAAAGTGACCGGCACATGCCCGCCCAGCAGGTCGTTCACTGCGGGTGCGACACCCCGGTAAGGCACGTGGCCAACTTTAATTCCGGCGGACTTGTTAAACATCTCGCCGAGAATATGCATTGGCGAGCCGCTGCCTGGGCTTGCGTAGGTCAAATCTTTGGTTTTGGCAAGGGCCACCAGTGACTTCAGGTCTTTGGCCCCCACTGCCGTACCTGCCACCAAAAACAACGGCTGGACGGCAGATTGAACGACAGGTGTGAAACCTTGCAGCACGTCATAGCCGCCACCTCCTTTGAGCACCAGAGGCGCAATTGCAAACGTGCTGGGAGCCATCAGCAAGGTATAGCCATCGGGGGTGGCTTTGGAGACGAAAACACTGCCAATCGCGCCACTGGCGCCTGGCTTGTTGTCCACAATCACCGTCTGACCCAGGCGGGTGGTCAATTTTTCTGCAAAGAGTCGCGCCATCGCGTCGGTGTCGCCACCTGCAGGGTAGGCCACGATCAAGGTGATGGGTTTGCTGGGGTATGCCTGCGCCATGGCATGGCCTGCTCCCATGGACAGGGCTATGGATGCCACCAGCGAAGCCGAAACAGCGATGGCGTGACGACGAGAATTCTTCATGGTAGGGTCTTTCAAAGTGGTGGGATGAACGGCAGACATGGGGGAAATTTCAGGAGATTTGGGGTAGCGCCTACTGGGCCTCGATCCTGCGGCTCTTGATAATGGGTGCCCAGGTCGCGGCTTCCTTGCGGATCAGATCACCAAAGGCGCTACCGGCCACGGTCCAGATACTCAGCCCTTGCTTGACCAGTTGCGCTTTGGTGGCCGGTTCGTTGAGAATTTGCGTGATATCGCGGGCCAATTGGTCCAGTACTGGCGCGGGAGTGCCCTTAGGGGCCATTACGCCATACCAGGACGACAGCGCCACGCCTTTGACGCCAGCCTCCGCCAGGGTGGGTACATCGGGTAGCTCCGGCGCGCGCGCCACGTCGGTGACGGCCAGCGCACGCAGCCTGCCGGACTGGATATGCGGCAATAATGTCGGCAAATTGCCCACGATCATGGGCACGATGCCGCCCAAAACATCGTTCAGGCCAGGCGGCGTACCCTTGTAAGCGATGTGAAGAAAGTCCGCGCCGCTTTGCTGGCCAAACAGTTCGCCTGCCAGGTGCAGGCTGCTACCCACGCCCGGTGACGCGTAGCTGATACTGTCTTGCTTGGCTTTGGCCAGAGCGACAAGTTCGGCGATCGTTTTTGCAGGTACGCCTGCATTCACGGCAATGACATTGGCGGCCTTGGCCAGCGAGACCACAGGGGCAAAGTCGCCTTCGACGCTGTAGCTGAGCTTGGTCATCAAGGTGGGGTTGATCGTCAAGTTGCCCTGCGGCACCACAAGCAGAGTGTGGCCCGTTGGCGCGGCGCGCTTGACCAAATCGATGCCAATGTTGCCACTGGCACCGGTGCGGTTTTCCACGACCGAGGTTTGTTTGTAGCGGGCGGCCAATCCCGTCGACAGAACTCGGGCCAGTGTGTCAACCGGGCCGCCAGGCGGGAACGGGGCGATGATGGTGAACGGCGCAGCAGCCAGCAACTTTTCAGTGTCGCTGTTCTGCGCTAAACCTAACGCAGGTGCGAGCCCTAGGGCAGCCACGACCCAAGCCAAAGACAATCGTCGATTCATAGCCAACTCCATAACAAGTGATGGATCATGTCGCCCAACTCGTTTCTCGCAGAACCATTTCATGTTCCTCTCATTTTCGGTCCGTGATGAACTTGCCGCTGGCCACTGCCTCGCCCTTTTGTCGGCGCGTGTTGCCATCTAGGCCGCCGGCAATCGCCCATTCGGCAAACACCGTTGGGCCAGGGGTAAAGTCACGTGGTTGCCAATCGGCGGTCAACTGATCTTCGTCTGCGTAATACTCGATCAGTGCGCCGGCTGGGTTCTTGAAGTACCAGAAGTAAGCCGAAGAAATGGGGTGACGGCCAGGGCCGAGTTGAGTCTCCCAGCCACAACGTGAGATGTGCATGCCGCCGCCAAACACTTCGTGGATGTCCCGAACGGTAAAGGCCACATGATTGAGCCCAGCGTCAGCCGCGGGGCGTTGCAGTAAAAAGATATCGTGATGGCCGCCCTCTGGCGCGCAGCGCAAAAAAGCACCGCTTTCGGGGTACCGGTCTGAAGCGACAAAGCCAAAACTGTCGACATAAAATCGCTCGCAGGCCATCACGTCTTTGACGAAGAACACCACATGCCCCACCTCTACCGGTGTGGCGCGCTCGTAAGCGGGGCTGCGCTGATTGATGCGGCCCTTCTGGTTCCAGGTGTTGTAGCTGGCGCTGTGTACCTCAATCTGGCGCTTCTTTGTGACTTGAAGGCGAATCGCCAGGCCATTCGGGTCGGTGCAGCCGATGCGTTGGCCCTGCCGGATGAAGCCGGGCTGTTCTCGGACCTTGTCTGCGTAGTGAGTCAAGTCGGCTTCACTCTCAACGCCCCACACTACTTCGCGCAGGGTGGGGCCCAGTTCAAGTGCAGGCGGCAAGTCGGCCCGTGTGCTGGTGGCCACGATCACGCGGCAACCGTTCAGCGTTTCGAAGACCAGTTCATCAGACTTTTCGCTGACCAGGTGCAGTCCCCAGTCCAGAAAAAAGCGGCGGCAGGTCGGCAAGTCGTCCGCGCCATAGGTGATTTCGTCAATCCCAAGTACGCTCATACACAAACTCCGTGGGCCTTTGCAGCTGATTTTTTAGAATTGGCCATCAGTTTGCCCAAGCCATGGGTTGATCGTTCAAGCCCCAGTACAGGCTTTTTTGCTCCATGTACTGCAAAATACCTAAGCGGCCTTTTTCGCGCCCCAGTCCGCTGTCCTTCCAGCCA
Source organism: Rhodoferax sp. (assembly GCA_031386665.1). GTDB lineage: Bacteria > Pseudomonadota > Gammaproteobacteria > Burkholderiales > Burkholderiaceae_C > JANYCG01. The sequence goes on along the minus strand of JANNCN010000081.1, from coordinate 44,417 downwards.
CCAAACGGAGTGGAGATGGAAAACTGCTTGTAGGTATTGATCCACACGGTGCCCGCTTGCACGGCGCGGCCCAAGCGCCACGCGCGCTTGTAGTCTCGCGTCCAGATACCTGCTGCCAAGGCATAAATGCTGTCATTGGCTTGGGAGATGAGGTCTTCTTCCGTGTCAAACGGCATGGCGACCAGCACGGGGCCGAAGATTTCTTCCTGGCAAATTTGCGCTCTGTTGGAGAGGCCCTCCAGGATCGTGGGCATGTAGTAGTTGCCGCGCTCGTATTGCGCACCCTGTGGGCGAGCTCCGCCAGTGCGCAGGGTGGCACCCTCATTCAACCCCAAATCCACATAGCGTTCAATTGACTCGCGGTGTTTGGCCGTAATGAGCGGGCCTATGTGGGTACGCTCGTCCGCGGGGTCGCCCACTCGCAGTTGGGCAGTTTTGTCGCAAAGGCGCTGCATGAATTCGGTGTACCGCGATCTGGCCACAAAAAGGCGCGAACCGGCGATGCAAGCTTCACCCGACGAGCTGAAGATGCCGTACAAAACACCGTTCACTGCGTGGTCGAGATCGGCATCGTCCATTACCATCGTCGCGGATTTGCCCCCCAGTTCCAACGAGACGGGCATCATTTTGTCAGCAGCAATATGCGCAATGTGTTTGCCCGTGGTGGTGCCGCCCGTGAAGGATACGCGCTTAATGAGCGGGTGCTTGGTGATGGCGTCGCCGATGATGGAGCCGCGCCCGGGCAGCACGCTGAGCATCCCTTTGGGTACACCAGCTTCTTCGCAAATAGCGGCTAGTTCCAAAGCCAACAAAGGCGTGGCTTCAGCCGGTTTGATGACCACCGCATTGCCTGCAGCTAGCGCCGGGGCGACTTTTTGCGCTTCGCTGGCAATCGGCGAATTCCACGGTGTGATGGCAGCAACAACGCCCATGGGTTCGTAGAGGCTCATGGTCATGAAATCACCGCGCGAGGGAGTGATAGTTTCTTCCAGCGTTTCGCAGGCGCTGGCAAAAAACTGGAACGTTGCCGCAGCGCTGGCAACCAGATTCCGGGTTTCGTTGATTGGCTTGCCGTTATCTTGGCGTTGTCGTTGCGCCAATGGTTCGGCGCGCTCACGAACCAACGAGGCCACACGGTACAGCACGGCCGCCCGCTCGTGCGGTTTGCGCTGCGCCCAACCACTGGTGCGAAAGGCGTGGTCAGCACGGACGATAGCTTCGTCCACATCGGCTAAGCTGGGGGCGCGCAAGCGTGCGACAACTTCGCCGGTCGCTGGGTAGAGGCTGGCGAACTCGTCGCCACCGCCCAAGCGCAACTCGCCCGCGATGTTGATGGGTAAGAGCGAGTGCATGTCTGGAGTGGTCATGGTAAGTGTTGGCAGAGTGACGGGCTAAATCGCCAAAGCGGCAGCACGGTTTCGGATGGCTCGAACCACGCTGTACACCGTGAGGGCCGAGGTTTTTGGGTTCGCGGCCAGGGGTTTGCCACTCATCGTTAACTCAAATCGACCAAACGCACCGCACGCCTCAACCTGATGGACGTTTTCGCTGACGCCAGGGTCGGCAAACAGCCTCACCTGAGTGCGTTGCATTCCTATGCCCGCCAAAGCTAGCGTGGCTGCGACGTTGGCGTTTTTGGGGTACAGCATGGCCGCTTGTTCAGCGCTACCTTCAAAAATGCAGAAGGCATTGCTCAGTTTGTCCAGATCACACAGTTCTTGCGCGGGGGTGCCTTTCCAAGCACCAGGAGGTTTGCGCCCGGTGTAGACAACGGTGTCCAGTCCGCCTTCCCGAGCGGCAGACAACGCGTCTATGCCACCGATAGCGCCGGACAGCAACTGCACCTGGGTGTGGCCTTGGCGAGCTGCCTCAGCCAGGGACTCCACCATGCCCGGCGCGCTCAAAGCACCAATCGATGCGACCAGGCACGGTATGCCGCGCTGTAAAGCGGGCAGCACATGCTCAGAGATGGCGCTATGCCCAGCGCACTCAACCAGGAGGTCAGGGGCATCTTGCCCGATGCCGACATGTGCCAGCACCTGCGCACCGCTAGCCCATTTGGCGACCAGCTCAAGCGCTGCAGCCTGGTAAGCATCAGACACGATGACGCTATGGACGCGGACATCTAAACTGCCCTGGAGTAACTCCAGCACGCCGGTTCCGATTGCACCGCAACCAATCACAGCAACCTTTAGCATGGGTTTCACCCTGGTCAACTCACGACTTGCGTCGGTGGGCCGGCAAACGCAGTTTTGAAGCTGCCAATTGACAGCATGTCGATTTCTAGAATAAATGGCCCCGCAGTGCTTTGCGCCCTGGCCAGCCCAGCCGGCAAATCAGCCAAATCGCTGACACGTGCGTGGCCCAGCTTGAGTGCGCTGCACAGCTGCGCGTAGTCTGGTGTGTGCAGGTCAACGTAGCATCGGCGTCCGCCGTACTGGGCGTCCTGAATGTTGCGGATTACGCCATAGCGTTGGTCGTTCATGAGCACGTAGAGCACATTGGCTTTTTCCTGAACGGCGGTTGCCAGTTCGCCAAGATTCAAAATGAAGCCACCATCGCCCGACAGGCAAAGCGTCTTTCGGCCAGAGCCAGTTTCTGCGGCGCCCACCGCAGCCCCAATGCCCATGGACAAGCCCAGGCCAATGCCTCCACCCAGAGCGTGAACGCCTTGCGTGGGCTCGAACACACGCAACTGGCGATTTCCCCAGGTGCTGTTGGACACCGTGACATCTCGAACCCAATTGAAGTTGCGGCCAGCAGCTTGTTGCAACTGGCTGACCAGTGTGGTGTACACACCCAAGCCATCCAGCAAAATCTTTTGCGCAGCCACATGGGCGGCCCGCAAATCAGCTATGAAACTAGGGTCGATACTGAGTTTGCCCTCCAAGCGATCAGCCAAACCATGGAGCACCAGGGCCGAATCGCCAGTCACAAAAAAGTCGCTGGTGTAGCAACGGCCATCTGCTGCCGGGTCAGCATCCACCCGCAGCAGAGGACGGGGTAACTTGAGCTGGTACTTCAGCGTTTCATTCCCGCGCAATCGTGAGCCCACCACCAGCATGGCATCGCAGGTTTGGTAGAAGTCTTCCACCGGTTTGTGCAGGTTGTAGGCCCCCAGCGAACGCGGATCATCCTCGGCGACGATGCCCCGGCCCTGGGTGCTGCTGACCACGCCCACACCCATTGCCAACAAGCGGGCTACTGCAGCACCGGCAAGGCGGGCGCCGCCACCAAGCCATAGCAGCGGGCGTCTGGCCCGGGCGAAGCGCTCGGCCAGAGCGTCCAGCGCAGCGGCTTGCGGGATCTTGGCGGCGACTGGCAGCGGCGTGAGGTCGGTGTGCGCACTGATGAGCGCTGCTTGAATGTCAATCGGAATTTCGACGCTGACTGGTCCCGTCGGCGCAGTTAAAGCGGTTTGGATCGCTAGTTTGACAGTGCTGATGGCGGTTTCAACATTGCGCACGCGCAACGCTAACTTGGACACCGCTTTGAGCATGGCCAGTTGGTCAGGCGCTTCGTGGATGTACGACAGGTTTTGGTCGATGTACTGGGTTTCAATTTGACCCGTGATGTGCAGCAGCGGCGTGCCTGCTGTCAGCGCCTCGACCATGCCACCCGCCGCATTGCCAGCGGCTGTGCCGGTGCTGGTCATGCACACCCCCAGGGTGGCAGTGGTGCGCGCATAGGCGTCGGCCATGCTGGTGCCACCAGCCTCACCGCGCGACATCACCCAGCGAATCTTGCCCCGCTCGTTGATGGCATCCAGAATTGGCATGTTATGGATGGAAATCACGCCAAAAGCGGTCTTTACGCCACAGTTTTCCAGCAGCGCAGCGATGGCTGCACCGACGGTTATTTGCGAGGTGGGCGATTGTTGGGAATCAAGCATAGTGCGAAAGGCCTCCAGAGACATCAAGGTGACTGCCAGTTGTGTACGACGACTGCGGCGTAGCCAGAAAACAAATGGCCTGCGCGGCTTCAGAGGGCATTCCCAGGCGGGCCAAAGGAATGTGTTTGCGCGCGGCCAGTTCTCGCATCCAGGTGGCGCGGTCTTGGGACGGGTCCTCGCGGGCTTCAAAGCGACGCTGCCATTGTCCAGACTCGATCAAGCCTACCAAAATGCCGTTAACGCGGACGTGGTGAGGCGCGAACTCAGTGGCCATCGACCGCACCAGGTTCTTGATTCCCGCCCGCGCAGCGGAAGTTGCCACCATGTGCGGCTCAGGCTGTGCGGCAAGGAGAGAGTTGACGCAAACGATGGCAGCGCTAGCCTGCGCCGTTGCGCGACTTTGCAATTGCGGCAAAAAAGCGCGGGTGGGGTAAATCACTGAAAAGAATTTCAGGTGCAACTCTTGAGTCCAAGCGCTGTCATCTGTGTTGCTGAAGGTGGAAACGCGACCTTGACCCGCGTTGTTCACTAAAATGGAAGCCGCTCCCAGCGTCTTGCGGCTCAACTCTGCGAAGTCCTGCACTTGGCCAGCGTCAAGCACGTTGCACGGTGACGCCAACAATGTTGCGTTCGCAAAGCGCGCGCGCAGTTGGGTTTCGGCTTCGCGCAGGCGCTTTTCGTCACGGCCACAAAACGCGACAGCGGCACCCCTTTGCAGCAAAAGCTCGACAGTGGCGAAACCGATGCCTGATGAGCCACCGGTCACGATAGCGACATGGCCTTGCAGGTCTTGAACCGACATGATTGATGCGGCCGATACAGTCGATACGGGTAGGGCAGCAGTCATGCGTTGTTTTTCCTGCCTTTGGGCAACGCCACGATGTTGTGGGAAGGTAGCTTGTGCAGCGCAGCGCTAGGCCGGTAGTTCAGCAGGCGGGACAACTCGTCTGCCGCGGCCTTCACGTGCTGCGCCATGGCTTGCAAATGAGCGGCGTTTTGGTTGCCGTTGCCGACGGTGGTGCCCAGCGCGGCGACCACGTGGCCAGTGTCATCGCGCACGGGGGCAACGATGGGTGAAATGCTGTTGTCGTAGTAGCCGATGCCAATGGCGTAGCCGCGTTGGCGGTCGTCGACGATCAAGTTGAAAAGAGCCATCACGGTTTGCGGTGTGCTATCGGAATATCGCTCCAGGCGGGCTTCTGGGTAGAGCACCCGCAACTCTGGCAGGCTGAAATCAGACAGCAAAATGCGACCAAACACTGTGCCGTGCACGGGCAGACGAGTGCCGACGCGCAGCGAGCTGGTGAACGGGGTAGGGGGAGTCACCTTGCTCACGTAAACGATGGAGCGGCCATCGCGAACCGCCAGGTTACAGGGCTGCCCGATGGTGTCGCACAGTCGCGTCAGCACGGATTGACCCAGCTCGGTCAGTTCGAGCGAAGAGAGGTATTCAAACCCCAAACGCAGCACCGACATGCCCAAACGGTAGTCATTGCCGTTATGGGTGCGTTCTAAAAAACCCATACTTTCAAGCGTGGTGAGGAGCCGGAAAATAGTGGAGCGGGGCAGGCCCAAGCGGCGAGCCAATTCGGGTGCACCCAGGGACTTACTGTCGCGGCCAAATTCTTCCAGTACGCGCAAGCCACGCTCCAGTGCTGGTACGATGTACTTGTCACCACCGTCGCTGCTGTCTGCGGCTTCTGTGGGGTCGTCGGTTGGGGGCTGGGTCATGCGTGAATTGCTTTCGCGTGTGGTTCTGACGCCGCGTTCTGGGCTGCTTTTTGGGCTGCGACTGAAGACTGTGCAATGGCCCGGGCGACGGCCTGGGGCTGCTCGGTGGGACTGGCGTGACCAGCCCGCGCCAGCAACGCAAACGGGGCCTCGAATTTTTGCGCCCAGGCTTGGCAGGCTGTAGGGGGCGTCACGATGTCGGCGTCTCCGCAGAAGACTGACACCGGCACCGCGCTCGGGGCGCTGCGGCCCAGATCGCTTTCGCAAAGCAATTCAATGGCTTGCAAATAGCCCGCTGGCCTCAGTAGACCCGCGCTCCTGCGGACCCAGGCCATGGCTTCGGGCGTGGCTTGGGGCGACAGCAAGCGCCGGGCGGTGCGCTCGGCCAAACCCGCCACGCCGAGCGTTTGCAACGCAGTTTGGCGCTCCTCGCGCACTGAGTCGCGTTTTTCGGTTTGCACGGTGCTGCCGTAGCCGCCAGCGGGACTGATGAGCACCAGCCGAGCCACTTGGCAGGCATTGGCGTCTGAGCCATAGCGTCGCACGTAGGCTGCCGCCACCAGTGCGCCCAGCGAGTGGCCGACCAGCACGCAGCAAGACAGCCCCAAAACCAAAAGCATGTCATGCAAACGCGCTGCGTAATCGAGGTCGGTCGGTGCTGCGGAAGGCAAGGGGGTGGATTCACCATAGCCAGGCGCATCCCACGCTATGACTTCAGTGTGTTCGCTCAAAATCAAGGCCGAATGCAGCCATGACGCCGATCCCGAACTGATGCCATGCAAGAGCACGATGGGCAGCGCTGCATCGGGTTTTCCGCATCGGCGAACCATCACCTTTTCGCCGTTTGACAATGTGACCTGTTGCAGTGCAAACGCTTGATCGAGCAGGCGCAGTGTTGCTTGTAGCAATTCGGCGTCGTTGGCGACAGTGGGGGTGGTCATGGGGAAGCAGGGGGCAAAGTTTGGCAGCGTCTATTTGCGGTCGGCAAGTTGATGACTACGCCTTACTGCGCTGCCTGGGCCAACAGTTCACGTTTGATTTTGGCCAGTGGATGGTCGTCAGGGTAAGTGGGGGTGAGGGGCTTTTTCGCCCCCAGCATCACGCACATCAATGCGTCCTCGTCACCGATGTTGATTTCTTCTCGGTAGACGCCAGGCGGAACCGAAACCAGGTCGCGCTCGTTCAGGATGGTTTCGAACCTTTCGCCGTCTTTTTCCAGGATCAATTTCATTTTGCCGCGCATGACGAAGAAAACCTCTTCCACGTCGATGTGCAAGTGCGACGGGCCTTCATGACCGGCGGGTATCACCATGGTGGAGAAGGTGAAGTTTTCGGCGGCAACGGTGTTCATGTCAGTAGTTACGCCAGTGCCACCAGTGCCCAGGTAACGCATCTGCGCGCGGCGGTACTTGGGGTCGTGGTCGGCCTGGAATTTGAGAGCGTCCCAGTCGTATTTACGGCTTGCAAAACGGGCAATACGACTGGTCATCCAGTCGCCAAAGCTTTGGTCTGCGGCTTGTGTCCAACTGGGCTTGGCATCGTTGGCGGCTTCTTGGATGGAGAGCATGTTCATGGTGTTTCCTGAGAAGAGAGAGGTGACAGGCAGTCTGTTTTCAAAGCGTCAATGCATCACAAAGCCACCATTGACGGCCAGCAATTGCCCGGTGACAAATCGAGCCAAATCGGACAGCGCGTAAACCACTGCACCGCACACGTCTTCGGGCAGTTGCTCGCGCTGAATTGCCCGCTGGTTCAGGTAATGCAATCGCCTTGCTTCCGGCACGTACTCCGTTGCTTCGACAGCGACCAAACCGGGTGCAATGGCATTGACGGTGATGTTGTCGGGCCCTAGTTCGCGAGCCAGTGAATGGGTCATGGCAATCACCGCGCCTTTGCTTGCCACATAGGCCAGTAAATTGGGCGCTCCCCATAGGGCGGTGTCAGACGCTAAATTGACAATCGAGCCTTTGCCGCTGGCAGCCAATGCAGGGCGGCAGGCCCGGGTCATGAGCCAGGTGCCCCGTACGTTGACGTTCATCACCTGATCCCACTTGGCCAACTCGATGTCGGCCATGCCCTTGCCGCCAGAATCGGTAACGGCTGCGTTGTTGACAAGGCCATCCAAGCCGCCCATGGCCTTCAAGGCCGAGGCGACGGCAAGCTGAATTGACAAGGGGTCAGTCACGTCCAGCACCACGCAGCTGGCCACGAATCCTTCTTTGCACAAAGCGGCGGTGGCTTGCTGCAATAGATCAGCCCGAATATCGGCCAAAACGACTTGCGCCCCATGCTGGCACAGCGAGCGTGCAAAGGCAAGCCCCAAGCCGCGCGCGCCACCCGTGACTAAGATGCGACGATTGGCCAGCAGAGGTGAATTCGCTACAACAGTGGCGGGTGATGACATCAAATTCTTCCAATATTTGCAAGGTCAGCTGGCGGTGTTTGTTTTACTGAAAACTCATTGATTCGTTAGTGAAACAAAAGTTTACCCTATTTTTATTGGGTATGCAAGCGGAAAATCAAAATTTCATATGAGAGGAATAACGAGTTTGCAACGCAAATCAATCAGGACAGATAGGAGCAGTCGTTAACGGCACTAAGGATCGGCAGTTCCAGGAAATGACATTAAATGCGCCATCGATAGTCAACAACTGGGCTATCAAAATGCTATTAAATATATAGCAAACTATTGATCTAATTAGAGAGCTGTATGCCAATTTGATTCGAAAAGTGACAAAAGCTTGCCTAATATGCCCATATTGGGTATTTAGTAGCCATAGTTGGTCAAAATGGAGGTGTTTTGTGCCAGATAGCGGCCGGATTGTTTGCCGCATCATTCGTTGATTTTTTCAAGCATGCATTGAGCCAACGCCGAATGTGCGAATTGCCAATCGCCCCTCCCAAGCATTTTCACAATTTGGTTTGTGACTAAAATGCCTGTGTTGGTGCTCGCAAAGTGGTTCACATTTCGCAGTTCAACGGGAAGCAGGAGGGCGAACTCATCAGTAGCTCAACCAACCTGCGCTGCCCCCGCAACGGTCAATCGGACGGGCTTGTACTTTTGGTGCAAGTTCAGGTTTCATCACATATCCACTGGACGTTTTGAACACGCGTCTGGGAAGGCGATGAAATCCGCGCCGACAGCCCGGATACCGGCCAACAAGGTGGATGAGCGCTTATGAAAAATGCGCTCACCCTTTTTGCCCGTGCGCTGTCGGGGACGACGGCGAGGGTCTTTTTGTTGACTTTTCCATCATGAAAAACAGTACCCCCCGTGCGCGCGTTGCCGTGCGCCCGATCGCGTTGTCGACCCAGTCTTCAATGTCCCTTCCTCTTGGTCTTCCTATTGCTTTTGCTGTCGCTGCATCGTTTGCATCACCTGCTTGGGCGCAAAGCGCAGCGCCTGCGACCTTGACGTTAAAAGACGTGGTGGTCACCGCCAGCCGCGTGGCCACACTCATCACTGATGTGATCGCCGATGTCTCGGTCATCGACCGTGCGCAACTCGACCAGGCCGGGCAATCTTCTTTGCGTGATCTTTTGACGCAATTGCCAGGCGTGCAAATGGTGGCCAGCGGCAGTTACCGTTCGGCGACCGGCATTTTTTTGCGCGGGGCCACCACCAGCCAGGCCATCGTGTTGATAGACGGTGTGCGGATCGGCTCAGCCACGACGGGTACTACGTCATTTGAAAATCTGCCGCTAGACCGCATCGAACGAATTGAAGTGTTGCGCGGCGCGGCTTCGGCTTTGTACGGACCAGACGCTGTGGGCGGCGTGATTCAGATTTTCACGAGGGCGACCGCTGAAAAACTGGCGCTGGCCGCAAGCGTTGGGCTTGGCACGGACGGACAGCAAAAAGCCAGCGCTTCGGTGCGGGGCAGTGCCGGAATCATCGGTTACAGCTTGGGCGTCTCGCATGAAAACGCGTCTGGCATCAGTGTGATCAACAACCCAGCTTCAGGCAGCTTCAATGCCGACGCAGACGGCTTCAAATCGACCAGCGTCGATGCCAAACTCAACGCCAAAATCAACCGCGACCATGGCGTGACTTTGAGTCTGCTCCGAAGCGAAACGGACTACCAGTTTGACGGAACGCCCTTTCCCAACCCCTTGGGCTTGAACAAGGCGACGTCTGACGCGGTGTCAAAACCGAGAATGAACGCCGTCAACCTGCAGTGGGTCGCCAATTGGTTGCCCCAATGGAAATCGACCGTCACGCTCGGTAATATTGATGATGTCTCCGTCAGCGAATACTTTCGCATTGCCGACGGCGCTTTTGGCGGCGGCAACAGGTTCAACACCAGCCGTAAGCAACTGACGTGGCAAAACGACATCACTTTGGGGCGAGATGTGCTGTCCGTCGCGCTGGAGAACCGGTCTGAATCGGTCGACAGCTCGACCAACTACACCGTGACCTCGCGCGACATTCGCAGTGCCTTGGTGTCGTATGCGCTGAACCGTTCGGACTGGAATGCCTTGGCAGTCCTGCGCAACGACGACAACTCGCAATTTGGCAGCTTCAACAACTGGGCGCTGTCGGGCGGCTACCGCCTGTCGGCCAATTTGCGCGTGGTCGCAAGCGTGGGCACCAGTTTTCAGGCGCCGTCGTTCAATCAGCTGTACTTCCCGGGGTTTGGCAATACTGCTTTGGTGCCGCAACGCAACCGCAGCGAAGAAATCGGCTTGCGCTACAACAAAGGCAACCTGAAAGTGGGCGCGGTGGTTTACAACAACACCATTCAGGGGTTCATCATCCCCAGCACCAATGTGCAAAGTTCCTTGGCCGTGTTGCGCGGCGCGACCCTGAGTGCCGATTGGCAAGTGGGCGCCACCACCTATGCAGTGTCTTACGACTACGCTGACCCCCGGTCGTTCTCAACCACGGCAGCGTCGAATGACCTGCGTTTGGTGCGCGTTGCTCAAAACGTGATCAACGCGCAGGTCAGCCACCGCATTGGCGATGTGAATGTGTTCGGCGAGTTGAAGCTCTCTGGCGACCGGGAAGACAACAACCTGGCCTTCAGTGGGCGCGACGTGTTGCCCAGCTACGGTTTGTTGAACCTGGGCGCAGACTGGCGTATTCGAAAAGACTTGTCTTTGCTAGCGCGGCTGAACAACGCCACGGATGCTCAGTATGCGTTGGCCAACACCTTCTCTATGCCGGGGCGCAATCTGTTTGTGTCGCTGTCTTGGTCAATGTGACTGAGTGAGTGAACTCTCTTCGGTCATGCTCGACTTCAAGCCCGATTCAACGTCTTCGATGGAAATGTCATGAGCAGTCAACGGTTTGAAGTACCCCAAGGCCCGCAACGCATCGTCTGCATGACCGAAGAGACGACGGAATGGTTGTACCTGCTGGGGGAAGAGCGGCGCATCGTAGGTATTTCGGGTTACACCGTGCGCCCCCGCCGGGCGAGAGAAGAGAAGCCAAAAGTCAGTGCTTTCACTAGCGCCAAAATTGACAAGATTCTGGCCCTGAAACCCGACTGTGTGTTTGGCTTCTCGGATCTGCAGGCTGACATTGCCGCCGAGCTGATCCGAAAGGGCGTGCAAGTCACCATTTTCAACCAACGCAGCGTGGCCGAGATTTTGTCGATGATGGCGCAGGTGGCTGCCATGGTGGGGCAGGGCGAAAAGGGTCAGGCGCTGACTGCTGCCATGTGTCTGCAGTTGCAAGGCATTGAAGAGGAGGCCCGCGCCCTGCCACGTCGCCCTCGCGTGTTTTTTGAAGAGTGGGATGACCCTCATATCAGTGCGATTCGCTGGGTGTCTGAACTCATGGGCATTGCAGGTGGCGACGACTGTTTTCCTGAGCTCGCGAAAGAGGCCATGGGTAAAAACCGCATCATTGCCGATGGGGCTGAGATTGTGCGGCGCAACCCCGACATCATCATCGGCTCGTGGTGCGGCAAAAAATTCAGGCCCGAGAAAGTGGCGGCACGAGCGGGTTGGGAGAACGTGAATGCGGTTAAAAATAGGCAGCTGTTCGAGATCAAGTCAGCAGACATTTTGCAGCCCGGCCCCGCAGCGCTGACGGATGGCGTGGCGCATTTGCACCGTATTGTCAATGCCTGGGCGCTAGAGCATGCGTGAATCGCCATTAATACCGTTGACTGTGGCCCGCAGCGAGCTGATCCTGGGGGGGCAGAAAAGCGGCAAGTCGCGCCGTGCCGAGTTGTTGGCGCAAGGCTGGCTCGCTGCATCGCCCCAACACCGGGCGGTGCTGATTGCCACCGCACAACCGTGGGACGATGAGATGCGCGCCCGCATTGCTCGGCATCAGGCAGACCGCGCAGATCGCGTACCCGGCATGACCACCGTGGAAGAACCATTGGGGCTGGCCCAGGCGATAGCTGATCACGGTCATTCCGATGTGTTGATTGTGGTGGACTGCCTCACGCTTTGGCTTACCAACTTGCTCATGCCCGCACCAGGTGGCGGTTATCAGCAAAGTCAACCCGCCAGCCTGGTGGAGCAGGCGTGGGTAGCATCACTTGTGACGGCGATTGAAAATGCGCCCGGCCCAGTCGTGCTGGTCGGCAACGAGATTGGCTTGGGCGTGATTCCGCTGGGTGCTGAAGTGCGCGCCTTTGTTGACGAATTAGGGCAGCTCAATCAGGCGGTCGCTCGGGCATGCGCCCGCGTAACGTTGATGGCGGCGGGGTTGCCTCTGACCCTTAAAAGTAAACAGGAAGACAAAGCGTGACAATCCGGCTCAATTTCGGATTGCTTGCGTTTTTTGCTTGCTTTGTTTTGCAAGGCTTGAGCAGTGCGCATGCCTTGCAAGTCACTGACGACCGCGGTCGAATCGTGGAGTTTGACAAAACCCCACAGCGCATCGTTAGTCTGCTGCCCTCGTTGACCGAAACCGTGTGCGAGCTGGGCCAGTGTCAGCGCTTAGTTGGGGTAGACAGATATTCCGACCATCCGGCCAGCCTGCAACAACTGCCGAAGGTGGGCGGTGGGCTTGACCCAAATATTGAGGCGATTGTTGCCTTGCGGCCCGATGTTGTGTTGATGGCCACTTCGTCTCGGGCGGGCGAGCGATTGCAGGCGCTGGGCATCAAGGTGATGGCGCTCGAACCCAAAACGCACGCCGACGTGCAGCGCGTGATGCTCAAGCTGGGTCAGGTGTTGGACGTCGCAGACGCGCCGCGCATCTGGCGCGCGATAGATGCTGGAGTATCGGCAGCGGCTCAGTCGTTGCCACAGCAGGTGCGCAGCACGCGGGTTTATTTTGAGGTGAACCAAGGGCCTTATGCAGCGGGCGAATCGTCATTCATTGGTGAAACGCTGACTCGGCTGGGTGTGAAAAATATCGTTCCGGCCAGCTTGGGGCCTTTCCCCAAACTCAACCCCGAGTACATCGTGCGTTCCAACCCTGATCTCATCATGATCGGCCAGCGCAGCGCTGACGGTATGGCCCAACGCCCCGGATGGCAAAGCGTTCGAGCACTGCGCGAGCAACGCGTTTGCATGTTCACCAGCGAACAGGCCAATGTTTTGGTACGCCCAGGGCCGCGCATGGCTGAGGGCGCTCGGTTGATGGCGCAGTGTTTGATTGACAAGGCGCCCAAAACTAAGGCCGCCGTTGTCGCAACAGAGGCCAAACTTTGAGAGGGCGCAGCATATCGGCTCTGGTCTGGGCATTGTTGTTCAGCGGCGTTGCGCTGGTCGCCCTGGGTGTTTGCGTCGGCAGCACGGGGTTCGAAAACCTGATTCACCCCTTGCTCAACCCGCAACAAGACCTTGCTCAGTACGCCATGGCGCAGCAGATCATCTGGGAGATTCGCTTTCCGCGCACGCTAGGCGCGTGGGTAGCAGGTGCGCTGCTCGGGCTGGCAGGCGCTGTGGCGCAGGGGCTTTTCCGCAATCCCCTGGCAGATCCGTTTTTGCTGGGCAGTGCATCGGGCGCGTCCCTGGGCGTGGCGCTGGCGCTGGCGGCCATGGGCGGTGGTGCGGGCATGCTGGGTGGATCGGCGAGCGCCGGAAACATGATGAATGGTGGTGGCTTAGGAAGTGGTGTTGTCAGCGTTTTCTCCAGCAGTGCCTTGGTGCGTGTGGGACTGACGGGTGCCGCATTCGCCGGTGCGGTGCTCGCGGTGCTGCTCACGCTGGCGCTGTCGCGCGGAGTGCAGCACACGTTGCGACTGCTGCTGGCCGGGGTGGTGGTGGGCGTGGTGCTGGGGGCCATGACACATCTGGTGCTCCTGTTTTCACCCGATTCATTGCAGGCGATGCAGGCTTTCATGCTGGGCTCAACCAGTTTTGTGGGCTGGACGGCCTGCTTGCTCATGGCGGGCGTGTGGTTGGTTTGTGTGGTGGCTGCCTGGATTTTGGGCCGCGTGCTTGATGGCATGAGCTTAGGCGATGCAACGGCCCGCAGCCTCGGCTTGCCACTGGGCGCCATGCGCGCTGCGCTGGTCGCCGTGCTGGCGCTGGCGACTGGTACTGCAGTGGCGCAGACGGGGTTGATCGCTTTTGTAGGCTTGGCTGCCCCGCATCTGGTGCGCTCCTTCATTAAAACCACGCACAGCCGCTTGATCCTGTTGTCCAGCCTGGTGGGCGGCGTGCTGCTGATGGTGGCTGACTCCCTGGCGCGGTGGCTGATCGCCCCACAGGAATTGCCAGTGGGCGTGCTCACCGCGGTGTTAGGCGGTGGATACTTGCTATGGCTGATGCATCGCAACACTCAAACTGACGGTGGGGCGGGCTGGTGATGACGGCTGTCAATTCACCAGCGATACACGCTGATTCTGTTCAGGCCCGCCTCGGAAATTCCGAGGTATTGCATGGTATTTCCTTGGCGATTCCCCAAGGGCGCTGGACCAGCATTGTTGGCCCCAACGGCGCAGGCAAATCGACCTTGCTGAAGGTGCTGGCTCATCTGCTGCCGCACACAGGCGCGGTGACCTTGTTGGGGCAACCATTGGCCAGTTTGCCGGGTCGTGTGCGTGCGCGGCAACTGGCTTGGCTGGGCCAAAGCGAATCGACTGGCGATGACCTCACGGTACAAGACGTAGTAATGCTGGGCCGCCTGCCGCACCAGTCTTGGTTGGCTGCGCCTAGCAACGCCGATCACGCGGCGGTGGCGCAAGCCTTGCAGGCCACGCAGGCCTGGGAATGGCGGGGCAGGGCGCTGGGACAGCTATCGGGCGGAGAGCGTCAGCGCGTGTTACTGGCGCGCGCTTTGGCCGTCGAAGCCGATGTGTTACTGATGGATGAGCCCCTCGCCAACCTGGACCCACCGCACCAGGCCGACTGGTTGGCGCTGGTGCAAGCGCTTGTTCGGCAAGGCAAAACGGTGATGAGCGTGCTGCACGAAATATCCATGGCGTTGCACGCGGATGAGATGATCATCATGGCCCAAGGTTGCATTCTGCACCAAGGTGCTTGCGATGCCGCCAGCACGCACCGCGCGCTCGAATCGGTGTTTGACAAGCGCATTGCCATTCATGCACTGGGCAATCAGTGGGTGGCGCTGCCAGTCTTGAAATCAATTGGAACTTGAACCGAGGCAACAAACCCTATGCAAATAGAAACTCCACCCACCGACAAGCCCTACGACAAACCCGAAGGCGAGCGCCGCGGCATCGTCATCGTCAACACGGGCGACGGAAGAGGCAAGAGCACCGCTGCCTTCGGCTTGGCGCTGCGGGCTCATGGGCGAGGCAAGGCCGTGAAGATTTTTCAATTCATGAAAGTGCCCACTGCGCGTTTTTGCGAGCACCGCATGTTTGAGCAAATTGGTATCCCCATTGAGGGCTTGGGCGATGGGTTTAGCTGGAAGAGTCAGGATATGGAGCATTCTGCGCAACTGGCAAGTGACGGTTGGCAGAAGGCAAAAGCTGCGATTTTGAGCGGCGAGTATTTCATGGGCGTGGTGCCCTCGCTTAGTGTGCAGGTGCGGTGTTGGTCTTTGCAGCAGCCTTGGTTCTTCAAAACGCCCTTGTTGCTCTGTTCAAGTCGGTGTTTGATTCGCCACATTGGCCTTCAATCACCGGCGCAGCGCTGGCCGCAGTCCTGTTAGGTCTGGCTCTCAAACCCTTGTTGGTTTGGGCGATGTTGAAAAGCGAAGTACAGGCTGTGGAAAAGGCCTTGGGCGAATCATTGCAAGCTGGCCGCGAGCGCCTGAGCTGGTTGGTCAGCCGCGATGTTGCGGTGTTGACTGAAGTGCAGGTGCGTGAAAGCGCCATTGAGTCATTGGCCGAGAACCTGAACGATTCCGTGGTCGCCCCTATTTTTTGGTTCCTGTTGCTGGGCTTACCTGGTGCAGCGCTGTACCGCTTTGCCAACACGGCCGATGCCATCTGGGGCTACCGGGGCGAGCGCAACGGCCAGATCTGGGAGTGGGGCGGCAAATGGACTGCTTGGGCAGACGATTGCTTGAGCTGGCTACCCGCCCGCCTAACTGCCACATTGCTGGCGGTGGTGTCGGGTGGTTTCAGTGTGCGGACTCCGTCCAGCCTATTGGGGCAGTCACATCAAAAGCCGGGAGGTCTGGGTTTTGACAGTGCGCCGTCCCTTGTGCCGCAATTGCAGGTGCTAGACCGCGCTTACGAACCCCTGCGTTTGAGTGGGCATTGCGCGTGGACAGCAGAACGACTGTCTCAGGTCTGGCAGCTCTGGTCACCCAACAAGGCGTTGGGCCTGACAGAGGTGCGTGCAGCGTATGTCATTGCACCCACGGGTGCGGGTGATATCGTGACGCAATTGAACCGATTGAGCCCCTCATGGCCCCTGGGCGCTCATGGTGTAGCGCTTTTGCAGGCCTGGATGAAAACCGATACCCAAGCCTGGCTTGCCGAGAGCCTGGACACCCTGCGCGTTTGGAAAGCGCGGCAAGTCAATTGCGTCAAAGCCCTTGGTTGGGAGTACCTGCTCAGCGAAAGCAATTTTTTTTGCGCCCAAATTGCTGAACACATCAGTTCGCTGAAATTTCATGCCTTGCTGACCCAACTGCGCCGACACGGCATCAAGCTGCGAGATGCATCGAGCTTCGGTTTACCGGGCCATGTGCGTCTGGCAGTGCAACCGGTGGCGGCCCAGAATGCGCTGATTGAGGCTGTGAGAGACATAGAGCACTTTAACGGGCCTCATCAATCGGTGACGGCACCACTTACTCAGGATTTCGTATGACCGCAAAATGCGTCATGGTGCTTGGCACCACCAGCGGTGCTGGCAAAAGCTGGTTGACCACCGCACTGTGCCGCTACTACGCGCGCCAAGGCCGGAAAGTTGCCCCGTTCAAGGCGCAGAACATGAGCAACAACGCCCGCGTGGTTGGCTCCCACGCGCTACCGCTGCACGGGTCGCTATCCCCCGATGGGAGTGCATTTCCCTTATCGGCCGATCGGCGCGAAAACCTTGTTACCCCCGACCACGGTGGCGGTGAAATTGGCTCTGCCCAGTACTTTCAGGCACTGGCTGCAAACGTTAGGCCTGACGTGCGAATGAACCCATTGCTGCTCAAGCCCGAACGCGACACGCACAGTCAGGTCGTGCTGATGGGGCAAGTGGACGCCGAACTAACCGCCATGCCCTGGCGAGGCCGCAGTCTCATAGTCTGGCCGCACATCGCCGCTGCATTGGACGAGTTGCGCGCCGAAAACGACGTGATCGTCATTGAAGGCGCGGGGTCGCCCGCTGAGATCAACCTGGCGACCAGCGACATTGTCAATATGCGCGTGGCAATGCACTGCAACGCGGCGTGTCTGCTGGTCACAGACATTGACCGGGGCGGTGCCTTTGCGCACCTCTACGGCACTTGGGCGCTGCTGCCTGAGTCAGAACGTGTGTTGATCAAGGGCTATGTGTTGAACAAGTTTCGCGGTGATGCAGCACTGTTGGCCCCCGCCCCGCAAATGCTTCAGGATTTGACTGGTGTGCCCACCGTTGCAACCCTGCCCATGTGGTGGCAACACGGACTGCCCGAAGAAGATGGAATTTTTGACGACCGCACTCTGACAGCGGGTGCCGTTACCCGCACAATATCGGTCATTGCCTACCCGCGCATCAGCAACCTCGATGAATTTCAATCGCTGAAAAATGTGCCCGGTATTCGCTTGCAATGGGTGCGCAGCACAGCTCAATTGGCCGGCCTGAACGCGGCAACAGATTGGATTATTTTGCCTGGATCCAAGCACACCAGTGGCGACCTGGCCTGGCTGCGCAAGCAAGGGCTTGATGCGGCCATCAACCACCACGCCAGCCTTGGCGGCGCGATATTGGGCATTTGTGGCGGTTTGCAGATGCTAGGCGAAGCGCTGATTGACTCGCATGAAATTGATGGCAATGCGCCAGGCCTGGGTCTGCTGCCTTTGGTCACCGTGTTTGCCATTGACAAAACAGTGAAGCACACACAGGCCCGATTTGACGGGCTGAAGAGCTTTTCAGCGTCTGCGTCTGCCTGGGCGCAATTGGCTGGCATTTCTGTGCAAGGCTATGAAATTCACCACGGCCAGACCGCGCAGCACCCCGCCATGGCCAAAGCGGGCGATGTGGCTCGGGCTGTGATGCCTGGCGACTTGGCATGGCAGAACAATCGGGGCAACGTGTTGGGCGTGTACCTGCACGGCCTTTTTGAGGATGCCAACGTGCTGCACGCTTTGTTTGGTGCAGAAGCTCCCACGCTGGACTCGGTGTTTGAGGGGCTTGCCGACTACATCGAAAAGCATTTCGAACCGGGAGTGTTGCAGACGCTGATTGCCTGATCGCGCTTGCCGTCAGCGACGGCTTGAAACGAAGTTCCCAAACCACTCCCAAACCGCCCTCAAAACAAAACCTAAATCCACAATCAAACCCACAACAGCGACCGCTTCAAAAAATGAACTTCACTTTGCCCACCTTGGTTGACATCCACAACCCCACCCTGAATCAGAAGCTGCGACACAAGCTGGACCAAAAAACCAAACCCCTGGGTTCGCTGGGACAGCTTGAGTCTTTGGGAATGAAATTGGGTCAAATATTGGACTCCGAGTCGCCCGTACTGAAGCAGCCGCAACTGGTGGTGTTTGCCGGCGACCATGGTTTGGCTGCCCGGGGGGTGTCGGCCTACCCCAGTGACGTGACCTGGCAGATGGTTGAAAATTTCCTGGCTGGGGGCGCCGCCGTGAGTGTGCTGGCACGACAGCACGGCCTTGATCTCACCGTGGTGGATTGCGGGGTGAATCGAGACTTTCTGCAAGGGCTGCCACCTGGCGCGACACGCCCTGGTTTGTTGGTGCGCAAGCCCGCGCAGGGCGAGGGTGGCACGAAAGATGCGTCTACACAGCCTGCCATGACACCAATGCAATGCTCAGAAGCTATCGCCAACGGCCAAGCCATCGTGAAGCAGTTGCCCGGTAACATGCTGCTGTTGGGCGAGATGGGCATTGGCAACACCTCGGCGGCTTCGTTGCTGCTGGCGCGGCTGACTGGGCAGGACATTGCGGTGTGCACGGGTGCAGGCACTGGCTTAGACGAAGCAGCTGTGCTAGGCAAAACCGCCGTGCTGCGCAAAGTGCTGCAGCACCACGACAACGCCACCACGCCATTGGATGCCATGGCGGCCTTCGGTGGCTTTGAAATGGCCACCATGCTGGGCGCAGTGATGCAAGCCGCGCACGAGCGCCGCGTGGTGCTGGTCGATGGCTTCATCGCCAGTGCGGTGGTTCTGGTGGCCCATGCCATTCAGCCCTTGGTATTGCAGCGTTGTGTGTTTGCTCACCGCTCTGGCGAGCGCGGTCATGCGCTGATGCTGACGCACCTGAAAGCAGAGCCGCTGCTGGACCTGGGCTTGCGCTTGGGCGAGGGCTCTGGTGCCGCGCTGGCCTGGCCTTTGCTGCAATCGGCCTGCGCCGTGCTGCGGGACATGGCCAGCTTTGCGCAAGCGGGCGTGTCTGCCCAGACAATTGGGTAAACCGGCGGTCAGCCTCAAGCCAATCAATCGACACTTTTAAACGCAACCTGGCATGAATTTCCTGCGCCACTGTCTACTGGCCCTTCAGTTCTTCACCCGCATTCCCATCACCGGGCGCTTGGCCGCCTGGGTGGGGTACAACCCGGCCATGTTGCGAGCCAGTGCGGCGCATTTTCCGGGGGTGGGTTGCTTGGTCGGGGCATTGGTGGCTGGCGTGTCTGCGCTGTTGCTGATAGCGCTGCCGCCCAGCCCTTTTGGGCCGCTGGTGGTCGCCGTGCTGGGAACTGCTGCCAGTGTGTGGATAACTGGTGCTTTTCATGAGGACGGCCTGGCCGACGTGGCCGACGGGCTGGGTGGTTCGGGCGACAGAGTGCGCGCATTGGACATCATGAAAGACTCGCGTGTGGGCGCGTTTGGCGCTCTCGCGCTCGTGCTGATGTTGCTGACCAAAGTGTCGCTGTTGGCATTGATAGGTTCCATCAGCCCGAATGCTTTGCTTTGGGGTCTGTTTGCCGCACATGTTGTGTCGAGGGCGTGCCCCTTGGTGTTGATTCGCGCTATGCCCCATGTCGGCGACGACGCCACGACCAAGTCCAAGCCGCTGGCCGACCAAATCAGCTGGGGAAGTCTGGCGATTGCTTTCGCCTGGGCCGCGGGCGCGCTGGTGCTCGTTGGCTGGCTTGGGCCGGGGTTCAATTTGGTTTGGCCCTTGCTAGGGTCAGCATTGGCCTTGCTGTGGATGGGGCGACTGTTTTGGCGGCGCCTTCAGGGTTTCACTGGGGACTGTCTTGGCGCTACCCAGCAGGTTTGCGAGGCTGCCTTTTACCTTGGGTTGGCATTCGCGCTGTAAACCTTAACCTTCACCATAGACTCATGCCCCATGACCATTGAAGCTGCCGCCAGCTCCGGGGCCACTGCCAAACTATGGCTTGTTCGACATGCCCAGCCGCTGGTGGAAGCTGGCATTTGCTATGGCGCAAGTGATATTGATGCCGATCAGAGTGCAACCTGTCAGATGGCTGCTGCGTTGGCGCTGACACTGCCACAAGGCATTCAAATTTTGTCTTCTCCCTTGCGACGCTGTCGTCAGCTTGCACTTGAATTGACAGCGCTGCGGCCAGATTTGGAGAGTCAATCAGACCCGAGGCTTGCCGAGATGAATTTTGGCTGCTTTGAAGGCCAGCGCTGGAGCGCCATTCCCGAGGCGCAAATCGCCCAGTGGACGGCCAATTTTGGCGATTGGCGATTTGGCGGCATCGAAAGTGTGCAAGACGTGATGCGGCGGGTCGCCGCTGTGTGGGACGAAACAATGGCGCGCCAGCAAGATGCTGTCTGGCTAACCCACGCCGGGGTGATTCGCGCCGTCAATTTGATATCTAGCGGAGTTCGCAGCGTCAGTCGGGCAGATCAATGGCCCGCAACGCCGATCAAGTTTGGCGAAGTGCAAAAAATCGAGTTGCCACAACAGCCATAGAGAAAACTGAGGGGCGGTCAATGACGCAATATGACGCAATATGACGCAATTTTTGCTATAATTTACATAGCAAACTATTGAATATATTTGAGAGCTAGAGGCCTGTTTAGTTCTAAAAATGGCAATTTTGAGCTGTTTTTAACAAAAAAGAACCTGCAGGTTCTTTTTTGCCAAAACGTTTCAAATTTCAAGCACTAACAGCTTCGGCCTTGGCTGACAGCTCCAGCCATTTGTCTTCCAGGGTTTTGAGTTCGTCATTCACCACTTTGAGCCGTTTGCCAATGTCGGCAATCTCGCTAGGCAAAGGCAGGGCCGCCAGTCGTACCTCCAGCGCCGCGCCTTCGCCGTTCAGCACCGCCATGCGGGCCTCAATCACCTCAATCTCGCGTTTGAAGGATTTTGGTTTTTCGCCGCCTGATTTGTGCTTTGCGCCATCCATGCGGCGTTGTTCTGCCTTGCTTTTCTCGTCGGCGGTGTGGCCATCGGCTTGGGCCTTTTGGGCGCGGGCGGCGGCTTTGGCGGCAGTGCTGCTGGCTTCTTTGATGGCTTCGCGCTGGCGCTTGGCTTCGTCCAGCAAGTAGCGCTGGTAGTCGTCCAAATCGCCATCGAACGGGGCCACGCCACCGCGCGAGACCATCCAGAATTCATCGCACACGGCGCGCAACAACGCGCGGTCGTGGCTGACCAGCATCACCGTGCCTTCAAACTCGTTCAAGGCCATGCTCAGCGCTTCACGGGTTGCCAAATCAAGGTGGTTGGTGGGTTCATCGAGCAGCAGCAGGTTGGGGCGCTGCCACACGATCATGCACAGCACCAGGCGGGCTTTTTCGCCGCCGCTCATGCTGCCCACGGCCTGCTTGACCATGTCGCCACCAAAATTGAAGGTGCCCAAAAAGCTGCGCAAGTCTTGCTCGCGGGTTTGCTGGCCCTGGATTTTGCCCGCAGCCGTCATCTCGCGCACCAGGCGAATCATGTGCTCAAGCGGGGTGTCGGCGGGGCGCAGCACGTCAAGCTCTTGCTGCGCAAAATAGCCAATGTTCAGGCCTTTGCCTTCGGTGACTTCGCCGCCCAGCGGTTGCAAAGCGCGGGCGACGGTTTTCACCAGGGTTGATTTGCCTTGGCCGTTGGCCCCCAAAATGCCAATGCGCTGACCCGCCAACACCGATTTGCTGACGTTTTGCACAATCACTGTGGGTGGCACGTCATCTGGCACATTGCCGTTTTCATCAGCAGGCGGCGGGTAACCAAAGCTCACGCCCATCATCGACAGCATGGGGTTGGGCAAGTTCGCGGGCTCTTTGAATTCGAAGGTGAAATCGGCATCGGCCAACAGTGGCGCGATTTTTTCCATGCGGTCCAGCGCCTTGACGCGGCTCTGCGCTTGCTTGGCTTTGCTGGCTTTGGCCTTGAAGCGGGCGATGAACTTTTGCAAATGTGCAATCTTGTCTTGCTGCTTGGCAAAGGCGTTTTGTTGCAGGGTCATTTGCTCAGCCCGCATGTCTTCAAACTTGCTGTAGTTGCCGCCGTAGCGCACCAGTTTGCCTGCGTCAATGTGCAAGGTGACATCGGTCACAGCGTCCAAAAATTCGCGGTCATGGCTGATGACCACCATGGTGCCTTCGTAGCGTTTTAGCCAGCTTTCAAGCCACACCAAGGCGTCCAAGTCCAAGTGGTTGGTGGGTTCGTCCAGCAGCAAGAGGTCAGACGGGCACATCAAAGCGCGGGCCAGCTGCAATCGCATGCGCCAGCCGCCCGAGAAACTGTTCACCGGGTTGGTCAATTCGGTTGTTTTGAAGCCCAAGCCCAAAATCAAGGCCTGCGCACGGGCCGGTGCGTCATGTGCGCCCGCGTCTTGCAAGCTCATGTAGGCGTGGGCCATGCGGTCGTAGTCTTCTGTGGCTTCAGACTCGGTCACCTCGGTCTGGGCGGCCAGCAGCACCGTGTCGCCTTCGACCACAAAGTCCGTGGCACTTTGCTCCGTTTCAGGCATGTCTTGCGACACCTGGCCCATGCGCCATTGCGCTGGAATGTAATATTCGCCCGCGTCTTCATGCAAGCCACCGTTCAAGAGGGCAAACAAGGACGATTTTCCCGCACCATTGCGCCCCACCAAGCCGACTTTTTCGCCAGGGTTCAGGGTGACAGTCGCACCATCCAACAAGACTTTGGCGCTTCTGCGCAGGGTGACGTTTTTGAGGGTAATCATCGAAAAAATTGCAATCTGGTCGAGTCAAACCCAAACACTAGGTCAGGGTTATGGGTTAAGCGCTACAGCCCAAACCCGAAAAATACGAATTCGCTGCACTGGTTTTTTTTAAACGGCGCCGCATTGGAGTCCAAATGCTGCCAAATTGAGGCATGTTCGGAATTCTCGGCACAAAACCTGAGCTACCGGTAAGTGCCAGAGCCCCAAATTTGTAGAACTCCGTGCTGATGGCAGTGGTCTGATAGCCAGCGTCTCGCCTGCTACCCGCCCAGGCTTGGGTTCAAGTGCCGCACTGTGGCAGTTTGCGGATCATTAAGCGCCGCAAATTACCTAGCGACTGCTCGTATTATCGCCGACCTTGATTCGCTTTCTGCCGCCAAGGCGTTGCGAGTAACCAGCACCACCTGGTCTTCGCCTGCGCTGGTTTCCAGCCAAACGACTTCGAGCTTGGGGAACGCCGCTTCAAAGTGCTCGCGCTCGTTGCCAATTTCAAGCACCAACACGGCGTTGTGATGCATCACCGCAGGGGCGTTTTGCAGCAGCGTGCGCACAAAGTCCATGCCGTCAACGCCTCCTGCCAAGTTGCCATCCAGGGCCATGGCGGGTTCAGCGTGGTATTCCAAAGGCAGTGCCGCCATGCTGGACGCATTCACATAAGGCGGGTTGCAAAGAATCAGGTCAAACGGTGCGCGGCCCACCAAGGCTTGGGCGTTCAGGCCGTCTGACTGCACCAGGGTGATGCGGTTTTGCAGTGCATGTTTGTCCAGGTTGATTTGGGCCACGGCCAGAGCGTCTGCCGACAAGTCAGACGCGGTGACTCGCACTTCGGGGTAAACCAGGGCTGCAATGATGGCCAGGCTACCGTTGCCGGTGCACAGATCCAGAACGTTGTGGCTTTGTTCGGTCAACCACGGGTCAATCGCACCTTCGGCCAGCAGTTCGGCAATGAACGAGCGGGGCACAATCACCCGCTCATCGACATAAAACGGAACGCCTTGCAGCCAGGCTTCTCGCGTCAGGTAGGCAGTGGGTTTGCGGGTTTGGATGCGCTTGGCAATAAGCGCGTCGACCTGCGCCTGTGCGTCAGCCGCAATGGCCTGATGGGCAAGCGTTCCCTCGCCATCGTCCAAAATTGAATCGAGCGGCAGGCCCAATTGCCACAACACCAGCCAAGCGGCTTCGTCGAAGGCGTTGGCTGTGCCGTGGCCAAAGGCAACACCTGCAACTTCAAGCTGGTGGGCGCCGTGCCTGATCAGTTCAATCAGGCTCATGCGCCAATCACTGCGGCATTCGTTGAGAAAGTTTCCGCATCAGTCCCGAGAGAGCCTTGCGCCGCCAGGTTTTCAAGAACACGGCGGTAGATGTTTTTCAAAGGCTCGATGTCGGCCACACTCAAACGCTCATTGATTTTGTGAATGGTGGCGTTGGGGGGGCCGAGTTCAATCACCTGGGGGCAGATTTGCGCCATAAACCGCCCGTCGCTTGTGCCGCCTGTGGTTGATAACTGGGTGTCAATGCCCGTTTCAGCCTTGATGGCTGCGCTGACCTCGTTGACCAAGGTGCCAGGGGGGGTGAGAAACGGCAGGCCACCGATCACCCAAGTCAGGTCGAAATCTGTCCCTGACGACAAGGCGTTCTTTTGCAACACGTCCAACAACCTGCTTTGCAACCCAGGCGCGGTCGATTCGGTTGAAAAGCGAAAATTGAAGTCCACCACGACGCTGCCAGGTATCACGTTGCCAGCGCCCGTACCCCCGTGGATGTTGCTGACCTGCCAGGTGGTGGGCGGAAAAAATTCATTCCCTTTGTCCCATTCCATGCCGACCAACTCGGCCAGCGCCGGTGCCAGCAGGTGAATCGGGTTTTTGGCCAGATGCGGATAAGCAATGTGCCCTTGCACGCCTTTGACCGTCAGCTTGCCGCTCATCGTGCCTCGCCGGCCATTCTTGATCATGTCGCCAGTGCGCTCAACGGACGTGGGCTCGCCCACGATGCAATAGTCCGGGGTTTCGCCGCGTGCCGTCAGCATGTCGCAGACTTTGACGGTGCCATCCAGCGCCGGGCCTTCCTCGTCGCTGGTCAACAGGAATGCAATGGACAGCGGGGCCGTTTGATGCGCCGCGATAAATTCTTCGACTGCCACCACAAATGCAGCAATCGACGTTTTCATGTCGCTGGCACCCCGGCCAAATAATTTGCCGTCCCGGTGCGTGGGTGTGAATGGATCGCTGTGCCACTGGTCCAGCGGGCCTGTCGGCACCACATCAGTGTGGCCCACAAAGGCCAGCGTTTTAGCGCCCGCCACCGTTCGTTTGGCCCACATGTTGGTGACCCGAAAGTTGTCTGGCCCGCTGACCAGCGTCTCCAGGGTGAAGCCCAGCGGCTTCAAGCGGGCACTGATGATGTCCTGACAGCCGCCGTCATGGGGGGTGACGGATTCGCATGAAATGAGCTGCTCGGCAAGGCGGAGGGTTGACGTCATAGGCAATTTTTGGCTTCGCCGCTCTTCGAGAACACCGGGCCGCCCCTAGAAAAATTAGCCCCCTCGGGGGGCAGCGAATTACACGAAGTGAAAAGCGTGGGGGTCATGTTTTAGAAAACTGCTTTTAGTGTTTGACGTCCAGGGTAATTTCCGTGAATGACGGCTCGTCATCCGGATCTTCTTCTTCCTTGGGCGCCACTTCGTTGCTGAAGTCGTTTTGCATGCGCCACATCAAATTGGTCGGCGAGTCCGAGTTCAGCAGGCCTTCCTTGCGATCCACGATGCCTTCGACAATCAGCCGGGCAATGTCGCCTTCGAAGCTTTGCGAGCCCTCGGACATGGATTTTTCCATGGCCTCTTTCACGCCCGAAAAGTCGCCTTTTTCGATGAGTTCTGAAATCAGCTTGGTGTTGAGCAAAATCTCGACCGCCGGAATGCGACTGCCGGTATTGGTGCGCAGCAGGCGCTGCGAGACAATGGCTTTGAGCGCGGCGGACAAATCGCCCAGCATGGTTTGACGCACTTCCACGGGATAGAAGCTCAAAATG
Source organism: Rhodoferax sp. (assembly GCA_031386665.1). Lineage (GTDB taxonomy): Bacteria > Pseudomonadota > Gammaproteobacteria > Burkholderiales > Burkholderiaceae_C > JANYCG01. Next base: position 18,181 of record JANNCN010000081.1, on the reverse strand, counting down.
CGGTTGAGCGCCTGGTAGCTGTTGTTGGCGTGCATGGTGGCCAGGCACAAATGGCCCGACTGGGCGTAGGCAATGGCGGCTGACATGGTGTCGCGGTCTCGAATCTCACCGATCAAAATCACGTCAGGGGCCTGGCGCAGCGCATTTTTCAGGGCCACCTGCAGGTTTTGCGTGTCGTTGCCAATTTCGCGCTGGTTGATGACTGATTTTTTGTTTTTGAACAAAAACTCGACTGGGTCTTCAATCGTCAAAATGTGGCCGGATGTTGTCTCATTGCGGTAGTCGATCATCGACGCCAAGGTGGTGCTTTTGCCTGCGCCCGTGGCACCGACCATCAGCAGCAAGCCCCTCTTTTCCATGATGAGATCGCCCAAAATGGGCGGCACGGACAAAGACTCAAGCGTGGGTACGGTGTTGGGAATGAAGCGAATGACCGCCGCCACCGAGCCGCGCTGGTGCATGCCGCTGACCCGAAACCGGCCCACGCCCGCCATCGGAAAACCCATGTTCAGCTCGCCGGTTGAGTCCAATTCAGCCATGCGCTCTTCAGACAACACTTCGGCCAGCAGGCTGCGCGGAGCGTCGGGTGGCAAAAGCTGGCTGTTGATGGGCAGGCAGTTGCCGTTGATTCGAATCAGAGCGGGCGAATGCGCTGACAAGTACACGTCAGACGCCTTTTTTTCGCTCATCAAGCGCAATATGCGCTCCATCGTGCCGGGTGGGTTTGCTGGGACGGCTGACATGGAATTACTCCGCAGTTAAATGTGACGCAACACAAAAATCAAAGCAATTTTTCGACGGGCCGCCCCTAGAAAAATTAGCCCCCACGGGGGGCAGCGCAGCACACGAAGTGGCAAGCGTGGGGGCCATTTTTTCAGTCTCTGAGCAAGTCGTTCAAGCTGGTTTTGGCGCGGGTTTGGGCGTCAACTTTCTTCATGATCACGACGCAATAGGTGCTGTATTTGCCGCCTGGTTTGGGCAAGGTGCCCGACACGACGACCGACCCAGCTGGCACCCGGCCATAGCTCACGGTGTCGGTGGCGCGGTCGTAAATCGGGGTGCTTTGGCCGATGTAGACGCCCATCGACAGCACCGAGTTTTCTTCGACGACCACGCCTTCAACCACTTCAGAGCGCGCACCGATAAAGCAGTTGTCTTCGATGATGGTGGGGCCCGCTTGCACCGGCTCCAACACGCCGCCAATGCCCGCGCCGCCGCTCAAATGCACGTTTCTGCCAATTTGCGCGCACGAGCCAACCGTGGCCCACGCGTCCACCATGGTGCCTTCATCGACATACGCGCCGATGTTGACGTAAGAGGGCATCAAAATCGCGCCCTTGGCAATGTAGCTGCCGCGCCGTGCGACCGCTGGCGGCACCACGCGCACGCCAGTGGCCTTCATTTGGGCTTCGTCCAGGTGCGCAAACTTGGTTTGAACCTTGTCATAAAAACCCAGGTCGCCAGCGCGCATGACCACATTGTCTTTCAGGCGAAAGCTCAGCAAAACGGCCTTTTTGATCCACTGGTGAACCGTCCACTGACCCACAGATTGGCGCGTGGCCACCCGCAAGCGGCCGCTGTTGAGTTCGGTGATGACGTGTTCGACTGCATCTGACACTTCTTTTGGGGCGGAGGCGATAGACAGGCTGGCTCGGTTGTCCCAGGCGGTGTCGATGATGGCTTGAAGCTGTTGGGTGTCTTGGGTCATTTGATGGGTTGGAAGAGAGGAAGGGAGAGAGGATTTCGGGAAAGAGGTTCAGGCAGGATTTTCAGTTTTAGCTTGGCAAAATTGAACAATTCGGTGTGCGGCTTCAAGGCATTCGGCGGTGTCGGCCACCAGCGCCATGCGGAATCGCCCGGCTCCGGGGTTGTGCTTGTCGACCTCACGGGCCAAATACGAGCCGGGCAACACGGTGACATTGTAAAGAGCGTAAAGCTCGCGTGCGAAGGCGGCGTCATCGCCCAAGGTTTGCGGATCGCCTGTTGGCGACGGCACTTTGGCCCACAGGTAAAAGGCGGCGTCGGGCAAGGCGACTTCCAGCGCTTGGGCCAGCACGGGGGTGACTTCCGCAAACTTTTGCCGGTAAAGCGTTCGGTTGGCCACCACATGCGCTTCGTCGTTCCAGGCGGCTTGGCTTGCGGCTTGTACCACCGGGCTCATGGCGCTGCCGTGGTAGGTGCGGTACAGCAAAAACTGCTTGATGATGACGGCGTCGCCTGCCACAAAGCCGCTGCGCAAGCCCGGCACGTTGCTGCGTTTGGACAAACTGGTCAGCGCGATCAGGTTTTTGAAGTCTTGGCGACCCAATTTGAAGGCGGCCTCGAGCCCACCCAGCGGCGGCTCGTCGCGGAAGTAAATTTCGCTGTAGCACTCGTCAGACGCAATGACAAAGCCATAGCGGTCGCTTAAATCGAACAGCTTTTGCCATTCGACCAGCGGCATCACCGCGCCAGTCGGGTTGCCGGGGGAGCACACAAACACCAGCTGGGTGTTGGCCCAAACGGCTTCGGGCACGCTGTCCCAATCGGGCGCGAAGTTTTTGGCGGGCAGGGCGGGCACGAACCAAGGCTTGGCGCCCGACAAAATCGCGGCCCCTTCGTAAATTTGATAAAACGGGTTCGGGCACACCACGTAGGCAGCCCCCACGCTGGCCACTTCGAGTGCTGAGCTGCCCCCCGAGGAGGCATCGCCCGCCTTGGGGCGGCCCGGCGGCGGCGAGGTGCTTTCTTGATGACCCTGGCTACCCCGTGGGTCAATCACGGTTTGCGCCAATGCAAACAGCGCCTCGCGCGAGCCATTGACTGGCAGCATTTGGGTGGCCGGGTTCAGCGTCAGTTGGTAGCGGCGTTGCAGCCAGCCTGCGAATGAAGCACGAAGGCTGTCCAACCCCGCAGTGGCTGGGTAGGCGGCCAGGCCACTGGGCACGGCGCGGGCGGCGGCGTCCAGTGCATCCAGAATGAACGGGGGTGTGGCGTGTTTGGGCTCGCCAATCCCTAAACTGATAGGGCGCAAAGCCGGGTTGGGGGTGATGCCCGCAAAAAGTTGTCGCAGGCGTTCAAAAGGGTAGGGCTGAAGGTGGGCGAGAAGGGGGTTCATGGGCGGCAATCAATTGACGCCTGATTATCTGGCCAGTGCGCCCAGTTCAGGCGCAGACCCGCGGCTTAAGCTTTCAAAAAATTACTTTTTCTTCTGCGCAGAAGCCGCTGCGGCGGGCTTGCTGTCTTTGTCCGGTGGCGCGTTGCCGATCACACCTTTGAGGGGGCAAATTTTGAATGCAGGGCATTTTTCGCAGCCAGTGACGATGGCGATGGGGCAAAGTGTCATGGGGTTTCTTTCGTGGTTTTGGTACTTTTGCCTGTCTTTGCAGGCCACCGAGTATGCGCTCTGGCGGTTTTAAACACGATCGAACCGCCGTGTTCAGGATTGCTGATTTTGAAGAAGTGATATCACCGGTGATATGAAGTCTGTCAAAACTTGTCAAAATGCCAAAAATATGAACAAAATACGCCTCTAGCTCACGTTAAAGGGTCATTTATTGCTATATAAATAGTAGCAAATTGCCTGGATCGACCCGTCACCCTGCAGCTCAATCCGAATGGCTTTGACAGTTGGATACAAGCTTTGGTGCCTAGCCGCCAAGGCGTTGGCCTGCCAAGGTATCATTGGCACCTGTTTTTGCCTTTGACTTTGCCCAGATTTCCATATAAATCAGTCACTTAAATCATTTTTCTGGACATCGTTACCCCACTTCCGTGCGTCTCAATTCAATCAAGTTATCAGGGTTTAAATCCTTCGTCGAACCCACCACGTTTCAGTTGCCCGGGCAATTGGTCGGGGTGGTTGGCCCCAACGGCTGTGGCAAGTCCAACATCATGGATGCGGTGCGCTGGGTGTTGGGCGAGAGCAAGGCCAGCGAGCTGCGTGGCGAGTCGATGCAGGACGTGATTTTCAACGGCACCACCACCCGCAAACCGTCCAGCCGGGCCAGTGTCGAGCTGGTGTTTGACAATGCGAGCCACCGCGCCGGCGGCCAATGGGGTCAGTTTGAGGAAATTGCTGTCAAGCGCGTGCTCACCCGTGACGGCACCAGCAGTTATCACATCAACAACCAGCCCGTGCGCAGGCGCGATGTGCAGGATGTGTTTTTGGGCACAGGTTTGGGGCCACGCGCCTACGCCATCATTGGGCAGGGCACGATCAGCCGCATCATTGAAAGCAAACCCGAAGAGTTGCGCCTCTTTTTAGAAGAAGCCGCTGGAGTTTCCAAGTACAAAGAGCGTCGCCGCGAGACTGAAAACCGCCTGTCAGACACGCGTGAGAACCTGACGCGGGTGGAAGACATCCTGCGCGAGCTCAACAGTAACCTGGACAAGTTGGAGAGACAGGCTGAAGTGGCGCGCCAGTTCAACACGCTGCAAGCGGAAGTCACCCTCAAGCAGCACCAGCAATGGTTTTTAAAGCGCCGCGAGTCTGAAACAGAACAAGCCAAGGTCAAGGCCGATGCTGAAACCGCCTTGAACTCGCTGGAAAGCCGGGTGGCCGATTTGCGCCACATTGAAGCCGATCTGGAAGCCGTGCGACAAGCCCATTACGCGGCGGGCGACCACGTTAATCAGGCGCAGGGCTTGCTTTACGAAGCCAGCACCGACGTGGGTCGCCTGGAGGCTGAAATTCGTTTTGTGGTCGAGGGCCGCAACCGCGTGATGCAGCGTCTGGCCACTCTGAAAGAGCAAACCGCCCAATGGGCCACCCGCAAAGACGACGCGCTGGCAGAAATTGAAAATCTGTCTGAACTGGCGATGGTCGGTGAAGAAAAGTCTGAGCTTTTGGCTGCGCAGGTTGAAGAGCAAGCCCAGACGATGCCCGACCTGGAAGACGCCTTGCGCATGGCCCAGAAAGCCGCCAACGAGCAGCGCACCGGCGTGGCCCAGGTGCAGCAGCAAATTCAGGTGTTGGCGGCTGATCAGCGCTCGATTGAAGAGCAGTCGCGCCAGGTCACCACCCGCCGCGAAAAGCTTAACCTGGACCGCAATGCGCTGGCCGCCCCGGACGAGTCGCGTCTAATGGGCCTGCAAACCCAGTTGGCCCAAGCGCAAGAAGACGCCACGGTGGCCGATGCCCGGCTACACGACTTGCAAGAGGCAGTGCCCCAGCTGGACGAAGCCCGCCGCGCGCAGCAGCACTTGGCCAACACCGAATCTGCCCGCCACGCTGAATTGAAAGCCCGGCTTGAGGCGCAAAAGGCGTTGCAAGAAAAGGTCAAAACAGACGGCAAATTGCAGCCGTGGCTGGCCAAGCACGGCCTGGACTCATTGCAGGGCCTGTGGAGTCGCATCCACATCGAACAAGGCTGGGAAAACGCGCTGGAGGCCGCCCTGCGCGAGCGCTTGAGCGCGCTGGAGGTGTCGCGGCTGGACATGGTGCGCGGCTTTTTGGGTGCGGGCGGGCAAGACGCGCCGCCCGCCAAGCTGGCGTTTTACAGCCCGCCCTTGGCTGCTGCGCCAGGTTCAAGCCAGGCGCATGCCAATGCCAGTCACAACTTCAAGCCGCTGGCTGATTTGCTGCGTTTGAACGACGCTGGGCAACGCGCCGTACTGGGCGATTGGCTGCAAGGCTGTTTAACCGCCCAAAGCATGGAAGAAGCCCTGCAAGGCCGCGACAAAATCAAGCCGGGTGAGGTGGTTTTTGTGAAATCTGGCCATGCCGTCACGGCCCACAGCGTGAGTTTTTATGCGCAAGATTCCGAACAGGCTGGCCTGCTGGCTCGCGCCCAGGAGATTGAAAACCTCGACAAGCAATTGCGCGCACAAGTGCTGATCAGCGAAGAGTCGCGCTCAGGTCTGGTGCGGGCAGATGCCGCCTATGCCGACGCCTCACAGCGCCTGATTGCCGTGCGCCGCGAAGCGACCAACGCGCAAAGCCGCTCCCACGAACTGCAGGTTGAAACTCAGCGCCTGACCCAATTGGCCCAGCAATTGCGGGAGCGCAGCAACCAGATTGCCGGTGATTTGGCTGAGGTGGACGCCCAGCTGGACGAGTTGCAAGAGCGCCGCGTGACGGCTGAGGGCCGTTTTGAAGAGCTCGATATGCAGCTGGCCGACACACAAGAGCGACATGCCCAACTTGACGAAAAAGTCATCGCCGCTGACCGCCGCCTGACCGACTGCCGCGAACAGCAGCGCAGCCTGGAGCGCCAATCGCAAGAAGCAACTTTTAGCATGCGCAGCCTGACCGCGCGGCGGGCCGAGCTGTCGCGGGCGATTGAAACCGCCGCCCAGCAAGCCAACACGATTGAATCGGAAGAAAAAAACGCCCAGGACGAGTTGACCCGCCTGACCGATGCCGCCGCCCAAGTGGGCCTGCAGTCCGCCTTGGCCCTGAAGCTCGAGCGCGAAGTCTCGCTGGGCGCTAAGCGCAGCGAGTACGACGACCTGACCACCAAACTGCGAGCCAGCGACGAGCGGCGCATGCAACTGGAGCGCGAACTGGATCCGCTGCGCCAGCGCATCACCGAATTTCAATTGAAAGAACAAGCCGCGCGTTTGGGTTTTGAGCAATATGCCCAGCTTTTGTTGGACGGCAAGGCCGATCTGGAGGCCGTGGCGTTGTCGATTGAGCAAGGCAATGTGCGTCTGACCGGCATGCAAAGCGATATTGACCGCATCAACCGCGACATTCTGGCCCTGGGGGCCGTCAACTTGGCAGCCCTGGACGAACTGACCACCGCCCGGGAGCGCAAACAGTTTCTGGATGCGCAAACGGCAGATTTGGTCGAGGCCATGACCACGCTGGAAGACGCCATCAAAAAAATCGACGGCGAAACCCGCGAATTGCTGTCGGGCACCTTCAACACGGTGAACGAGCACTTTGGCAAGATGTTCCCCGAGCTTTTTGGGGGCGGCAATGCGCGTCTGGTCATCACCGGGGAAGAAATTCTGGACTCGGGCGTGCAGGTGATTGCGCAGCCACCCGGCAAAAAGAACCAGACCATTCATTTGCTGTCTGGCGGCGAAAAAGCACTCACCGCGATTGCCTTGGTGTTTGCGATTTTCATGCTCAATCCGGCACCGTTTTGCCTGCTCGATGAGGTCGACGCGCCGCTGGACGACGCCAACACCGAGCGTTATGCGAAACTGGTGTCCAGTATGAGCAAAGAGACGCAATTCCTATTCATCAGCCACAACAAGATAGCCATGGAAATGGCCGAGCAATTGATTGGCGTGACCATGCAGGAGCAGGGCGTGTCGCGCATCGTCGCGGTGGACATGGAAGCTGCGGTCGGCCTGGCCGAGATCGTCTGAGCATGTCCATGAGTTCTTTGCAACTGGGGTTGGCCATTGGGGGCGGCCTGGTTTTGGCGGCTGTGGTTGCCCATGGGGCCTGGACATCGCGCAAAAACGCGCCTCGGCAAGCCTTGCCGACAGATCCCGACAGCCGCGATGACCCACATGGATTGGACAGCTCTTTCGGTGCTGCTGGCCCGCAAGACCCAGGCTTGAGCGAATTTGACCCTGGCAACTCATCGGGCCATTTTGCGATTCCGGCCCCTGAGAAAAAGCCCATGCTGGACTCGTTGATTGATGCCATTGCCCCGCTGGCGCTGGAGTCTCCGGTTTCGGGCGATGCCGCCTTGGCCGCCATGCCCGTGACGCGCCGGGTCGGCAGCAAGCCGTTCGCCATCGAAGGGCTGAACAACGCCAGCCAAACCTGGGAGATGCCTGCCGCGGGCCAACGTTACACGGCTTTTCAGGCGGGCGTTCAGTTGGCTAACCGGTCGGGTGCCCTGAACGACATTGAATTTTCAGAATTCGTCATCAAAACGCAGACGTTTGCCGACGCGGTCAACGCCAGCCCCGAGTTTTCAGACATGCGCCATGAAGTCGCCCGGGCGCGTGAACTAGATAATTTTGCAGGCGACCATGATGCCCAGCTGAGCTTCACGGTTCGCGCTCGCAGCGCCGCCTGGAGCCCGGGCTACCTGCACCAAAACGCGGCGCGGCTTGGGTTTGTTGCAGGGGTCATGCCGGGGCGCATGGTGTTGCCCGGCAGCGCAGCGGGCATGCCGCCGATTTTGGGCTTGAGTTTTGACACCCAGGCCGCGCTGGCTGAAGACCCGGCTCAGTCCGCCCTGCGCGAGTTCACGCTGAGCCTGGATGTGCCCCAGGTGGACCGGTCTGAGAGCCCGTTTGTGCGTCTGCGCGAAGCCGCCAAGGGCTTGTCTGCCGCGATGGACGGCACCGTGACCGACGACAACGGCATCGCTTTGGCCTCTGATGCAATGGATTTGATCGGCTCCGAGCTTGAAACGCTGTACGACACTCTGGACGAGCATGAGTTGTCGTCCGGGTCTGCACTGGCCCGCAGGCTTTTTTCCTGAGGGTTGCTAGCGTGCCCAACGCCATCCAGCTGCAGCTTGATGCGCTGCGACAGTCGCTGCATTTCCATGCGCACCGCTACTATGTGCTGGACGATCCGCAGGTTCCAGACGCCGAATACGATCGCCTATTTCAAGAGTTGCAAAAGTTGGAGGCCGCGCACCCGGAACTGCTGACGCCTGATTCGCCCACGCAACGGGTGGGCGGCAAGCCACTGGATGCCTTTGCCAGTGTGCGCCATGCGGTGCCGATGCTAAGTATTCGCACCGAAACTGACACGGAGGCTACAGGCGCCCAAAGCTTCGATGCGCGAATTCGCAAAGAACTGGCGTTGACAGAATCTGACCCTCCCGTGGAGTACGTGGCCGAACCGAAGTTTGATGGCCTGGCCATGAGCCTGCGTTACGAAAATGGTGTGCTGGTGCAAGCGGCAACCCGGGGGGACGGCGAGGCGGGCGAAGTCGTTACGCAAAACATCCGCACGATTGGTCAGATACCACTGAAACTGGCCCCCAAGCTAGTCGCGGGGCCACCAGTTCTGGAAGTTCGCGGCGAGGTTTACATGCGTCGTGATGATTTTGAGGCATTGAACGAGCGCCAGCGCGACAAGATTGCCAAAGGCATCAAAGGCGAAAAGACGTTTGTCAACCCGCGCAATGCGGCGGCGGGCGCGGTACGCCAACTTGACCCAGCGATTGCCGCGCAGCGACCCTTGAGCTTTTTTGCTTATGGCTTGGGCGAAATGACCCCGCCAGAACAAGGTGGGCCAGACTTTAAAACCCACGCTGACATGCTGCAAACCCTGAAAAACTGGGGTTTTCCGGTGTCGGATTGGGTCACTGTGGTGCAAGGGTCTGCTGAGTTGGTGACCTACCACCAGCGCTTAGGCGCAGCACGAGACGGTTTGGGGTTTGACATTGACGGCGTGGTTTACAAAGTCAACGGTCTGGCGCTGCAGCGGCAACTGGGCTTTGTCACCCGCGAGCCGCGCTGGGCCGTGGCCCACAAATACCCCGCGCAAGAGCAATTGACCACGGTTTTAGGGATTGAAGTTCAGGTCGGGCGTACGGGAAAGCTGACACCGGTTGCCAAACTGGCCCCCGTCTTTGTGGGCGGCGTGACGGTGACCAATGCCACGCTGCACAACGAAGATGAGGCACGGCGCAAAGACGTGCGCGTGGGCGACACCGTCATCGTGCGCCGCGCAGGCGATGTGATTCCGGAAGTCGTCTCGGTGTTGCTGGACAAGCGGGTGGCCGATGCGCCCCAGTTCACCATGCCGCGCATTTGCCCGGTCTGCGCGAGTGCTGCCGTGCGTGAGGAAGACGAAGCCGACTACCGCTGCACCGGCGGCCTATTTTGCAGTGCGCAGCGCAAGCAGGCGATTTTGCATTTTGCCCAGCGCCGCGCGGTCGAGGTTGAAGGTTTGGGCGACAAGCTGGTGGACAGCCTGGTCGATGCCCATATCGTCAAAACCTTGCCAGACCTGTACCGGCTTGGCCTGGCGTCATTGGCACAGTTGGATCGAATGGCTGAAAAGTCGGCCCAAAACATCGTGGACGCGTTGCAAAAATCAAAGCAAACCACGCTGCCGCGCTTTCTGTTCGGCCTGGGCATTCGCCATGTTGGCGAGGCCACCGCCAAAGCTCTATCGCGGCATTTTGGCAAGCTGGACGCCATCATGGACGCGACGCTGGAGCAACTGACTGGCGTGGCCGACGTGGGCCCCATCGTCGCGTTGAGCTTGCGCACCTTTTTTGACCAAGCCCACAACCGCGAAGTGGTCGAACAGCTCAGAGCCTGTGGCCTGACCTGGGAAGAGGGCGAGCCGGTGGAAGGAGCACTCAAGCCCCTGACTGGCAAAACCTTTGTCATCACCGGCACCTTACCTACGTTGAGCCGCGACGAAGCCAAAGACCTGCTTGAAGCGGCTGGCGCCAAGGTGGCGGGTTCGGTCAGCAAGAAAACTCATTATTTAGTTGCCGGGGCAGAGGCTGGCAGCAAGCTGGACAAAGCGCGGGAACTGGGGGTGGAGATTTTGGATGAGACGGGGTTGCGGGCGCTGCTGGATGCTGGCTAAACGTGTTTTAGCCTATCCGGCCCGGCGGGCCAACGGAACTGACCCCTAAAATTAAACCTAAAAACAAGGGTATCAAACATGACCATCCGAGAAATCCTCAAAATGGGTGACCCGCGCTTGCTGCGCATTGCGCCACCTGTGACCGAATTCGACACCGACGCACTGCATCTGCTGATCAGCGACATGCTGGACACCATGGTCAGCGCCAACGGGGCGGGTTTGGCGGCACCGCAAATTGGAGTTGACCTGCAATTGGTCATTTTTGGCAGTGGTGAGCGCAACCCGCGCTACCCTGACGCGCCACCTGTGCCGCGCACCGTGCTGATCAACCCGGTCATCACGCCGCAAAGTGGGGCTGAAGAGCATGACTTTGAAGGCTGTTTGTCAGTTCCCGGTTTGCGTGCTGAGGTGCCGCGCTGGGCCAAAATTCGCTACACCGGGTTTGACCAGTACGGCGACGCCATTGACCGCATGGCCAGCGGCTTTCATGCGAGGGTGGTGCAGCATGAGTGTGACCATTTGATCGGCAAGTTGTACCCCATGCGGGTGCGCGACTTCAGCAAGTTTGGCTTCACCGACGTGATGTTTCCGGGACTGGACGCGTCAGTGGATGATTGAAGCCAGTTGCAGCCCGTTGTGAATGCCTCAAGCTTTCCTAAATTGATCAAAATCGCCTAAAACATCGATTTTTACCACAAATGTGGTAAATTTGACTGTTTGGCGGTGATTTGGGTCGTTTTGAGAATAAAATAAGCATCTAGCTCTCGCATAATATCGATAGTTTGCTATAAATATAGTAGCTATGGGTTTGCGCTGATTCGTCTATTCACCGCAACTTCAAGCCGCCAGCGCCTCCAGTAGCTCGGTTTCAATCTCAATTTGCGCCTTGTTTTGTTGCAGCTCGGGGCCGTCAATCAAGAAGGTGTCGTCAACCCGCTCGCCCAGGGTGGCGACTTTTGCCAGCAGCAGGTTGATGCGGTGTTTGGCCAGCACACGGGCCACGCTGTAGAGCAGGCCCACGCGGTCGCTGGCAGAAATGCTGAGCAGCCAGCGCTGGGCTTTTTCATCGGGGCGCAGGCTGACGCGGGGCGCCACCGGAAAGCTTTTGACCCGCCGTGACACGCGGCCCTTGCTCGGGTTGGGCAGCGGGCCATTGGTCGCAATGGTCAGTGCCAACTCGTGTTCCAGCATGCTGGTGATTTCGCGGTATTCCTCGGGCTCGGATGTGGTGGTGACCTGAAACGTGTCCAGCGCATGGCCGTTTTTGGCAGTGTGGATGCGGGCATCCAGAATGCTGAAGCCGTGCTGGTCAAAATAGCCGCAAATCCGGGCAAACAAGTCCGGCTGGTCGGGTGTGTAAACCATCACCTGAAGGCCTTCGCCTGCGGGGGAGCGGCGCGCCCGAACAATGGGTTTGGCCGAGCCCACGTGGCGCGACAACTGCTTGGTGTGCCAGGCAATGTCCACCGCGTCATGGCGCATGAAGTAACCCACATCCAGCGTGTCCCACAATGGTTTGTGGGCCTCAAACGGCATGGTGTATAGCGCAACCATGATCAGCGCTTCGCGTTTGCGGGCCTCGACTTCAGCGTGCGCGTCGGGGGCGCGGCCACCCAAAGCGCGCAAGGTAAAGCGGTACAGGTCTTCGAGCAGCTTGCCTTTCCAGGCGTTCCAGACTTTGGGGCTGGTGCCACGAATGTCTGCCACGGTCAGCAAGTAAAGGGCCGTCAAATAGCGCTCAGTGCCGACGCGCTGGGCAAATGCGGCGATCACGTCAGGGTCGCTTAGGTCTGATTTTTGCGCAATCCGGCTCATGCTCAGATGTTCGCGCACCAAAAACTCGATCAATTGCGTGTCGTCGCGGTCAAAGCCATGCTGTTTGCAAAATCGCCGTGCATCGGCCGTGCCCAGTTCTGAATGGTCGCCGCCACGGCCTTTGGCAATGTCATGAAACAGGGCGGCAATGTACAAAATGTAAGGTTTGTCCCAGCCCGCGCCCAATTGCGAGCAAAACGGGTACTCGTGGCTGTGGTCGGCAATGAAGAAGCGCCGCACGTTGCGCAACACCATCAAAATGTGCTGATCCACCGTGTAAACATGAAACAGGTCATGCTGCATTTGCCCCACGATTCGGCGAAACACCCACAGATAGCGGCCCAAAACAGAGGTTTGGTTCATCAGCCGCATTGCGTGGGTGATGCCGTCGTGCTGCAGCAAAATCTGCTTGAAGGTGGCTTGGTTGACAGGGTCGCGGCGAAATTGGCCATCCATCAGGCTGCGCGCGTTGTAAAGCGCCCGCAGCGTGCGTGCCGACAGGCCTTTGACGCCGACCGTGGTCTGATAGATCAAAAACGTTTCCAGAATGGCGTGGGGATTGCGCCGGTACAGGTCGTCGCTAGCCACTTCAACCATGCCCGCTTTGTCAAAAAAGCGTTCATTGATGGGGCGCGGCGCATGGGTTTGCGGGTTCAGGCGCTCCTCGATATTCATCAGCAAAATTTGATTGAGCTGCGTTACCGCCTTGGCCGCCCAGTAATAACGGCGCATCAGCGTTTCGCTGGATCGAACGACACTGGCGGTCGACACCTTCAGGGCCGCGCTTGTGGCTGTCGCAAAGGCTGCTGTAGCCGTCACAGACCCAGCCGCGCTATCCATGGCCTTTGGCTTGGACGGCGCGTCATAGCCGAACGATTCTGCTACGGCGGTTTGCAAATCGAACACCAAACGGTCTTCGCGCCGGTCCGCAATGCTGTGCAAACGCACCCGAATGAGCTTGATCAACGCGTCGTTGCGCTTGATTTGCCTGACTTCAAAAGACGTGGCCAAGCCGCTTTTAGCCAAGGCGTCCCAGGTTTTGCCATACCCCGCCGCGTTGGCTACCCACAAAATGACTTGCAGATCGCGCAGGCCACCGGGGGATTCCTTGCAATTGGGCTCCAAAGAATACGGTGTGTTTTCAAACTTGTTGTGCCGTTGGCGCAACTCAAGGGTTTTGGCGACAAAAAACGCCTGGGCGTCCATGGCGGCCCGAAATCGGCGCTGAAAATCTGCAAACAGCAGGGTGCTCCCGATGATCAGCCTGGATTCGAGCAGGGCGGTTTGCACCGTGACATCTTTCACAGATTCAGCGAGGCATTCGGATACAGAACGCACGCTGGAGCCAATTTCAAGGCCCGCATCCCAGCACTGTCCAATGAAGGTTTCGATCTGGTTTTTGAGGGCTGGATCGTTTTCAGCCGATTGGCTATCGGCCAGCATCAACACCACGTCCACATCGGAATGCGGAAACAACTCTTCGCGCCCAAAACCACCTGCCGCCAGCAAGGCCATGTCTTTGCCAAAACCGCTGTTTTGCCACAAGACTTTCAAAAATTCGTCAGCCAACAAAGACAGGTCACGCAGCAAGCGCTGAATACCGCGAGTAGACGCGCCTTGGGCTGCGTGTCGGCTCAAAATGGCTGACTTGCGCAGGCGGTACTGCTCCCGTGTGGGCGGGGTGATTGGCGTGCCTTGGCTGGGTCGCATAGAAGTTATGGTGGTCAGTGATGCACTGGCGTTTCGATGAGCCTTTGCACTCATTGCCCCCATCGTTTCATGGCCTGCGAGGCCACTAACCAGCCAATGCGGGTTGCGCAGGAGCGGCCGCCGCTGGCGCGGGCACAAAGTCAGGCGTTGCCGGACTCAAGGCCGACAAAGTTAAAACCTCGTACCCCGTCTCGGTCACCAAAACCGTGTGTTCCCACTGGGCTGAGAGCGAATGGTCTTTGGTAACAATGGTCCAACCGTCTTTTTCAGGGCCATCCTTGATCTCTTTTCGCCCAGCGTTGATCATGGGTTCAATGGTGAACGTCATGCCGACTTTCAGTTCCTCCAGCGTGCCGGGCTTACCGTAATGCAGCACTTGGGGTTCTTCGTGGAAAATTTGCCCAATGCCATGGCCGCAAAACTCGCGCACCACGCTGAAGCCTTGCCCTTCAGCAAATTTTTGAATCGCCCAGCCAATGTCGCCCAAGCGGGCACCCGGTTTCACCATTTTGATGCCATGCCACATGGCTTCGTAAGTGATGCTGCACAGGCGTTTGGCAGCGATGGAGCTGTCGCCCACCACAAACATGCGGCTGGTGTCGCCGTGCCAGCCGTCTTTGATGACGGTCACGTCAATGTTGACGATATCGCCTTTTTTGAGGGCTTTGTCATTCGGAATGCCATGGCAAACCTGGTGGTTGACCGAGGTGCAAATCGACTTCGGGTAAGGAATGCTGCCACCGCCCCGGTAATTCAGCGGCGCGGGAATGCCGCCTTGCACCTGGGTGATGAAGTCGTAGGCCAGTTTGTCCAGCGCGTTGGTGGTCACACCGGGTTGCACATGGGGTGTCAGGTAGTCCAGCACTTCAGAGGCTAACCTGCCCGCAATGCGCATGCCTTGCACGCCTTGGGCGTCTTTGTAGGTAATCGTCATAGCTCAATTATCCCAGACCGCCGCAAAGGTAAAATCCGCAGGGTTTTGCCCGACCATCAGGGCCGCCCAATCTGTGGCGCCCGCCTGATGTACCTACCCCGCACTTTGAGACCCCCACCGTGACTTTGCATATCTCCCAATTTGAGGGCGGCCGCGCTCTGAGCGACTTCAGAGCATCGCAACTTTTGCCGCGTTTGCAGGCGATTCACCCTCGTATCAGCGGCGTGAGCGCACGTTTTGTGCATTGGGTGGCGTCTGACCAAGCGCTGGACAGCACTGTTCAAAGTCAATTTCAGGCGTTGTTGACGTACGGCGAGCCGTTTGTTGGTGCAACTGAATCGATCAACCCGGACGCGGCCTTGGTGGTCGTGACCCCGCGCTTTGGCACCGTGTCGCCTTGGGCGTCCAAAGCCACCGACATTGCCCGCAATTGCGGCTTGGCGGTGCGCCGGGTTGAACGCGTTGGTGAATACCATGTGCGCCTCAAGCAACCCCTGCTGGGCAAAGTCGCGCTCACCCCGGAGCAATGGCAGGCAGTAGCCGATCTGTTGCATGACCGCATGACCGAAAGCGCCATGGCCACGCGCGATGGCGCTTTGCAGCTTTTCAATGAAGTGAAAGCCGCGCCCATGGTGCATGTGGATGTGCTTGCTGGCGGCCTGAATGCAGGCATGGCTGCGTTGGATCAAGCCAACCAGGAGTTCGGTTTGGCCTTGGCGTCTGATGAAATCGACTATTTGGTCAACGCCTTCACCACCTTGAAGCGCAACCCGACTGATGTCGAGTTGATGATGTTTGCCCAGGCCAACAGCGAGCATTGCCGCCACAAGATCTTCAATGCCCAGTTCACGATCGATGGCGTGGCCCAGACGCACAGCCTGTTTGGCATGATTCGCCACACCCACCAACAAAACCCGCAGCACATGCTGGTGACCTATTCAGACAACGCGTCGGTCATGCAAGGGACAGAAGTCGAGCGATTTTTGGCCAAAGCTGGCAATGTCTCGGCCAGCTATCAAAAATCTGCAGAAACCAGCCACGTGCTGATGAAGGTCGAAACCCACAACCATCCCACCGCCATTTCGCCGTTTGCCGGGGCGTCCACCGGCGCGGGTGGCGAGATTCGCGATGAGGGCGCAACCGGACGCGGCTCCAAACCCAAGGCGGGGTTAACCGGGTTCACGGTGTCCAACATTGATTGGGGGCAGGGCCGCGTCCCCGCCTCAGCCCTACCCCCGCCTTACGGCAAACCCGACCACATTGCCAGCCCCTTGCAAATCATGATCGAAGGCCCTTTGGGGGGCGCTGCCTTCAACAACGAATTTGGTCGCCCCAATCTGCTGGGCTACTTTCGTGAATACGAGCAAAGCATTTCCCACGCAACACCCTCGGGTGAGGTGCGCGAGCAGCGCGGCTATCACAAGCCAATCATGATTGCGGGTGGCCTGGGCGTGATCGACGCCACGCAAACCCACAAAATCGCCTTTCCGACGGGCAGTTTGTTGATTCAACTGGGCGGCCCCGGCATGCGAATTGGCATGGGCGGCAGCGCTGCGAGTTCGATGGCGACGGGTGCCAACGCCGCCAAGCTTGATTTTGATTCAGTCCAGCGCGGCAACCCCGAGATTGAGCGTCGTGCGCAAGAGGTGATCAACCAATGCTGGAGCCTGCAAGCCGAAAATCCAATTTTGGCCATTCACGATGTCGGTGCAGGCGGTTTGAGCAATGCCTTTCCCGAGCTGACCAATGACGCGGGCCGAGGTGCCAAGTTTGATCTGCACGCGGTGCCACTGGAAGAGTCGGGCCTGGCACCCAAAGAAATTTGGTGCAACGAGAGCCAGGAGCGTTACGTTTTGGCCATCGCCCCGCAGTCTTTGGAGTTGTTCAAGGCGTTTTGCGAGCGTGAGCGTTGCCCGTTTGCGGTGGTTGGCGTAGCGACTGAAGAACGTCAACTGATTTTGGCAAATGGCGAGAGTGACGAAACCGCTCCCGTCCAGATGCCGATGGATGTGCTGCTCGGCAAACCACCCAAAATGCTTCGTGACGTGAAAACCGTGGTGCGGCACTTCAAGCCCATCGACCTGACCGGCGTTGACCTGCAAAAAGCGGCGATTGACGTGCTGGCCCACCCGACCGTTGCGTCAAAGCGCTTTTTGATCACGATTGGCGACCGCACCGTCGGTGGCCTGAGTCACCGCGACCAAATGGTTGGCCCGTGGCAGGTGCCTGTGGCCGATTGCGCTGTGACCTTGGCCGATTTCAAGGGCTTCGCGGGCGAGGCCATGAGCCTGGGCGAGCGCACGCCGCTGGCCAGCATCAATGCGCCTGCGTCCGGCCGCATGGCGGTGGCCGAGGCCATCACCAACCTGCTGGCTGCGCCGTTTGAGCTTGATCGCGTCAAACTGTCTGCCAACTGGATGGCGGCGTGCGGCGAGCCGGGTGAAGACGCCGCGCTGTACGCCACCGTCAAAGCGGTCGGTTTGGAGCTTTGCCCCGCACTGGGCATCTCCATTCCGGTGGGCAAAGATTCACTGTCGATGCGCACGGTCTGGAATGACACGGATAGCGCCAAAAAAGTCACCAGCCCGGTGAGCTTGATCGTCACGGCCTTTGCAACTTTGCCGGATGTGCGCGGCACTTTGACCCCCCAACTGGACGCGACCGAGCTCGACACCACCCTGGTTTTGGTCGATTTGGGTTCTGGCAAAAACCGCATGGGTGGCAGCATCCTGGCCCAAACGCTCGACCAATTGGGCAATGAAGTGCCCGATTTGGACAACCCCAAAGATTTGGTCAATTTGGTCAAGGCCGTCAACACCTTGCGCAGCCAAGGCAAATTGCTCGCCTACCATGACCGAAGCGACGGGGGCCTGTTCGCGGCAGCCTGCGAAATGGCCTTCGCTGGCCAGGTGGGCATCGCACTGAACGTGGACATGCTGGTGACCGAGGGTGACGGCATCGCGGACAGTCGTGCCGAGGTGGGCGACAGCAAAAACTGGGCTAGCCAGGTGAACGCTCGGCGCGAGGAGCTGACGCTCAAAGCCCTCTTCAATGAAGAGCTGGGCGTGCTGCTGCAGGTGCGCACCGCAGAGCGCAGCGCGGTCATGCAAACCTTGCGCGAGTTCGGTTTGAGCAAGCGCAGCCACTTCATTGGCAAAACCCGGCCCAGTGCGTCCCCCATCAAGACTGGCGTGGGTGAAGTGCAAGTGTGGCGCGATGCCAAAGCGGTGTTCACGGCCAAACTGCAAGACCTGCACCAGGTGTGG